>NZ_CP063832.1:3223125-3527500 GCF_023277925.1 Pseudomonas entomophila
TCGCCGACGTAGTCGAGGGTGAAGTCGTAGCCCTTCTCCAACAGCTCGGTACGGGTGCCGCCCCAGTCGCCGGTCATCCATTTCGACTCCGACGAGAAAGCCTCGGCAGCCTGGGCCCCGCTGCTGCCGACCATGGCCAGCAGCGCCAGCGAACCCAGTGTCCTGATGCGATTGCGATGTTCCATCCCTTTGCGTCCTCTTTTCTTGTTATGCATTGTTCTAGACGATTCAACGGCCCTTGAAGCGAGTCACGTTGTCCTTGATGGCAGTTCCCGAAGCCGCGAGGTCGAGGCGTTCGCCACTGGCGGCGTCGAACAGCAACACCCGCGCCGGGTCGAACTGCAGGTTGAGGCTGTCGCCGACCTGGCACGCCACATCTGGCGCCAGGCGGCAGCAGACCTTGGTCTGGTTGAGGGTGACGAACACCAGCAGGTCCGGGCCAGTGGGTTCGGTGACCTGCACCTCGGCGCGGATGCCCGGCAGGCCATTGCCCTGCTCTGCTCCCAGCGCAATCTGCTCCGGACGCACGCCGAGGATGATCTCGCGCCCCTCCAGCTCGTCGGCCGCCACGCCCAGCGGCAGCTCGCAGCGCGCCTGGCCGCTGTCGAGCAACGCCAGCACGCGCCCGTCCTGCTTCGTCAGGCGCACCGGAATGAAATTCATCGGCGGCGAACCAATGAAACTGGCGACGAACAGGTTGGCCGGGTCGTTGTAGATCTGCTGCGGCGTACCGAATTGCTGAATAATGCCGTCCTTCATCACCGCCACCTTGTCACCGAGCGTCATGGCCTCGATCTGGTCGTGGGTGACGTATACCGTGGTGGTCTTCAGGCGCTGGTGCATCAGCTTGATCTCAGTGCGCATCTCCACCCGCAACTTGGCGTCGAGGTTCGACAGCGGCTCGTCGAACAGGTAGATCTTCGGCCGCCGCGCCAGGGCCCGGCCCATGGCCACGCGCTGCTGCTGGCCACCAGACAACTGGCCGGGCTTGCGCTCGAGCAGGTGCTCGATCTGCAGCAGCTTGGCGACCCGTGCCACTTCCTCGTCGATGGCCGCCTGGGACAGCTTGCGGATCTTCAAACCGAAGGCGATGTTGTCGCGCACGTTCATGGTCGGGTACAGCGCGTAGGACTGGAACACCATGGCGATGTCGCGGTCCTTCGGGCTCATGCCGCTGACGTCCTCGTCATCGATGAGGATCGCCCCGCCACTGATGCTCTCGAGGCCGGCGATGCAGTTCATCAGCGTCGACTTGCCGCAGCCCGAAGGGCCGACCAGGATCAGGAACTCACCGTCCTTGATCGCCAGCTGGATATCCTTGAGCGTGTCGGGCAGGCCCGCGCCGTAGGTCTTGTTCACGTTACGCAGTTCGAGTGTTGCCATGACTTACCCCTTGACCGCGCCGGCGGTCAGCCCGCGCACGAAATACTTGCCCGCCACCACGTAGACCAGCAGCGTCGGCAACCCGGCGATCATCGCCGCGGCCATGTCGACGTTGTATTCCTTGGCCCCGGTGCTGGTGTTGACCAGGTTGTTCAGGGCCACGGTGATCGGTTGCGAGTCGCCACTGGAGAACACCACGCCGAACAGGAAGTCATTCCAGATCTGGGTGAACTGCCAGATCAGGCAGACCATGATGATGGGTGTCGACATCGGCAGGATGATCCGCCCGAAGATGGTGAAGAACCCGGCGCCGTCCAGGCGCGCGGCCTTGACCAGCGCCTCGGGGATGCTCACGTAGTAGTTGCGGAAGAACAGCGTGGTGAAGGCCAGGCCATACACCACGTGCACCAGCACCAGGCCGCTGGTGGTGCTGGCCAGACCCAGCTTGCCGAGGGTGAACGAGGCCGGCAGCAGCACCGTCTGGAACGGCAGGAAGCAACCGAACAACAACAGCCCGAAGAACAGCTGCGAACCACGAAAGCGCCACATCGACAACACGTAGCCGTTGAGCGCGCCGATGGCGGTGGAGATCAGCACGGCCGGCACGGTGATCAGGATCGAGTTGACGAAATAGCCGCTGACCGTGGCCCAGGCCTTGGCCCAGCCGATGCCGGTGAACACCGTCGGCCAGCTCAGCAGGTTGCCGGTGCTGATGTCTTCCGGGGTCTTGAAGCTGGTCAACAGCATCACCACCAGCGGCACCAGGTACAGCAGCACCGCCAGCAGCAGCACGCCGTGAATGGCGATGCGGCTGATGCTCAGCGCAGGTTTGTCGGTAAGGCTAGTCATGACGCTTGCCCCGCAGTTCCGAGTACAGGTAAGGGACGATGATCGCCAGCACGGCGCCGAGCATCAGGATGGCGCTGGCCGAGCCCATGCCCATCTGCCCGCGGCTGAAGGTGAACGCGTACATGAACATCGCCGGCAGATCGGAGGAATACCCCGGCCCCCCGGCGGTCATGGCCGCCACCAGGTCGAAGCTCTTGATGGCGATGTGCGCCAGGATCATCAGCGAACTGAAGAACACCGGGCGCAGGCTGGGCAGCACCACTGTCCAGTAGATGCGCGGCAGGCTGGCGCCATCGAGCTGGGCGGCACGGATGATCGACGGGTCGACCCCACGCAGGCCGGCCAGGAACATTGCCATGATGAAGCCCGAGGCTTGCCATACCGCGGCGATGACCAGGCAGTAGACGACCCGGTCGGGGTCGATCAGCCAGTCCAGGCGGAACCCTTCCCAACCCCAATCGCGCAGCAGCTTGTCCAGGCCCATGCCGGGGTTGAGCAGCCACTTCCAGGCGGTGCCGGTGACGATCATCGACAGGGCCATGGGGTACAGGTAGATGGTGCGGATGAAGCCTTCGCGGCGGATGCGCTGGTCGAGCAGCACGGCCAGGAATACGCCGATGGCCAGGGTGACGCCGATGAACAGGCCACCGAACAACAGCAGGTTCTTGCTCGCCACCCACCAGCGGTCGTTTTCGAACAGGCGGGTGTACTGCGCCAGCCCCGCCCATTTGTAGGTGGGCAGGAAGGTGGAGGTGGTGAACGAGAGGACGAAGGTCCACAGGATGTAGCCATAGAAGCCCACCAGGACGATGAACATGCTGGGGGCCAGCACCAGTTTCGGTAGCCAGCGCTGTAGTGCGTCCAGGGGTGAGGCCCGCAAGCGGGCGGTTGCTGTGATCATGATTCAGATCTCGTTTCGAAAACGACACATGCCCTGTAGGGGCGGCTTTAGCCGCGATCAGCCGCGAAGCGGGTGACAAACACCGCGTTGCCTGCATCGCGGCTGAAGCCGCTCCTACTGAGCCGCCTTCACCGCCGCGTAGAGCTTCTTCGCAGCATCCGCCGGGTCAGCCTTGGGGTCGTTGATGTAGTTGGTCACTACATCGAAGAAGGCCCCCTGCACGGCCAGTGTGGTCGCCATGTTGTGCGCCATGCTCGGCTGCAGCCCACCGGACTTGGCGTCCGCCAGGAAGTCCTTGGCGGAGGCCTGGGCGCAGGCGTCGAAACCGTACTTGTTCATGTCGGCGAGCATGTCGTTGCGCACCGGGATCGAGCCCTTGTTGGTGCTGAACACCTTCTGGAAGTCCTCGCCCAGGACCTTGCGGGCGATGTCCTGCTGGCCGGCCGCGGTGCCCTCGCTCTTCTGTTTGAACACCACCAACGAGTCGATGTTGTAGAGGAACGCCTGGTCGGTGCCGGGGAAGGCCACGCACTGGTAGTCCTTGCCGGCCGTCTTCTTGGCCAGGGTCCATTCGCTCTTGGCCCAGTCGCCCATGATCTGCATGCCGGCCTTGCCGTTGATGACCTTGGCGGCTTCGAGGTTCCAGTCCTGGCCCTTGCCGTCAGGGTCCATGTAGGTGGCGACCTTCTTCAGTTCGGTGAGCGCCTTGACCATCTCGGGGCCGGTCAGGGCGCCCTTGTCGAGGTCGACCAGCGCTTTCTTGTAACCATCGACGCCCATTACCGAGAGCACCACGCTCTCGAACACGGTGCTGTCCTGCCATGGCTGCCCCCCGTGGGCGAGCGGGATGAAACCGGCGGCCTTGAGCTTGTCGCCGGCTGCGTAGAACGCCTCGAGGGTGGTCGGCGCCTTGTCGATGCCGGCCTTCTTGAACACCTCCGGGTTGATCCACAGCCAGTTGATGCGGTGGATGTTCACCGGCACGGCCACATAGTCGCCGTCGTACTTCACGGTGTCGGCGACTTTCTTGTCTAGCAGGCCATCCCACTTCTCTTCCTTGGCCACGCCTTTCAGGACATCAGGGTCCAGCAGCCCGGTGGCAGCCCAGTCCTGGATATCCGGGCCCTTGATCTGGGCGACGGCGGGCGGATTGCCGGCCACGGCACGGCTCTTGAGCACGGTCATGGCAGTAGCGCCGCCACCACCGGCGACAGCGCCGTCCTTCCAGGTGAAACCGTCTTTCTCGACCTGGGCCTTAAGTACGTCGACAGCGGCCTTTTCACCGCCGGAGGTCCACCAATGGACGACCTCCACGTTGCCTTTGGAGTCGGCGGCATGGGCACTGAGGGAGCAGAGGGAAGCGAGGGAAATAGCGGCGGCGAGACGAAGCGTCGAATGCATGGGAATACCTTTCTTGTTGTTATGCGTGGCAAGACGGTCGCTTGCTTTGCATGGAGTGTAAGGAGCTCGCGCACCCCGTCAGGTAACGAACGGATGCGCAATTGTCATCATCTGGTTACAAAGCCAGGGCACAGGCCAGGCTTGGCGCCAGCGGCAGGCGCGGCAGCAGCAGGGCCTGGTAGGCGTGGTAGAGGTCCGGCTTGCCGCCCCAGATGCGTGCACTGGGGCGGTTGGCTGAGTCGAGTTCGTGGTGCCAGCTGCCATGGGCGCGGTCGATGAAGTGTTCGCCGATGAATTCCCAGAAGCAGCGATACCAGCGCTCGTACTGCGCCTCGCCCGTGCGTCGCAGCAAGGCGGCGGCGGTGGCACAGGCCTCGGCATGCACCCAGTGCAGGCGCTCGCGCACCACCGGGCGATTGCGCCAGTCCAGGGTGTAGACCAGGCCCGGCGCGCCATCGACCTGCCAGGCATGGCGGCAGGCACCGTCGAACAGGCCCTTGGCGGCGCTCGCCAGGCCCTTCGACACAGACAGGTCGGCCTGCTGGCGGGCGGCTTCCAGGTGCAGGAGCAGGCGGGCCCACTCGAAGGCGTGACCGGGCGTGGTGCCATAGGGACGGAAACCATCGGCAGGGCTATCGCGGTTGTAATCCGGCAGGGCCTGCCAGTGCTGGTCGAAATGCTCGGTGACGCGCAGGCCATCTGTCGTGGGCTGGCTGAGGATGAGCCGGTCGACGATCCTCTGGGCGCGCTCCAGCCAAAGCCTGTTGCCGGTCACGTCGGCCAGGGCGAGGAACGCCTCGACGCCATGCATGTTGCTGTTGGCGCCGCGGTAGGCCTCGGGCTGTTGCCAGTCGCGGGCGAAGGTTTCGCGCAGCGCCCCCTCCTCCTCGCTCCAGAAACGCTGCCCGATGACCTCGATCGCGTCATCCAGCAGCGCCTGGGCGTCGCTGACACCGGCCACCACCGCCGAGCTGGCGGCCAGGGCGACGAACGCATGCAGATAGGCGGCCTTGTCGCTGCCGTGCAGGCCGTGCGGATGGGCGAACCAGCCGCCGAAGTCAGCGTCACGCAATGGCCCTTGCAGTGCGGCGACGCCATGCTCGACCAGCCCCAGGCAGCCTGGCACACCCTGGATATGCGCCAGGGCGAAGCTGTGGGTCATGCGCGCGGTGGTCAGCGTTTCGGCGATGGCGCAACGGGGCAGGCGCCCTTCATCGTCGAGGCTGCCGAAGCCTTCGGGCAAGCGCGAGGCCTTGGCGAAGTCGAGCAGGCGCAGGGCTTCTGTCGTGAGCCAGGCGTGGTGGACCGGGGAATCGAGCCAGCTGTGGGTCATGGGGCATGCCTTCCTTGTTGTTGTCAGCGGATTCTAGCCAGTCGTCCTGGCTGGCATGTCACGAAGGCCCACAGGTTTGTCACCGAATAGTGACCTGTAGGGGCGGCTTTAGCCGCGATCACCCGCGTAGCGGGTGCGAGACGCCACGGTGCCTGGATCGCGGTTAAAGCCTCCTACAGGGAATCGTGTCAACCGCCCTCAATCGGCGGTACGGGGCAGGAACAAGGTTACCCGCAACCCACCTTCACGCAGGTTCAGCAGGCTCACTTCACCGCCATGGCTATGGGCGATGTTGCGCGCAATCCCCAATCCCAGCCCATAGCCTTGTTGTTGCCCGGCCAGGCGAAAATGCGGCTCGAACACCTGTTCCAGGCGCTGCTCCGGCACTCCCGGCCCCTGGTCGTCGACTTGCAGGACAAAACTCTCGGCGCTGTCGAGAATCCGCAGGTGCGCCCGCTCGCCATACTTGATGGCATTGTCGATCAGGTTACCGATGCAACGGCGCAGGGCCAGCGACTTGCCCGGATAAGGTGACAAGGCCCTGCCCTCGACGGTGATGCGACCATCGCCCACGTAAGGCTCGGCAAGAATTTCCAGCACCTGGTTAAGGTCGATCGGTTCGATGTTCTCGTGGATATCGGTATCCTTCACGCATTGCAGCGCGCCTTTGACCAGCAACTCCAGTTCATCAAGATCACGGCTGAACTTGGCCTGCACCTGTTCGTCCTCAAGCAGTTCGACCCGCAGGCGCAAGCGTGTGATCGGCGTGCGCAGGTCATGGGACACGGCGCTGAACAATTGGGCACGCTCGGTCAGGTAACGGCTGATGCGCTCGCGCATGCTGTTGAACGCCCGCCCCACTTCGACCACCTCGCTGCCACCACCCTCGGCCACCGGCGCCACGTCCGCGCCCAGGGACATTTCCCGCGCGGCCCGTGCCAGGCGTTTCAGCGGCCGGCTCTGCCAATGCACCAGCAAACCGATGAACAACAGCAGCATGGCGGTGGTGAGGGCGATGAAACCCATCTGCTGACGCGGCAGGCGCTCGGCTTCAAGACTGGTGTAGGGCTCAGGCAACAGCGAGGCGATGTACAACCACTCGCCTTCGTCCAGGCGGATCTGGGTCACCAGCACCGGCGGATTGAGTGGTTCGAGGGTCAACGAGTAATGCGCCCATGAGCGCGGCAGCTCATCGAGCTTCAGCCCGCTGTTGAAGATGCGCAAATCGTCCGGGCTGACGAATGCCACGGAGATTTCCATCTGCTGCCCCAGGCGCTCGTGCAGCACCTGCTGGAACACGTCGATCACCGCCTGCTTGCGTGGAGTGACCGGTAACACCGGCATCTCCAGTGGCTTGACGTTGAGCGAGACGAAGAAGCGCGTGCCCCCCATGCTGCGCAACTGATCGAGGACCATGGGCCGGTAGCCCACCGGCAGCGAGCGGAAGTAGCTGACACTGGCGCTCATCGAATGGGCCAGGCTGCTGGCGCTGGCACGCAGGCCCTGCAACTGGCTGGCGCGCAGCTGCGCCACCCAGATCAGGCTCGACAACCCCTGGGCCAGCAGCACCACCAGTAGCGTGAGCAGCAGCATGCGCCCCAGCAACGAGCGCGGCAGCAGGCGCCAACGCCGCTCGCTAGGCCGGGCAGACATGGGCCGCCAGCAGGTAGCCGCTGCCACGCACGGTGCGGATCAATCGCGGGGGTTTCTCGGTGTCGCGCAGCCGCTGGCGCAAGCGGCTGACAGCCATGTCGACGATGCGATCCAGGGGCATTGGTTCACGGCCGCGGGTGGCGTTGCCGATGGTGTCGCGGTCGAGGATCTGTTGCGGGTGGTCAAGGAACAGCTTGAGCAGGGCGAAGTCGGCGCCGGACAGGATCACCTCTTCGCCGTCGCGGTGGAAAAGACGGTGGCTGACAATGTCCAGGCGCCAGTCGTCGAAGGCCAGCACGGCGCTGGCCGGCGTCGCCTGGCCGAATTCGGCGCGGCGTAGCAGGGCCTTGATCCGTGCCTGCAGTTCCCGCGGGCTGAAGGGTTTGCCGAGGTAATCGTCGGCGCCCAGCTCCAGGCCGATGACCCGGTCGGTTTCGTCGGAGCTGGCGGTGAGCATGATGATCGGTACCCGTGACAGGCGCGGGTGCTGGCGAACCCAGCGGCACAGGCTGAAGCCGTCCTCGTCGGGCAGCATCACATCGAGGATCACCAGGTCGCAGGGGCTGGTGTCCAGCGCGCGGCGGAAGCCCTGGCCGTCAGCTTCGGCGTGGACCTGGAAGCCGGAGCGGGCGAGGTAGGTTTGCAGCAGTTCACGGATGTCCTGGTCGTCGTCGACCATCAGGATCGTTTTGCCGGCAGTGGTCACAATGGTCCGTCCTCTGGTGGTCGCAGATCTTTGTGTCTGCTGTGAAGGCTAATCGCGGGGCGAGCCCGCTCCCACAACTACCTGTGGGAGCGGGCTCGCCCCGCGATGCTCATCATTGATCCAACGCTTGCTGCAAGGCCACCCCGGCCCCCAGCAACCCGGAAAACTCCGCTGTCACCAACCATACCGGCACCCCGGCGAAGTACCCGCTCATGCAACCCTTGTCGGCAAAGCTCGCGGCAAAGCCACTGCGCAGGAACAGCTCGGCAAAGCGCGGTATCACCCCGCCGACGATATACACCCCGCCCCGAGCCCCCAGTGTGAGCACATTGTTGCCCGCCACCCGGCCAAGGAAGCGGCAGAACTGCTCGACCACCGCCAGCGCCCGTGGCTCGTTGGCTAACGCGGCATCAGTGATCTGCGCCGGAGTCTTGTGCCGGGGCGTGTCGCCATCCAGCGCACAAATGGCCTGGTACAACCGCACCAGCCCGCCACCACTGAGCACCGTCTCGGCGCTGACATGGCCAATTTGCCGATGAATCTCCTGATGGATCGCCGCCTCGCGGGCATTGCCCACCGGCAGGTCGACATGCCCACCCTCCCCCGGCAGCGCCAGCCAGTGCTCACCCAGGCGCAGCAGGCTGCCCACGCCCAGGCCAGTGCCGGGCCCGATCACCAACGCCGGACGCGACGGGTCGGCCTGGCCGGCGCAGACCACGCGGAACTCGCCGGCGCGCAGGCGGGTCATGCCCAGGGCCATGGCGGAGAAGTCGTTGATCAGCAGCAGGCGCTCGACCTGCAATGTCTGGCAGAAGGCGCTGCGGCTCAGCCGCCAATGGTTGTTGGTGAAGCGGAATTCGTCGCCATCCACCGGACCGGCCACCGCCAGGCAAACCGCCGCCAGGCCGCCACGGGCAATGCCCTGGTCGGCCAGGTAGGCCTCGATGGCCTGCTCAGGGCTGGTGTAGTCGGCGGTCGCCAGGACCTGGACCGCCTGCAGTTCATTGTCCTGCCACAAGGCGAAACGTGCATTGGTACCTCCGATATCGCCGACCAGCAGGGCTTTCATTCAAGGTGCTCCAGAGCCGAAGTGAAGGCGCTCGCGCCCTTTTCGGCCGAACTGAACGCCACGCGCATGAAGCCGAACAGCTCGCGCCCGCAGCCCAGGTCGTTACCCTTGGGCGGTTCGGGCAGGTCACGGTTGGCCAGCTCCTCGGCCGACACCATGATCCGCAGCGTGCCTTCGACACCATCGACCCGCACGATATCACCATCGCGCACCCGCGCCAGCGGGCCGCCGTCGAAGGCCTCCGGGCACACGTGAATGGCTGCCGGGATCTTGCCCGAGGCACCGGACATGCGCCCGTCGGTGACCAGCGCCACCTTGTAGCCTCGGTCCTGCAGCACGCCGAGGAACGGCGTGAGCTTGTGCAACTCGGGCATGCCGTTGCAACGCGGCCCCTGGAAGCGCACCACGGCGACGAAATCACGCTCCAGCTCGCCGGCCTTGAACGCGTCAGCCAGGGATTGCTGGTCGTGGAACACCCGCGCCGGGGCCTCCACCACCTGATGCTCGCGCGCCACGGCGGACACCTTCATCACGCCACGGCCCAGGTTGCCCTCCATCACCCGCAGGCCGCCCTCGGGCGAAAACGGCCGCGCCACCGGGCGCAGGATGCTCTCGTCCAAGCTGTCCTTCGGCCCCTCGCGCCAGACCAACTGGCCGTCCTCGAGGAACGGCTCCTGGGTGTAGCGGCGCAGGCCATGGCCAGCCACGGTGTTGACGTCCTCGTGCAGCAGGCCCGCGTCGAGCAGTTCGCGAATGAGGAAGGCCATGCCGCCCGAGGCCTGGAAATGATTGATGTCGGCCTTGCCGTTCGGATAGACGTGAGACAGCGTTGGCACCACCTCGGAGAGGTCCGCCATGTCCTGCCAGGTCAGCTGGATGCCAGCGGCCTGGGCGATGGCCGGAATATGCAGGGTGTGGTTGGTCGAGCCGCCGGTGGCGTGCAGGGCGACGATCGAGTTGACCAACGCCTTCTCATCGACGATCTCGCCGATCGGCATGAAGTTGCCGCTGGCCTTGGTCATGCGCGTGACCTGCCGCGCGGCCTCGACGGTGAGGGCATCGCGCAGCGGCGTGTAGGGGTTGACGAAGGACGCGCCCGGCAGGTGCAGGCCCATGACCTCCATCACCAGCTGGTTGGTGTTGGCGGTACCGTAGAAGGTACAGGTACCCGGGCCGTGGTAGCTCTTCATCTCCGACTCGAGCAGTTGCTCGCGGGTGGCCTTGCCCTCGGCGTAGCGCTGGCGCACGTCGGCCTTCTCCTTGTTGGAGATCCCCGAGACCATCGGCCCGCCTGGCACGAAGACAGTCGGCAAATGGCCGAAGCGCAGCGCCCCCATCATCAGGCCGGGGACGATCTTGTCGCAGATGCCCAGCATCAGCGCGGCGTCGAACATGTTGTGCGACAGGGCGATGGCAGTGGACATGGCGATCACCTCGCGGCTGGCGATGGCCAGCTCCATGCCCGGTTCGCCTTGTGTCACGCCATCGCACATGGCCGGCACGCCACCGGCGAACTGGCCCACCGAGCCGATGTCGCGTAGCGCCTGCTTGATCTGTTCGGGAAAGTGCTGGTACGGCTGATGCGCCGAGAGCATGTCGTTGTACGCCGAGACGATGGCCACGTTGGCGGCGTTCATCAAGCGCAGGGTCTGCTTGTCCTCACCACCGCAAGCGGCCACGCCATGGGCGAAGTTGGCGCACTGCAAGCTGGCGCGCATGGGTCCGTCACTGGCCGCACCGCGGATCAGCTCGAGATAGCGTTCACGGGTGCGGCGGCTGCGGGCGATCAGCCGTTCGGTGACCTCAAGGATGCGCGGGTGCATGTACTGGACTCCAGGCTAACGGTAAGGGCGGTCTCACCGGGCATTTTCCCTCCAAACGATTGCGACCTAGGCTCTAGATAGACGTGCCTGGCATGTTCGAAGAGGGGCTGACCCGACCACTCGTTGTATGTTTAAACAAAATACTGCCAGCAAAAAGGCTTGTTTTCTATCACTCGATGAATAATCTTGTAATTCCAACAACAAAACCGTTTCAGTGAAGCTACTCTTTGTGCCACAGGCTTCACCTGACTGCCAGAGGTAACGCCATGACTCTTCGCATCGCCATCAACGGCTTCGGTCGCATCGGACGCAACATCCTGCGTGCACTCTACACGCACGGCTACCGTCAGGACCTGCAGGTCGTCGCCATCAACGACCTGGGCGACAGCGCGATGAATGCCCACCTGCTCAAGTTCGACAGCGTCCACGGCACCTTCGACGCCACGGTCGAGTCCGACCACGAGAGCCTCACCGTCAACGGCGACCGTATCGCCGTCAGCGCCATCCGCAACCCCGCCGAACTGCCTTGGAAAGCCCTGGCCATCGACGTGGTGTTCGAATGCACCGGGCTGTTCACCGAACGCACAAAGACTGCTGCGCACCTGGCCGCAGGGGCCACCAAGGTAATCGTCAGCGCGCCGGCCAAGGGCGCCGACGCCACCGTGGTGTACGGGGTCAACCACGACGTGCTGCGCGCCTCGCACCAGGTCATCTCCAACGCCTCCTGCACCACCAACTGCCTGGCGCCGGTCGCCCAGGTGCTGCACCGCGAATTCGGCATCGAGCAGGGTCTGATGACCACCATCCACGCCTACACCAACGACCAGGTGCTCACCGACGTCTACCACACCGACCCATACCGCGCGCGCTCGGCCACCCAGTCGATGATCCCGAGCAAGACCGGCGCCGCCGAGGCCGTGGGCCTGGTGCTGCCGGAACTGGCCGGCAAGCTGACGGGGATGGCGGTAAGGGTGCCGGTGATCAACGTGTCGCTGGTCGACCTCACCGTCAACCTCAAGCGCGAGGTAACGGCGGAGGAGGTGAACCAGGTGTTCCTCGAAGCCAGCCGCCACTCCCGTGTGCTGGGTTACAACGCGCTGCCACTGGTATCGTGCGACTTCAACCACAACCCGTTGTCGTCGATCTTCGACGCCAACCACACCCGCGCCAATGGCCGCATGCTCAAGGTGCTGGCCTGGTACGACAATGAGTGGGGCTTCTCCAACCGCATGCTGGACAACTGCCTGGCGTTGTTCAACGCGAAGTAACCATCGACCTCAAGGCCGCGCTGAACCTGTAGGAGCGCCTTTAGCCGCTCCTACAGCGCCCTGTGCGACATCCTCAGTCTTTACCTCCTCATGACATTTCCCCACTTGACCCGAAGCATGGATGATACGCATTATCATTAACCCCAAAGCGGTCAGGTTTCCCCGTGAGTCAGTCCCGGTTCAACTCAGTCTTCCTCAACCAGCGCCTCACGTTGCTGCGCACCCTGCAGCGCATGGTGGGCAACCCCAGTACCGCCGAGGACCTGCTTCAGGAAACCTACCTGCGGGTCACCCGCGCGTTGGGCGAACGACCCATCGAGCACCTGGAACCCTTCGTCTTCCAGACCGCCCGCAACCTCGCCCTGGACCATCTGCGCGCCCGCCGGGTGCAGGCCCGCACGCTGATCGACGACGTCCCTGAGCAGGTCCTGCACAACGTCGCCGCCCCTGCAGGCAATAGCGAAGATGCCGCCCATGCCGAGCAGTTGCTCAAGCACCTCAGCGTCAGCCTCGGCCAGTTGACCGAGCGCCAGCAGCGCATCTTCATCCTCAGCCGCCTGCACGGCGCCAGCTACCTGGAGATCGCCGAGCAACTGAACGTCTCGGCCAGCACGGTGCAGAAGGAACTGAAACTGATCATGGCCATCTGCATGGGCGTGGCCGACCGGCACCAGTGACAGCACCGCTCGCCAGGCCACCCGCGCAAAGCCCTTGCCATGCATCGGGTCTGCACTGATCATGCGCAAAAAAGCCCGCCGCAAGGACCCTCCGTGACCGACCAGCCCCCTCCTCGCCCGACACCCGCCGCGCCTGACGCCCGTGCCCGTGCCCGCGAAGAGGCGATGGACTGGCTGATCCGCCTGCAGTGCGCCGACGAAAGCGACACCCAGGCCTTCGAGCACTGGCTCGGCGCCGAGCCGGAAAACGCCGAGGCTTACGTTGAGGCCGAGGCGCTATGGAACGGTGCGCCGCTGCGCCAGGCCGCCGGCCAGTTGCACCAGCAGCGCCGCCATACGGTCGGCGGGCGCCTGCGCCGCCACTGGAAGCCCCTGGCCACTGCCGCCATGCTGTTGGTCGGGCTGTTCACCTTCGGCAACCTGCCGTTGCGCCTGCAGGCCGATCACCTGACCGTGGTCGGCGAGCGTCAGCGCCTGCAACTGGACGATGGCGCCAAGGTACTGCTCAACACCAATTCGGCCTTCGCCAGCGATGTGCGTGACGGGCGCCAGGTGGCCCGCCTGCTACAGGGCGAGGCGTACTTCCAGGTGTCCGATGGTGGCCAACCCGCACTGGAAGTACAGGCCGGCCCGTTGCGCGCCAGTGTGCGCGACACCGACTTCGCCGTGCGTTATCTCGACGGCCAGGCCCAGGTGCGCGTGCAGCGCGGCGATGTCGACTTGCAGGCGGCCAGCGATCAGCGCATCCGCCTCAGCGCCGGCGACAGCATCAGCGTCGGCCCCGACGGCTTCGGCCAGCGCCAGCGCCCAGACCTGCGCAAGGAGCTGGCCTGGATCGAGGGCCGCCTGGTGTTCGAGAACTGCCCGCTGAGCCAGGTGCTGGCCGAGGTGCGCCGCTACTACCCCGGCTGGATCATCAACCACAATGAACGCCTCGAGCAGGTTGCCGTCACCGGCAACTACCGCCTCGACCAACCCCTTGAAACCCTGCGCGCCCTCGCTCATATCACCTCGGCGCAACTGCACGAATACCCCGCGCTGGTGATTCTCAACTGACCTGAAAGTTTTTTTACGCGATCGCCTTCCCTCGCCCGTCTCGTTATAGCCAATACGATTGATTCTCGTTCGAAAACGAGAACAGCCACTGCCTATAACCCTTCGCGCGACAGGGAGCGCTTTCGATGTCCACTGGTCAAACCCGCCCGTCCTCCATTTCCCGCCGTCGGGGGCAACTGTCGCTGCTGACCCTGGCCTTGCTTGCCAGCGGCGCCATCAGCCTGCCGACGCTGGCCGCCGAACCGGCCCAGGCCAGCAGCCCGCGCATGGGCGACTACCGTTTCGCCATCGCCCAGCAACCACTGGTGTCGGCCGTCAACGCGTTCAGCCAGGTGACCGGCTGGCAGGTCGGGTTCAGCGCGGAGCTGGCCGAGGGCGTGGCGTCGCCAGGCGTACAGGGCTCGCTGGCGCCGGAGGCGGCTCTGCAACGTCTGCTGCGCGGCACCGGCCTGAGCTACCGCAAGATCGGCAACGGCAATGTGGTGCTCGAACGCCAGGCCGCCGGCAATGCCATCGCCCTGCAGCAGGTGACCGTCAGCGCCACCCGCAGCGCCCAGGACGTCAGCCAGGTACCCAGCACCGTCAGCGTGCAGACCCGCGAGCAGCTTGATCGGCAGAACGTCAACGACATCAAGCAACTGGTACGCTACGAACCGGGCGTCTCGGTCGGCGGCGTCGGCCAGCGCAGCGGCCTGAACGGCTACAACATCCGCGGCATCGACGGCGAGCGCATCCTCACCCAGGTCGATGGCGTGTCGATCCCCGACAGCTTCTTCTACGGCCCCTACGCCCAGACCCAGCGCAACTACGTCGACCCGGAGATCGTCAAGCGCGTGGAGATCCTCCGTGGCCCGGCCTCGGTGCTATACGGCAGCAACGCCATCGGTGGCGCGGTGAGCTACTTCACCCTTGATCCCGACGACATCATCAAGCCTGGCAAGGATGTCGGCGCGCGCCTGAAGACCGGCTACAGCTCCGCCGACGAAAGCTGGCTGACCTCCGCCACCGTCGCCGGTCGCCAGGGCGATTTCGACGGGTTGTTGCACCTGAGCCAGCGCAATGGCCACGAAACCAAATCCTACGGCGAACACGGCGGCACCGGCCTGGACCGCAGCGAGGCCAACCCCGAGGACGTGCGCACCACCAACGTGCTGGCCAAGCTGGGCTGGAACTACGCCGACGACGCGCGCCTGGGCTTCACCTACGAGCACTACAAGGATGACCGCGACCAGAACATCCTCAGCGCCGTGGGTGGCCCATTCATTCCGGGCCGTGGCGCCTCGAACATGTACCGCATGCGCCAGGGCAACGACACCGTCACCCGCGAGCGCTTCGGCATCAACCACGAATTCGGCCTCGACAGCCTGGTCGCCGACCACGTGAAGTGGAGCCTGAACTACCAGATCGCCAAGACCGACCAGCGCACCGACGAGCTGTACTTCGCCAGCGGCCGCCAGGTGTTCCGCGACCGCCAGACCACCTACAAGGACCGCCAGTGGGTCTTCGACGGCCAACTCGACAAGGCCTTCAGCATCGGCGCCACCGAGCACCTGCTGACCTACGGCACTACCCTCAAGCATGAGAAGGTTACCGGTTCGCGCAGTGGCACCGGCACCTGCCTTAACGTGGGTGGCACCTGCCGGGCCATCGGCCAGAACAGCCCGAGCGATGGCCAGGTGCTGGTCAGCGACTTCCCGGATCCGACGGTGAACACCTACAGCCTGTTCGCCCAGGATGAAATCCGCTGGAACAACTGGACCTTCCTGCCGGGTGCGCGCTACGACTACACCCGCATGGAACCGAAAATGACCGCCGAGTTCCTGCGCGGTATCCAGGGTACCGGTGCGGCGCCAGGCAGCATCGACGACTCGGACAAGAAATGGCACCGCGTCTCGCCCAAGTTCGGCGTCACCTATGCCTTCAACGACAACTACACCTGGTACGGCCAGTACGCCGAAGGCTTCCGCACCCCGACCGCCAAGGCCATGTATGGGCGCTTCGACAACCCGACCCTGGGCTATAGCGTCGAACCCAACCCGAACCTGGAACCGGAGAAGAGCAAGAGCTACGAGACCGGCCTGCGCGGCAACTTCGAGGCCGGCAACTTTGACGTGGCGGTGTTCTACAACAAGTACCGTGACTTCATCAACGAGGACGCCGTGCAGTCGGCAAACCTTGGTTCGACCTTCCAGGCCAACAACATCAAGCACGCCACCATCAAGGGCGCCGAGTTCAAGGGCCGCCTGAACCTGGACCACTTCGGTGCCGTGCAAGGCCTGTACACCCAGGGCTCGCTGGCCTACGCCCGTGGCCGCAACGACGACACCGGCCAGCCACTGAACAGCGTCAACCCGCTGACTGCGGTGCTGGGCCTGGGCTATGAGCAACTGAACTACGGCGGGTTGGTCAGCTGGACCCTGGTCAAGCGCAAGGACCGTGTCGACGACACCACCTTCTTCGCCCCCGATGGCGCCAGCAAGCAGTTCCGTACCCCGGGCTACGGTGTGCTGGATCTGACCGGCTATTACAAGGTGACCGACGACATCACCGTCAACGCCGGCCTGTACAACCTGACCGACAAGAAATACTGGCAGTGGGATGACGTGCGTGGCTACGACGCGCTGGGTGAAGCGGGCGTGACCCAACCGGCCAACCTCGATCGCCTGACCATGCCGGGGCGTAACTTCGCCATCAACCTGGTGTGGGATATCTGACCGACTGAAATCGGCGTCGGGCACGTGCCCTTTGTAATCGGATGGACTCGCCCCCGCCGAGGCATCACAGTGCCACGGTGGCGTTCTAAAAAGCCAACGGCAGCGAGGGCGAGACCATGAGCAAGCATAGGACGAAGCGCAATTCCCTGTCTTCCAACGATGTAACGCTTTGCCAACATCTGTCAGTCGACCTGGCCAAGCAAGTCTTTCAGGTGGCCGGAGATGACGGTTCCGGGCGCGTCATCTACGAAGATCGAATCAAATCCCGTGAAGCCTTTCATGCGTTCCTGACCAGGCTGCCACCCACCGTGACGGTCCTGATGGAAAGTGGCCCCGGCGCTCAAGCATGGGGGCGTTTGCTACAGGCGCAGGGAACGCCAGTCCGCATCCTGCCCGCGCAGCGAGTGGCGGAGCACCGCAGTGGTGCCAAGAACGATCGTAACGACGCCCATGCCATCTTGCGCGCAGGCCGGGATACCAGCATTGCTGCGGTGCCGATCAAGAGCACTGCCGCTTTGGCGATTCAAGCCTTACACCGCGCCCGCAGAGGCTATGTCAGGCGCCACACCGCGCTAGGCAACCAGATCCGCGGCCTGTTACTGGAACAGGGCGTCGCCCTGGCGCAAGGCGATTTAGCCGTCAGCCACGGTGTACCGCGCATTCTTGAAGATACGACTCAACCATTGCCAGATCTGCTGCGTGAATTGCTCGATGAACTGCTCGCCGAATGGCGCTATCTGAGTGAGCGTATCGCCATCCTGACAGGACGGCTCGAAACAGCGGCGCAGGCCGACAAGGTCGCATGCCGCCTGATGACGATACGCGGTGTCGGCCCGATCATCGCCACAGCGATGCTGGCCAAGCAGCCTGAACCCTCGCGTTTCCCCAATGCTCGACAGTTTGCCGCTTACTTTGGCCTGGTGCCCGACCAGCACAGCAGTGGAAAGAAGGTCAGGCTAGGCAAGATGAGCAAGCGAGGTGACGGCTACCTGCGCAGCATGATGATCCAGGGTGCGCACGCGGTTCTTAGCCATTTGAAGCCTGATTCCGATCAGCCAGACGATCGCCGCCTCTTGCGATGGTTAACTCGACTTGGTCGCAAGGAGGCGGCGATCAGACTGGCTAATCGAAATCTGCGCATCATCTGGGTGCTGCTACAAGGTGAGCAGGTCTACCAACGCCAACCGAACGATCGTCAGGAGCCCGCCATGAGCCACTGACTTACGGTGTTACGCCACCGGGGTGCCGAGCGCCCCAGCCCCTGCTAGTGAACATCGACCCTAGGTAAGACCGTCGCGGATTAATGCCTACGCTCCTACCGGCCCAAGAGGCCTAAATGTAATGGGCATGCTGCGAGCTCACCCCGATGTTGGCCAGAAGCACCAAGCTTCCTCGAATAGGCCTGATACATAGATGCAACCGGGTAACCTTGTTCGAAAAGCAGGTAGACAATGTAGGCGAGTCCATACATAGGAGCGGCTTCAGCCGCGATGCAGACACCGCGGTGCCCGGCACCCGCTTCGCGGGTGATCGCGGCTTCAGCCGCTCCTACTGATCACGGTTCTGACGCCGTTTCATGAGAATGATTTCACTTCGCAGGTGAGGTTTTTTTACTGCCCCGCGTCTTCTGTTTCGTCTTGTCACTAGACGCCCCATTTTCCAAGGATGCCCCATGAACGCCCCTTCCTCCGAGCGCGCCGCCCTGCGCTCCCAGCGCCTCAACCAGATCACCCACGCCCCGCACACCGAACTGGATGCCCTGGTCAAGTCGCACAAGCCGTTCGACACCCGCGAGAGCTTCGCCCGCTTCGTGGTCGCCCAGTACCTGTTCCAATCCGAACTGCAGGCGCTGTACAACGACCCGCAACTGATCGCCATCGTCCCCGACCTGGCCGAGCGTTGCCGCGCCGAGCAAGCGCGCCTGGACCTGGCCGACCTCGACACCGAAGTCCCCGCCCCGGTCACCGGTGCCCTGCAGTCGCCAAGCCTGGGTGAAGCCATGGGCTGGATCTTCGTCTCCGAAGGCTCCAAACTGGGCGCCGCGTTCCTGATCAAGCGTGCCGTGGCCCTCGAGCTGTCCGACAGCTTCGGTGCCCGTCACCTCGGCGAACCGGCCGGTGGCCGCGCCGAAGGCTGGAAGCAGTTCACCCGCATCCTCGACGGCCTGATGCTGTCGGCTGAAGAGGAAGCCGCCGCCGAACGTGGCGCGGTCGCCGCCTTCGAGCGCTTCACCGAACTGCTCAAGCACGCCTACGCGACCGACGCCGCCCTGGCCTGACACGCTTTACCCGGCCGCCCTCCGGCGGCCACACCGTTGCCGTGAGACCATGACCCGAATCGCCCGCTCGAAACTCTCCCGCCTGCTATACGCGATCCTGGCCTATGTCAGCCTGGGGGTCGGCCTGGTTGCCATCGTCATCCCCGGCCTGCCCACCACCGAGTTCATCCTCCTCGCCGCCTGGGCCGCCACCCGCAGCTCGCCGCGACTTTCAGCATGGCTGGAGAACCACCGCCTGTTCGGCCCGATCCTGTACAACTGGCGCAACGGCAAGGTGATCCAGCGCCGGGCGAAAGTCAGCGCCACGCTGAGCATGCTGCTGTGCGCGGGGCTGATGCTGACCTTCCTCGATCACCGCTGGCCGGTGTTCCTCGCCATCGGCGGCATGACCCTGGGTAACCTGTGGATCTGGTCGCGCCCCGAGCGCCCGACCCCGCCCGCCGCCATCGATCTGCAACGCTGAGGCAGTTGCGTCATCGCCCGGGATGTACTGCAATTGGATCCACGAAGGAGGATCCTGCATGCAGCCTTTGCTCGAAACCATCGCTCACGCCCTGACCCTCGATCCATACGCCGTGCGCTGGCAAGGCATCGGCACACTCCCCTCCACATTCGCCATAACCGGCCTGGCCTCGGCCAGCATCGCCGCCACCGGCCTGGCCCTGGCCAAGCTGCTGCAAGGCCAGCGGGACATCTGCCCGTTGGTCCACGTCGACCGTCGCCTGGCCTCGTTCTGGTTCGCCACCAGCCTGCGCCCCCTGGGTTGGGCACCACCGCCCCTGTGGGATGCCATCGCCGGCGACTACCCGACGCATGATGGCTGGATCCGCCTGCACACCAATGCCGCGCATCACCGCGCCGCCGCGTTGAACGTACTCGGCCCGGTGTCCGATCGCGCCGATATGGCCCGGCAGGTGGCACGGTGGGATGCTGAAGCGCTGGAGGCCGCCGTGGTCGAGGCCGGTGGTTGCGCGGCAAGGATGCGCAGCTGGTTGCAATGGTGTGAGCACCCTCAAGGGAGGGCAGTTAACGCGGAGCCATTGATCCTGCGCGAAACCTTCCCCGGCCCATCCCAGCCCTGGCACGGCAGCGAGGCCAGGCCGCTGGCCGGCCTCAAGGTGCTGGACCTCACCCGCATCCTCGCCGGCCCCATTGCCACCCGGCTGCTGGCGGGTTTTGGCGCCGATGTGCTGCGTATCGACCCGCCCGGCTGGGAGGAGCCGGCCGTCGCCGCCGAGGTGACCCTCGGCAAACGTTGCGCACGCCTTGACCTGCACACTTGCGAAGGCCGTCGAATATTCGAGCAACTGCTGGCCGAGGCCGATGTGCTGGTCCACGGTTATCGCGCCGACGCTCTCGAACGCCTGGACCTGGGCGCTGGGTGGCGGCGCCAGCTGAACCCCGGGTTGATCGAGGTAAGCCTGAACGCCTATGGCTGGAGCGGCCCCTGGCGGGACCGCCGCGGTTTCGACAGCCTGGTGCAGATGAGCAGCGGCATCGCCCGCGCCGGCATGCGCTGGCAGCAGGCGGATCGACCGGTGCCGCTGCCGGTGCAAGCGCTGGATCACGGGACCGGCTACCTGATGGCCGCCGAGGTGATACGGGCCCTGGGCGACCGGCTGCGCACTGGCCAGGGCTGCCGCTCGCGGCTGTCGCTGGCGCGCACGGCCATGCTGCTGGTGGAGCACGGGACGATGGACGAGGACCTGCCCTTGGCGCCGGAAACGGCCGACGATCTCGCCCCGCATGTCGAGCGCACGCCCTGGGGCGAAGCGAAGCGGATCAAAGGGCCGCTGAAGGTGGGAGACGCACAGTTGCGCTGGGCCTTGGGCGCCTGTGAACTCGGTTCATCCACAGCCCACTGGAAACGCGCTCTGTAGGAGCCAGCCTTGCTGGCGAATGCAAGGCGCAGCCTTGCCCGGTACACCGAGGTGCGCCCTTCGCCAGCAAGGCTGGCTCCTACAGGCTCAGCAGCCCCGAGGAGAGTGCATACGCCGCCAGTCCCGCACCGACCAGCACCGCCGCGAAGATCAGCTTCTCCCAGGCCGTGAACAACACCTGGCCCTGTTCACGCTTGGCATGGGCGAACAGGATCACCCCCGGTGCATACAACAACGCCGACAACAGCACGTACTTGAGCCCGCCGGCATACAGCAGCCACACCGCATACAACAACGCGATCACCGCCACCAGCAGGTCCTTGCGCCGCAGCCCTGCCTGCCCCTCGTAGCTCTCCCCCCGCAGCGCCAGCAATACCGCGTATGCCGCTGACCAGAAGTACGGCACCAGGATCATCGACGACGCCAGGTAGATCAGGCTGGTGTAGGTACCCGCCGAGAACAGGGTGATCAGCAGGAAGCCCTGGATCATCACATTGGTCAGCCACAGGGCATTGGCCGGCACATGGTTTTGGTTCTCCCGCGCCAGAAAGCGCGGCATGGTCTTGTCGCGGGCGGTGGCGAACAGGATTTCGGCACACAACAGCGCCCAGGAGAGCAAGGCCCCCAGCAGCGAAACCGCCAAGCCGATACTGATCAGCAGCGCGCCCCAAGGCCCGACGATATGCTCAAGCACCGAAGCCAGCGAAGGGTTCTGCAACCCCGCCAGCTCAGGCTGGGTCATCACCCCCAGCGACAGCACGTTGACCAGCACCAGCAACGCCAGCACCCCGAGAAAGCCCACCACCGTCGCCTTGCCCACATCCGAGCGGTGCAACGCGCGCCCGGAATAGACACTGGCGCCCTCGATGCCAATGAACACGAACACCGTCACCAGCATCATGTTGCGCACCTGCTCGAGCACACTGCCGAACTTGGGGTTGCTCAGCCCCCAGATGTCACGGGTGAAGATGTCGGCGCGAAAGGCGAAAGCGGCGATGACGATGAACATCAGCAACGGGACCACCTTGGCCACGGTGGTCACCTGGTTGATGAACGCCGCCTCCTTGATGCCACGCAGCACCAGGAAGTGCACGGCCCACAGCAGCAGCGAGGCACAGCCGATGGCCACCGGCGTGTTGCCTTCGCCGAACACCGGGAAATAGAAGCCCAGGGTGCTGAACAGCAACACGAAGTAGCCGACATTGCCCAGCCAGGCGCTGATCCAGTAGCCCCAGGCCGAAGAGAAGCCCATGTAGTCACCGAAACCAGCCTTGGCGTAGGCATACACCCCGGAATCCAGCTCCGGCTTGCGGTTGGCGAGGGTCTGGAACACGAACGCCAGGGCCAGCATGCCCACCGCGGTGATGCTCCAGCCGATCAGCACGGCCCCGACATCGGCACGCGCGGCCATGTTCTGCGGCAACGAGAAGATCCCGCCGCCAATCATCGAGCCAACCACCAGCGCGATGAGCGCGCCAAGGCGCAATTTCTGTCCTGGTTCGCTCATGGGGTTCCTCGTGCGCGGGCGCGCGTAAACGTATTTACCAACATTATTGTTGCAAGTTTTTTATCAAATCGAGCCATTAAACCTATAGCACTCATAACCGGAATGTCTATGGCATCCCCCTCATAAAAATCACAGTTGTCGAATACTTCACGAGCCGTCTAAACCTGTCGCTATTTACTGTGAAAATTTGCCAAACCCCTAAAACGGTCTAACTTCACAGTTCGCAGGCGAAACGGAGCGTTTGCTCCAGAAGGACACGGAGGTGCCAGCGCACAAGGCCTGCGTCAGAGCTGTCGGCATCCTCCAGGAGGCGCATGAAGGATTTTCTGATCTTCATGCGGGCATGAACTGATCTAAGTCAGCGAATGATCCAGGCGTCAGATTTATTCTGAGGTCAACTTTCTCCTGGTACGGAGTCGTTAAATGTCTGATTCTCCCGGAAAACTAAAACTCGGTGCACTTGTTGCACTTGTCGTCGGCTCGATGATCGGCGGCGGGATCTTCTCGTTGCCACAGAACATGGCCGCCAGCGCTGGCGTTGGGGCCGTGCTGATCGGTTGGGCCATCACCGCGGTGGGCATGCTCACCCTCGCCTTCGTCTTCCAGACCCTCGCCAACCGCAAGCCTGACCTCGACGGCGGGGTGTACGCCTACGCCAAGGCCGGCTTCGGCGACTACATGGGCTTCTCTTCCGCCTGGGGCTACTGGATCAGCGCCTGGCTGGGCAACGTCGGCTACTTCGTGCTGCTGTTCAGCACCCTGGGGTATTTCTTCCCGGTGTTCGGCGAAGGCAACACCCCGGCGGCGGTGATCGGTGCGTCGGTCCTGCTGTGGGCGGTGCATTTCCTGGTGCTGCGCGGCATCAAGGAAGCGGCGTTCATCAACCTGGTCACCACCGTGGCCAAGGTCGTGCCACTGGCCCTGTTCGCCCTGATCTGCCTGTTCGCCTTCAAGCTCGATGTGTTCACCGCCGACATCTGGGCCCTGGGCACGCCGGAGTTGGGCAGCGTGATGAACCAGGTGCGCAACATGATGCTGGTCACCGTGTGGGTGTTCATCGGCATCGAGGGCGCGAGCATCTTCTCCTCCCGTGCGGAAAAACGCTCCGACGTGGGCAAGGCCACGGTCATTGGCTTCGTCACCGTGCTGCTGTTCCTGGTGCTGGTCAACGTGCTGTCGCTGGGCGTGATGACCCAACCGGAACTGGCCAAGCTGCAGAACCCGTCGATGGCCGCCGTGCTTGAACATGTGGTCGGCCACTGGGGCGCTGTGCTGATCAGCGTCGGCCTGATCATCTCGCTGCTGGGGGCGCTGCTGTCTTGGGTGCTGCTGTGCGCCGAGATCATGTTCGCCGCCGCCAAGGACCACACCATGCCGGCGTTCCTGCGCCGCGAGAACCAAAACCATGTGCCGGCCAACGCCTTGTGGCTGACCAACGCCATGGTGCAGATCTTCCTGGTCATCACCCTGTTCTCCAACAGCACCTACCTGTCGCTGATCTACCTGGCCACCTCGATGATCCTGGTGCCTTACCTGTGGTCGGCGGCCTATGCGGTGCTGCTGGCGGTGCGTAGCGAAACCTACGAACAGGCCCTGGCCGAACGCAAGAAAGACCTGATCATCGGCGGCATCGCCCTGCTCTACGCGATCTGGCTGCTGTACGCCGGCGGCGTGAAGTACCTGCTGCTCTCGGCCCTGCTCTACGCCCCTGGCGCGATCCTGTTCGCCAAGGCCAAGCGCGAGGTCGGCCAACCGATCTTCACCAACGTGGAAAAACTGATCTTCGCCGCCGTGGTCGCGGGCGCCTTGGTGGCGGCCTACGGCCTGTACGACGGCTTCCTGACGCTCTGAACCCAAGACTTCGCTTTACAGGAGGATTCACCATGTCCACTGAGAAACAGCAATACGGCGTTCATTCCGAAGCCGGCAAACTGCGCAAAGTGATGGTCTGCAGCCCAGGCCTGGCGCACAAGCGCCTGACCCCGAGCAACTGCGACGAACTGCTGTTCGACGACGTGATCTGGGTCGACCAGGCCAAACGCGACCACTTCGACTTCGTCACCAAGATGCGCGAGCGCGGCGTCGACGTGCTGGAAATGCACAACCTGCTGACCGACATCGTCCAGCAACCCGAAGCGCTGAAGTGGATTCTCGACCGCAAGATCACCTCCGATACCGTCGGCGTCGGCCTCACCAACGAAGTGCGCAGCTGGCTCGAAGGCCTGGAGCCACGTCACCTGGCCGAGTTCCTGATCGGCGGCGTGGCCGGCCAGGACCTGCCGGAAAGCGAAGGGGCCAGCGTGGTCAAGATGTACAACGACTACCTCGGCCACTCCAGCTTCATCCTGCCGCCGCTGCCCAACACCCAGTTCACCCGCGACACCACCTGCTGGATCTATGGCGGCGTGACGCTCAACCCGATGTACTGGCCGGCGCGACGCCAGGAAACCCTGCTGACCACCGCCATCTACAAGTTCCACAAGGAGTTCACCAACGCCGACTTCCAGGTCTGGTACGGCGACCCGGACAAGGACCACGGCAACGCCACCCTCGAGGGCGGCGACGTGATGCCGATCGGCAAGGGCGTGGTTCTGATCGGCATGGGCGAACGCACCTCGCGCCAGGCCATCGGCCAACTGGCGCAGAACCTGTTCGCCAAGGGCGCGGTGGAGAAAGTCATCGTCGCCGGCCTGCCGAAATCCCGCGCCGCGATGCATTTGGACACCGTGTTCAGCTTCTGCGACCGCGACCTGGTCACGGTCTTCCCGGAAGTGGTGAAAGAGATCGTGCCGTTCATCATCCGCCCGGATGAAAGCAAGCCCTACGGCATGGACGTGCGCCGCGAGAACAAGTCGTTCATCGAGGTTGTCGGCGAGCAACTGGGGGTCAAGCTGCGCGTGGTCGAGACTGGCGGCAACAGTTTCGCCGCCGAGCGTGAACAGTGGGACGACGGCAACAACGTGGTGGCCGTGGAGCCCGGCGTGGTCATCGGCTACGACCGCAACACCTACACCAACACCCTGCTGCGCAAGGCCGGGATCGAGGTCATCACCATCAGCGCCGGCGAACTGGGCCGGGGCCGCGGCGGCGGCCACTGCATGACCTGCCCGATCGTGCGCGACCCTATCGACTACTAACGCCCATCGCACCCGGCCGCGCCTACGAGGCGCCGGCCGGACACCTCACCGAATCCAAGGAGAACCGTCATGGCGTTCAACATCCACAACCGCAACCTGCTCAGCCTCGAACACCACAGCACCCGCGAGCTGCGCTACCTGCTGGACCTGTCCCGCGACCTCAAGCGCGCCAAGTACACCGGCACAGAACAGCAGCACCTGAAGGGCAACAACATCGCCCTGATCTTCGAGAAGACCTCCACTCGTACTCGCTGCGCCTTCGAAGTCGCCGCCTATGACCAGGGCGCCAACGTCACCTACATCGACCCCAACTCCTCGCAGATCGGCCACAAAGAGAGCATGAAGGACACCGCCCGCGTGCTTGGGCGCATGTACGACGCCATCGAGTACCGCGGCTTCAAGCAGGAAATCGTCGAGGAGCTGGCCAAGTTCGCCGGCGTGCCGGTGTTCAACGGCTTGACCGACGAATACCACCCAACGCAAATGATCGCCGACGTGCTGACCATGCGCGAGCACAGCGACAAGCCGCTGCACGACATCAGCTACGCCTACCTGGGCGATGCCCGCAACAACATGGGCAACTCGCTGCTGCTGATCGGCGCCAAGCTCGGCATGGACGTGCGTATCGCCGCGCCCAAGGCGCTGTGGCCCCATGACGACTTGGTCGAGCGTTGCCATAAATACGCCGAGGAAAGCGGCGCGCGCATCACCCTGACCGAAGACCCGAAAGCGGCGGTCAAGGGCGTGGACTTCGTCCACACCGACGTCTGGGTGTCGATGGGTGAGCCGATCGAAGCCTGGGGCGAGCGCATCAAGCTGCTCAAGCCCTACCAGGTGAACAAGGAGCTGATGAAGGCCACCGGCAACCCGCGCTCCAAGTTCATGCACTGCCTGCCGGCGTTCCACAACTCCGAGACCAAGGTCGGCAAGCAGATCGCCGAGCAGTACCCGGACTTGGCCAACGGTATCGAAGTGACCGATGACGTGTTCGAGTCGCCGGCCTGCATCGCCTTCGAGCAGGCGGAAAACCGCATGCACACGATCAAGGCGATCCTGGTGTCGACCCTGGCCGACCTGTAACCCCGCGATCCCCTGTAGGAGCCAGCTTTGCTGGCGAACCGGTCCACACCGATGCCGAGCACATGCCATGGCATTCGCCGGCAAAGCCGGCTCCTACAGGGACCGCGTCACCCATCAGAAGGACATTCCCCATGCGTATCGTTGTTGCTTTGGGCGGCAACGCCCTGCTGCGCCGCGGCGAGCCGATGACCGCCGACAACCAGCGCGCCAATATCCGCACCGCCACCGAGCAGATCGCCAAGATCCACCCCGGCAACGAGCTGGTCATCGCCCACGGCAATGGCCCGCAGGTCGGCCTGCTGTCGCTGCAGGGGCTGTCGTACAAGCCGGATGAAGCCTACCCGCTGGACGTGCTGGGTGCCGAGACCGAAGGCATGATCGGCTACATGATCGAACAGGAACTGGGCAACCTGCTGGCCTTCGAAGTGCCCTTCGCCACCCTGCTCACGCAAGTCGAAGTGGACGCCAATGACCCGGCGTTCAAGGACCCGACCAAGTTCATCGGCCCGGTCTATGCCAAGGATGAGGCCGAGCGCCTGGCCAAGGAGAAAGGCTGGGTGGTCAAGCCCGACGGCGACAAGTACCGCCGCGTGGTGGCCAGCCCGAAACCCAAGCGCATCTTCGAGATCCGCCCGATCAAGTGGCTGCTGGAGAAAAGCAGCATCGTGATCTGCGCTGGCGGCGGCGGCATCCCCACCATGTACGACGAAAACCGCAAGCTCAAGGGCATCGAAGCGGTGATCGACAAGGACCTGTGCTCGGCCCTGCTGGCCGAACAGCTGGAGGCCGACCTGCTGATCATCGCCACCGACGTCGACGCGGCGTACATCGACTGGGGCAAGCCGACCCAGAAAGCCATTGCCCAGGCGCACCCCGACGAGCTAGAGAAACTGGGCTTCGCCGCCGGCTCCATGGGGCCCAAGGTACAAGCCGCCTGCGACTTCGCCCGGCATACCGGCAAGGTTGCGGTGATCAGTTCGCTGGAGAACATCGAGGACATCGTCAAGGGCACGGCAGGCACCCGGGTTTCCACGCAGAAGCCCGGTATCAGCTACCGTTGAATGCAGTTGGCGGGTGCCTGGCACCCGCCGTTCTCAACCTTCCGGAGGATTCCGCCATGGCCCAGTTCCAACCCGGTCACGTGCATATCGAGCGCACCGCGCTGAATACGAATGACCATAGCTACGACCTGAACATCAACTACGAAGTGGCCCAGGATCCCAAGGAAGGGAGAGGTATCGCGTTCCGCCTGCATGGCAGCATCGAAGGCAAGCCAGTGGACGAGAAGTTCTTCCTGGCAAAGGACCAGGTGCTGCCGAGTTTCCTGAGTGTCACCACGCGCAAGGCCCAGGCTTACCTGGCTCCACCGAAGAAGTTCGAGACCCTCGGCTCACCGCACAAGCTTTACGACGCGATGTTCGAAGACATTCGCGCCAAGCTGGATGTGAAATCGGGCGACCCGATCAAGCCTGAACATCTAGATTGACTTCTGGGGCTGCTGTGCAGCCCTTTCGCGACACAAGGCCGCTCCCACAGGTATCTCACCGCTTATGGATACGGTGTTGTACCTGTGGGAGCGGCCTTGTGTCGCGAAAGGGGCGCACAGCACCCCCGGCAATGTTGGGCTAGCCCCGACTCCCAAGGCATACTACGGCCTCCCTCGGCCATAATTGCCCCCCATGCGCATCCACGTCAGCTTCATCGACCGCGTCGGCATCACCCAGGAAGTCCTGGCCCTGCTCGGCGCCCGCAACCTGAACCTCGATGCCGTGGAGATGGTCCCGCCGAACGTCTACATCGACGCCCCCACCCTCAGCCCCGCCGTACTCGAGGAACTGCACGACGCCCTGTTCGAGGTGCGCGGTGTGCAATCGGTGGAAGTGGTCGACATCCTCCCCGGCCAACGCCGCCACCTGCAACTCGACGCCCTGCTTGCCGCCATGAGCGACCCGGTGCTGGCCGTGGACAGCGCCGGCAAGGTGCTGCTGGCCAACCCCGCACTGATCGCCTTGTGCGGCCGCGAATCGGCCGGGCGCTCGGTGGGTGAGCTGTTCGGCGACCCCGACCTGCTGCAAGCGTTGCTGGACAACAACTTCCACCTGCCCATGCGTGAGATGCAGCTCAACGGCCAAAGCCTGCTGCTCGACGCCACGCCAATCACCCATGCCGGCGGCCTGCTGACGCTGTACCCGCCCAACCGCATGGGCGAACGGCTGTCGGCCCTGCACCACGACCACGCCGAAGGTTTCGACGCCATGCTCGGCGACTCCCCGGCCATCCGCACCCTCAAGGCCCGCGCCTTGCGCGTGGCCACCCTCGACGCGCCGCTGCTGGTGCATGGCGAGACCGGCACCGGCAAGGAGCTGGTGGCCCGCGCCTGCCACGCCATCAGCAGCCGCCACGCCGCGCCGTTCCTGGCGCTCAACTGCGCGGCACTGCCCGAGAGCCTGGCCGAGAGCGAGCTGTTCGGCTATGCCCCCGGCGCCTTCACCGGCGCGCAGCGTGGCGGCAAGCCCGGGCTGATGGAGCTGGCCAACCAGGGCACGGTGTTCCTCGACGAGATCGGCGAGATGTCACCGTACCTGCAAGCCAAGCTGCTGCGTTTTCTCAGCGACGGCAGCTTCCGCCGCGTGGGTGGCGACCGCGAAGTGAAGGTGGACGTGCGCATCATCAGCGCCACCCACCGCGACCTGGAGCGCATGGTCGCCGAGGGCACTTTCCGCGAAGACCTGTTCTACCGCCTCAACGTGCTCAACCTGCAAGTGCCACCGCTGCGTGATCGCGGCCAGGACATCCTGTCCTTGGCGCAGTACTTCATGCAGCAGGCCTGCACCCAGATCCAGCGCCCGCACTGCCGCCTGGCCCCGGCCACCCATCCGGCACTGCTGGGCAACCCCTGGCCGGGCAACGTGCGCCAGTTGCAGAACGTGATCTTCCGCGCCGCGGCCATCTGCGAGAGCAACGTGGTGGACATCGGCGACCTGGACATCGCCGGCACCTCGGTGGCCCGTGGGCAGGATGGCGAGGTGGCGAGCCTGGAACAGGCGGTGGGGGATTTCGAGCGGGAGTTGCTGCAGCGTTTGTATGCCAGCTACCCCTCGACGCGGCAACTGGCCGGGCGGTTGCAGACCTCGCACACGGCGATTGCCCAGCGGCTGCGCAAGTACGGTATTCCCGGCAAGGCCTGACACTGGAGCCACTCGATTTGGCGCGACCTCTGTAGGAGCGGCTTCAGCCGCGATCACCCGCGAAGCGGATGCCGCACACCGTGGTGCCTGCATCGCGGCTGAAGCTCCTACAATGGACGCGAAGGCGCTATGGCCAGGACCGGCTACGCTGAAGGCACCCTGCCATCAACCTGCGCGGGGGACTCGGCACGGACAGGGAGGGACACCATGGCACAGGCGCTGCTGGTCAAGATTCGGGGGAACTTGAGCGACGGACACAGGCAGGGGCTGGCCGCCGCAGTCGGCGCGCCGGACATGGAAGCGATCCTGACGATCCCCGCCCAACCTGGTATCGCCGGCGTGGCGGCCGCGCAGGGCTCGACCTGGTACCGCGCCCCCTTGCCGTTCACCAGCAACCCCTGGGACGCCGCCCATGCCATGCTGGCCCACGGCGCGGGCTTTGCCGCCACCGGCAGCACGCAGATCGAGTTCGTCGAACCGGACATCGAGCAAGCCTGGTTTACCGAGGCGCCAGCACCCGCAACCGCGCTGGCCGCAGCGGCATGCACCTTTCACCCTCAGGACAAGTCGGGCCAGAAGGCCGTGGTGAAGGATGACAACCAATGGCACCTTGAAGACCGCTTCTCGCAGCTTGGCGCTGCACGGAGCAAGGTCGCCAAGGACCTGCAGCAGGCCATCAGGATCGCGCACCTGGACACAGGCTACGACCCGAACCACGCCTCCCTGCCCCTGCACCTCGACAGGCAGAACCAACGCAACTTTCGCGACCCCGACCACCCCACCGACGCCACCGACCGCACGCCGGATGGCTGGACGGCGGTCCGTAACCAGGGCCATGGCCATGCCACGCTGAGCCTCCTGGCCGGCAACGAAATCAACAACCCCGCCATCGCGCAGGGCTTTTCCGGCTTCGTCGGCGGCGCGCCCTATACAACCGTCATTCCCATCCGCATCGCCGACTGGGTCGTGCGCTTCTCGACCGGCAGCATGGTCCAGGGCTTCCAGTACGCGGTGCAACAGAAGGTACACATCCTGTCGATGAGCATGGGTGGCCTGTCCTCCCGCGCCCTCGCCGATGCGGTCAACCTGGCCTACGAGCACGGTGTATTCATGGTCACCGCAGCGGGCAACAACTACGCCTGGACACCGACTCCCGGCTCGATCGTATTCCCCGCCCGCTTCAAGCGCGTGCTCGCGGCGTGCGGGGTGATGGCCAACGGGCGCGCCTACGCCGGCCTCAGCCCGCGCACCATGCAAGGCAACTACGGTCCCGCGTCGAAGATGCAGACGGCGATGGGCGCCTTCACCCCCAACGTGCCGTGGGCCGAGTTCGGCTGCGGCAACCTGGTCAGCATGGATGGCGCGGGCACCTCCTCGGCCACGCCGCAACTGGCTGCTGCCGCCGCGCTGTGGATGGCCAGCCACCAAGCGCAACTTGCCAGGTATCCAGAGCCCTGGATGCGTGTCGAGGCAACTCGCGCGGCCCTGTTCGGATCGGCCTTGAAAACCACGGGTGCCATGGACGCGGAGGAAACCCTCGAGAAAATCGGACGGGGCGTGCTGCAGGCGAACGCGGCACTTGGCATTGCTCCACCGGCCAAGGACGTGCTCGTGAAGACCTCACCGGCAGAGCCCAGCTGGAGCTGGCTCAACCTGATCACCGGTGCTGGCGGCGTCTCTCTCGCCCCGGACCAGGCTTCAGCGGTCGAGCAGATGCTTGCGCTCGAATTGACGCAAATGGCACAGCGCCATCGCGCAGTGGACGAGGCGCTGCCCGACGGCGAAAGCGGCGCTGATGTGCCAGCGGCCTTGCTCAATCGCTACCTTGAGGCGGCACTCGACTCCGGCAATCCTTCAGCGCCTCTGAAAGCCTTCCTCGAGAAGCACCTGGGCCGGCCCCAAGGCGCCCCTGCCACGGCCCCCGTCACGGTAGCCGAGGGCCCACGCATCGCACGCAAGACCAAGCAACTCCCCACCCCGCCACGGCGACTGCGCGTCTATGCGCTTGACCCGTCCATCGCCAAGCGGCTGGATTCCGTCGAGATCAACGAGACCGTCATCAACGTCCCCTGGGAAAAACTCGAACCCGGACCGGTGGGCGAGTACCTCGAGATCGTCGACATCGACCCCGCCTCCGACCGCCTCTACGACCCAGTGGACCTGAACGAACCGAAACTGCTGGCACAGGACGGCTGGCCCCCCTCCGAAGGCAACCCGGCCTTCCACCAGCAGATGGTCTACGCGGTGGCGATGAAGACCATCAGGAACTTCGAGGAAGCCCTGGGCCGGCGTGTGCTCTGGGCTTCGCGCAAGGTCGCGGGCACCGGCGGGCTAGGTGAGCCGCACTACGAGTACCACAGCGTGCGCAGGCTGCGGATCTACCCCCACGCACTGCGCACCGAGAACGCTTACTACAGCCCCGACAAGGTGGCGCTGCTGTTCGGCTACTTCCAGTCCACCTCGACGGCGACCGCCGCCACTCCTGGCGGCAGCATGGTGTTTGCCTGCCTGTCCAGCGACATCATCGCCCACGAGATGTCCCACGCCCTGCTCGATGGCCTGCATCGCAGCTTCCAGGATGCCTCCAACCCGGATGTCCCGGCGTTTCACGAGGCATTCGCCGATATCGTCGCGCTGTTCCAGCACTTCTCGATCCCCGAGCTGGTGCGTTTCCAGGTGCGCCAGGCCCGTGGCCGGTTGGATGCGGCGAAACTGCTGGGCTCCCTGGCCCAGCAGTTCGGCGAAGGGACCAACCGTGGCGGGCCACTGCGCGACTACCTCGCCAAAGGCGACAAGCCCAGCTACCCCGACGAGCTGGAGGTGCACGCACGGGGCTCGATCCTCGTCTCGGCGGTCTATGAAGCGTTCCTCAGCATCGTCGACCGGCGCACGGCGGACCTGGTCCGCATCGCCACCAACGGCAGCGGCCTGCTGCCCAGGGGCGCGCTGCTCCCCGACCTGGTCGAACGGCTGACCGAAGAAACCTGCAAGACCGCCCGCCATGTGCTGCGCATCTGCATCCGTGCGCTGGACTATTGCCCCGCCGTCGACATCACCTTCGGTGAGTACCTGCGCGCACTGATCACCGCCGATATCGATCTGGTGGCCGTCGACCGGTTCCACTACCGCGTCGCCTTCATGGACGCCTTCCGCAAGCGCAACCTGCTGCCAGCGGATGTGCGCACGGTCTCGGAAGAGTCCCTGGCCTGGGGCACGCTGGCCGATACACGACCGAGGTGGCTGAACGCGCTGGTCAAGGACCTCGACTTCGGATGGGACCTCAAGCTCGATCGGGAAGCGATCCACGCGCTCAATGAAATCAACCGCAAGACCCTGTGGGATCGTCTCTCCAGGCTCCTCGAACGCCACCCTGAGCTGTACCCGGCATTCGGCCTGCTGCCCGATATACCCAAGTACACTGAGGATGGAGAGATCGCGGTGCCGGCGAGCCCCGGCCGGACCCACTTCTCGGTGGCCAGCGTGCGTCCGGCGCGTCGTGTCGCCCCTGATGGCAGCTTTTTCACCGAGGTGGTGGCGACGGTCATGCAGCGCCGGCGTGTTCCGCTGGACCCGAACGACCCGCAGGGGCCACAGATATGGTTCCGCGGCGGTGTCACGCTGATCATCGACCCACGCCGCAACCACTGCGAAATCCGCTACGCCATCGTCAAGAACTGCGGCAGCGAGAGCCGCCTCGCCCGACAGCGGCAGAGCGCCTCGGGCAGCGGCTTCGGCGCGCTGCAAGCCCTCTACTTCGCGAACACCCCGAGCGAGCCGTTCGCGCTTCTGCACACCCACAACGGGGAGTTCGGCCATGCCCAGTGACCAGCCAGGCTTCACCATCCGCCACTACTGCCAGGGCATTGGCGACTGCCACCTGCTGCGCTTCGGCAAAGCCGATGGCGGCACCTGCTGGATGCTTATCGATTGCGGGATCCACACGGCCATCAAGGGGGGCTCGCAGATCATCGACGACATCGTCGACGACATCTACCAACAGACCGGCGGCAAGCTCGACATCCTGGTGCTGACCCACGAACATACCGACCACATCAGTGCCTTCCGCGAGTCCTCCAACCGGTTTTCACGCTTCAGCGTCGGCGAGGTGTGGATGGCCTGGACCGAATCCCCCAACGATCCCCAGGCCCTGCAACTGGACAGGTTCAAGCAGCAGGCCCTGAGCGCGCTGTCCGGCGTCAGCCGGCAGTTGCATGGCGCGAACGCGGCAGGCACCAGCGCGTTGCGCGACGGCCTCGACCAGCTCCTGGCCTTCAGCTTCGGCGCCCAGGGCGAGACGGTGCGCGCCATGCGCGATGCCGCCGCCAGGCTGGGCAAGGCAGGCGTCAGGTACCTCGAACCCACCCTCGCCCCCCTCGACATGCCCGGCGTACCCGCGATCCGGGTATATGTCCTGGCCCCCTCGCGAAACGCCGACTACCTCGACATCATCGACCGTGTCGGTGAGCGTTACCCGATGGCCAACAGCCTGCAAGGCCTGCGCACTGCCGAATCGCTCTCGAACGCGTTCCGCGCGGCGGCATCGGGCAGTGGTTTCACCGACCCGACAGCGCCCTTCGACGCCAGCCAGGGCACCCCGCTGAGCGAACTGACGCGCCCGGGCAAGACGTTCGCGGCAGACCCCATCGGCCGTTTCGCCTATGCGCACTACTACGGCCCGAGCGACCGCTCCGACCTGCTGGACACGGGTAAATCCGCGAAGACCGTCGATGCGAGCGCCACCGACCAGGCCTGGCGCCGGATCGACCTCGACTGGCTGGGCAGCGCAGGCACGCTGGCGATGCAACTCGACAACAAGATCAACAACACCAGCCTGGTCCTCGCCTTCGAGATCGTGGCGACGGGGCGCGTGGTGCTGTTCGCCGCCGACGCGCAGATCGGCAACTGGCTGAGTTGGCAGGATGCAACCTGGAAGATGCCCGACGGGACGAGCGTGACCGGCCCAGACCTGCTGAAGCGCACGGTCTACTACAAAGTGGGGCACCACGGCAGCGAGAACGCGACCGCCAAGGCCAAGGGGCTCGAACTGATGACCAGCGAGGACCTGGCTGCCTTCATCCCCACCAATGCGCAGGATGCGGGCACGGTGCGCTGGGGCCGGATGCCGTTCCCTTCTTTGCTGGCGGCCCTCGATAGCCAGTGCCACCAACGGGTCGTGCGTGCCGACGACGCGCAACTTCTGACAGGAACAGCGCCCTTCCAGGCGCCGTCCGGTTCAATCCAGGCACTTCGGGTGGGCAGCGTCGGGCAGGGCAACGACCAGCGTCGCACATGGATCGAGTTTGACGTGGCCTAGCCTGTATCGATTTCAATCCAGTGTAACTAAAACATTCCACATGGATTCAGGTGCGTCTATGCAAGGGTTTGATCCTCCAGCGCTTTCGAATCGTTATCCATGTGTATCGATTTCGTTCCAAACAGACAGCTCGTACCGCGAATAATCAACCTAACTACATGATTTATAAAGATATTTATAGTCTGGCCGCATAATTGCTAAGGGAATTCCAACCTTAAGAGCGTGGCCCAACCACGCCCAACGCCCCCTGCTTCCCGAGGAATTCCCATGAGCGAGTTGCGTTTCACCGAAGATCACGAATGGCTGCGCGTCGAAGCCGACGGCAGCGTCACCGTAGGCATCACCGCCTACGCCCAGAACGCCCTCGGCGACGTGGTCTATGTGCAACTGCCGGAACTGCAGCAGTACGACAAGGGCGCCGAAGCCTCCACCGTGGAATCGGTAAAAGCCGCCAGCGGCGTGTACATGCCACTGGCCGGTGAAGTGGTCGCGGTCAACGATGGCCTGAACGACAGCCCCGAGCTGGTCAACGAAGACCCGCTGGGCGAAGGCTGGTTCTTCCGTTTCATCCCCGCCGACATGAAGGAAGTTGCCGCCCTGCTCGACCAGGACGCCTACGACCGCCTGATCAAAGCCAACGACGACGCCTGAGGTAACGCACCATGACCATCAACCTCGGCACCGCCAACGAATTCATCGCCCGTCACATCGGCCCGCGCGCCGCTGACGAGCAAGCCATGCTCACCGCGCTAGGCTTCGATTCGTTGGAAGCGATGACCGCCGCCGTCATCCCCGACAGCATCAAGGGCACCAGCGTGCTCGGCAACGCAGACGGCCAGAGCGAAGCCGACGCCCTCGCCGCGCTGAAAGCCATCGCCGGCAAGAACCAGCTGTTCAAGAGCTACATAGGCCAGGGCTACTACAATACCCACACGCCAGCGCCGATCCTGCGCAACCTCCTGGAAAACCCGGCCTGGTACACCGCCTACACCCCGTACCAGCCAGAGATCTCCCAAGGCCGCCTGGAAGCGCTGCTGAACTTCCAGACCCTGATCAGCGACCTCACTGGCCTGCCGATCGCCAACGCCTCGCTGCTGGACGAAGCCACCGCCGCCGCGGAAGCCATGACCTTCTGCAAACGCCTGTCGAAGAACAAGGCCAGCCACGCCTTCTTCGCCTCCGTACACTGCCATCCGCAGACCCTCGACGTACTGCGCACCCGTGCCGAACCCCTGGGCATCGAAGTGGTGGTGGGCGACGAACGTGAACTGAGCGACGTCAGCGCCTTCTTCGGCGCCCTGCTGCAATACCCGGCCAGCAATGGCGACGTGTTCGACTACCGCGAGGTGGTGCAGCGCTTCCACACCGCCGGCGCCCTGGTGGCCGTGGCCGCCGACCTGCTGGCCCTGACCCTGCTCACGCCGCCAGGCGAGTTCGACGCCGACGTGGCCATCGGCAGCGCCCAGCGCTTCGGTGTGCCGCTGGGCTTCGGTGGCCCGCACGCGGCCTACTTCGCCACCCGCGACGCATTCAAGCGCGACATGCCGGGCCGCCTGGTCGGTGTGTCGATCGACCGTTTCGGCAAGAGCGCGCTGCGCCTGGCCATGCAGACCCGCGAGCAGCACATCCGCCGCGAGAAGGCCACCAGCAACATCTGCACCGCCCAGGTGCTGCTGGCCAACATCGCCAGCATGTACGCCGTGTACCACGGCCCGGCCGGCCTCAAGCGCATCGCCGAACGCACCCACGCGCTGACCGCGATCCTCGCCACCGGCCTGGTGAAGCTGGGCGTGAACGTGGTGACCGGCGACTTCTTCGACACCCTGACCCTGGCCACCGGCGGCGCCACCGGTACTTGGCACGACAAAGCCCGTGCCCAAGGCATCAACCTGCGCCAGGTCGACGCCGCCCACCTGGGCCTGTCGCTGGACGAGACCAGCAGCCAGGCCGACGTCGAGGCCTTGTGGCAGCTGTTCGCCGAAGGCCAGGCGACCCCAGACTTCGCCGCCCTGGCCGCGACCGTCGCCGCACGCCTGCCAGCCGCCCTGCTGCGCCAGTCGGCCATCCTCGAACATCCGGTATTCAACCGCTACCACAGCGAAACCGAGCTGATGCGCTACCTGCGCCGCCTGGCCGACAAGGACCTGGCACTGGACCGCACCATGATCCCGCTGGGTTCGTGCACCATGAAGCTCAACGCCGCCAGCGAGATGATCCCGGTGACCTGGGCCGAGTTCGGCAACCTGCACCCGTTCGCCCCGACCGAGCAGAGCCAGGGCTACCTGCAGATGACCACCGAGCTGGAAGCCATGCTCTGCGCCGCCACCGGCTATGACGCCGTGTCGCTGCAACCGAACGCCGGCTCCCAGGGCGAGTACGCGGGCCTGCTGGCGATCCGCGCCTACCACCGCAGCCGCGGCGACAGCCACCGCGACATCTGCCTGATCCCGTCCTCGGCCCACGGCACCAACCCCGCCACCGCGCACATGGCCGGCATGCGTGTGGTGGTCACCGCCTGCGACGCCCGCGGCAACGTCGACATCGACGACCTGCGCGCCAAGGCCATCGAACACCGCGAGCGCCTGGCGGCGATCATGATCACCTACCCGTCGACCCACGGTGTGTTCGAGGAAGCCATCGGCGAAATCTGCGCGATCATCCACGACAATGGCGGCCAGGTGTACATCGACGGCGCCAACATGAACGCCATGGTCGGCTTGTGCGCCCCAGGCAAGTTCGGCGGCGACGTCTCGCACCTGAACCTGCACAAGACCTTCTGCATCCCCCACGGCGGTGGCGGCCCGGGTGTCGGCCCGATCGGCGTCAAGGCGCACCTGGCGCCGTTCCTGCCCGGCCACGCAGCTCTGGAGAACACCCAAGGCGCGGTCTGTGCCGCGCCGTTCGGCAGCGCCAGCATCCTGCCGATCACCTGGATGTACATTCGCATGATGGGTGGCGCGGGCCTAAAGCGCGCCTCGCAGATGGCGATCCTCAACGCCAACTACATCGCCCGGCGCCTGGAAGAGCACTATCCTGTGCTGTACACCGGTGGCAACGGCCTGGTGGCGCATGAATGCATCCTCGACCTGCGCCCGCTCAAGGACACCAGCGGCATCAGCGTCGACGACGTCGCCAAGCGCCTGATCGACTTCGGCTTCCACGCCCCGACCATGTCCTTCCCGGTAGCGGGCACGCTGATGATCGAACCGACCGAAAGCGAGTCCAAAGAAGAACTGGACCGCTTCTGCGACGCGATGATCCAGATCCGCGAAGAGATTCGCGCTGTCGAGAATGGCAGCCTGGACAAGGACGACAACCCGCTGAAGAACGCCCCGCACACCGCAGCGGAGCTGGCTGGCGAGTGGGCCCACGGCTACAGCCGCGAGCAGGCGGTGTACCCGCTGCCCAGCTTGGTGGAAGGCAAGTACTGGCCACCGGTGGGCCGCGTCGACAACGTGTACGGTGACCGCAACCTGGTCTGCGCCTGCCCGTCGATCGAGAGCTATCAGGACGTCTGAGGCGGTCTTGGGAAAGCTGGGGCCGCTTTGCGGCCCTTTCGTGACACAAGGCCGCTCCCACAGGGACGACGCCGCTCTTGCGCGGGCGGCCTTGCGTCGCGATGGGCTGCGCAGCAGCCTCAAAATCGTCAGGAGTACCATATGTCCCTGAGCGTCTTCGACCTGTTCAAGATCGGCATCGGCCCCTCCAGCTCCCACACGGTCGGCCCGATGCGCGCCGCCGCGCGCTTCGCCGAAGGGCTGCGCCGCGACGGCCTGCTGGCCAGCACGGTCAGCGTCAAGGCCGAGCTGTACGGCTCGCTGGGCGCCACCGGCAAGGGCCACGGCAGCGACAAGGCCGTGCTGCTGGGGCTCGAAGGCGAACACCCGGACACCGTCGACACCGAAGCCATCCCCGCGCGTCTGCAGGCGATCCGCGCCAGCGGCCAGCTGCGGCTGCTCGGCGAGCACGAAATCGCCTTCGTCGAGAAACAACACCTGGCGATGATCCGCAAGCCGCTGGCCTACCACCCGAACGGCATGATCTTCCGCGCCTTCGACCAAGCCGGGCTGCAGATCCGCAGCCGCGAGTACTACTCGGTGGGCGGCGGCTTCGTGGTCGACGAGGACGCGGCGGGCCATGACCGCATCGTCGAGGACAGCACCGTGCTGCCCTACCCGTTCAAGACCGGCAAGGAACTGCTCGGCCATTGCACCGCGCAGCACTTGTCGTTCAGCCAGGTGATGCTGGCCAACGAAGCTGCCTGGCGCCCGGAAGCCGAGACCCGCGCCGGCCTGCTGCGCATCTGGCAAGTGATGCAAGACTGCGTCGAGGCCGGTTGCCGCCACGAGGGCATCCTGCCCGGCGGGCTCAAGGTCAAGCGCCGGGCGCCAGCGCTGTATCGCCAGCTCAGCCTCCACCCGGAGGCGAGTTTGCGCGATGCGCTGTCGGTGCTCGACTGGGTCAACCTCTACGCCCTGGCGGTGAACGAGGAAAACGCCTACGGCGGGCGCGTGGTCACCGCGCCGACCAACGGCGCGGCCGGCATCGTCCCGGCGGTGCTGCACTACTACATGCGCTTCGTCCCCGGCGCCAGCGAGGACGGCGTGGTGCGTTTCCTGCTCACCGCGGCCGCCATCGGCATTCTCTACAAGGAAAACGCCTCGATCTCCGGCGCCGAGGTCGGCTGCCAGGGTGAGGTGGGCGTGGCCTGCTCGATGGCCGCCGGTGCCCTGTGCGAAGTGATGGGCGGCACCCCGCAACAGGTAGAGAACGCCGCCGAGATCGGTATGGAACATAACCTGGGCCTGACCTGCGACCCCATTGGCGGGCTGGTCCAGGTGCCCTGCATCGAACGCAACGCCATGGGCTCGGTGAAGGCGATCAACGCGGTGCGCATGGCCCTGCGCGGCGACGGGCAGCACTACGTCTCCCTCGACAAGGTCATCCGCACCATGCGCCAGACCGGCGCCGACATGAAAAGCAAATACAAGGAGACCGCCCGCGGCGGTCTGGCCGTCAACATCATCGAATGTTGACCCGAACAATAAACGAGGAGTCACCGATGTCCGAAACACTGCACAAGACCCCACTGCACGCCCTGCACCTGGACCTGGGCGCGCGCATGGTGCCGTTCGCCGGCTACGACATGCCCGTGCAGTACCCCTTGGGCGTGCTCAAGGAGCACCTGCACAGCCGCGAGCAGGCCGGCCTGTTCGATGTCTCGCACATGGGCCAGATCATCCTGCGCGGCAGCGACGCCGCCCGCGCCCTCGAGACGCTGGTACCGGTCGATATCGTCGACCTGCCGATGGGCATGCAGCGCTATGCCATGTTCACCAACGACAAGGGCGGCATCCTCGACGACCTGATGGTCGCCAACCTGGGTGACGATACCCTGTTCCTGGTGGTCAACGCCGCCTGCAAGAACCAGGACCTGGCGCACCTGCGCAAGCATATCGGTGATCGCTGCGAGATCCAGCCGCTGTTCGAAGAACGCGCCCTGCTGGCCCTGCAAGGCCCGGCGGCGGTCAAGGTGCTGGAGCGCCTGGCGCCGGACGTAGCTGGCATGACCTTCATGCAGTTCCGCCCGGTCAGCCTGCTGGGCAACGACTGCTTCGTCAGCCGCTCGGGCTACACCGGCGAGGACGGCTACGAGATCTCGGTGCCGGCCGCCGCCGCTGACGCCCTGGCCCGTCGCCTGCTGGCCGAGCCGGAAGTCCAGCCGATCGGCCTGGGCGCCCGCGACTCGCTGCGCCTGGAGGCCGGATTGTGCCTGTACGGCCACGACATGGACACCACCACTACCCCGATCGAAGCCAGCCTGTTGTGGGCCATCTCCAAGGTTCGCCGCGCCGATGGCACGCGCGCTGGCGGCTTCCCTGGCGCCGACACCGTGTTCGCCCAGCAACAGGCTGGCGTGGCACGCAAGCGGGTCGGCCTGCTGCCCCAGGAACGCACCCCTGTGCGTGAGGGCGCGCAGATCGTCGACCAGGCGGGCAAGGTGGTCGGCGAAGTGTGCAGCGGCGGCTTCGGTCCGACGCTCGGTGCCCCGGTGGCCATGGGTTATGTCGATAGCGAACATGCCGCACTGGATACCGAGCTGTTTGCCTTGGTCCGTGGCAAGCAAGTAGCCCTGAAAGTCAGCAAAATGCCTTTCGTGGCACAGCGTTACTACCGTGGCTGAATGAGTGTTTTGGACAGGTCCGACATATTCGTTTTCGAACCTGTCCAATAACTTCTGAACATAGCGCCAGGCCAGGCGCCACGCCGTTTCCGACAAATCGTTCGGTTATCGGGAAAAGCCTGATTTTCACCCGCCGGAAGGGCTTGTTTTTCGCTCAGGAGTTGGCGTAGAGTCACTGCACTGTGTTTGCATGGGTCGCAACAGTTCGTGACCTGGGCCAGTAGCCGCAATCCGCTACAACCCGTTCGACGTCTCTTACTTTCCTGCAACCCAGCCCAGTAATCTTTCACTTACAAAAAGCGTGAAAGAAACTGTCATCAAAATTCAAGTTTCATAGGAAATAAGACAATGGCTGAGCGTCAGAACGGTACCGTCAAGTGGTTCAATGACGAGAAAGGTTACGGCTTCATCACCCCAGAGAGCGGTCCGGATCTGTTCGTCCACTTCCGCGCTATCCAAGGCAACGGCTTCAAGAGCCTGAAAGAAGGCCAGAAAGTGACCTTCGTTGCTGTGCAAGGCCAGAAGGGCATGCAAGCCGACGAAGTCATTCCTCAGTGATCTGACTTCCACAAAAAAGCCCCTGTGTTGACCCACAGGGGCTTTTTTGTGCGCGCATTTCCATAGAATGGGCCTTTGCCATCTGGAGCCGTCCTGCATGTCCAAGCCTCTGCTCAACCCTCAGGGTGACTTCCCACCGGTCGGCCTGGGCCGGCGCCTGGCCGCGATGTTCTACGACTTCCTGCTGTGCACCGCCCTGCTGATCGTCACTGCCGGTCTCTACAAAATGATCCAGATGGCGATCATCGGCGAGGCGCGCATGCGCGAGCTGACCGAGGCCGGCGCGCTGGATGGCGACCCGTTGCTGTCGACGATCCTGCTGTTTGCCCTGTTCGGCTTCTTCGCCAAGTTCTGGACTCACGGCGGCCAGACCCTGGGCATGCAGGTGTGGGGCATGCGCGTGCAGAACGCCGACGGCAGCGCCATCAGCCTGTGGCAGGCGCTGCTGCGTTTCGTGGTGTCGATCGCCTCCTGGCTGTGCCTGGGGCTGGGGTTCTTCTGGTCGCTGATCGACAAGCGCCAGCGCAGCTGGCACGACATCTACTCCGAAACACAACTGGTGCGCCTGCCCAAGCGCAAGAAGTAGCCACCGCCCCCCCCTGTAGGAGCCAGCCTTGCTGGCGAACCCTGGCCACCCCGGTTCGCCAGCAAGGCTGGCTCCTACAACGAAACCCTCACGCACAAAAAAGCCGACCCTAGGGTCGGCTTCTTGTTTGGCGGATCAACCCGCCCGGCGCATCAACCACAAACCGGCCAGCGCACAGATGCCCGCCGGTATCACCACCGCCAGCAACGGCGGGAAGCCGAACACCTGGCTCGATGGCCCCAGCAGATCACCCGCGATGCGGAACACGAAGCCCACCAGCACGCCGGTGAACACCCGCTGGCCGAGGGTCACCGAACGCAGCGGCCCGAAGATGAAGGAGATCGCCATCAGCACCAACGCCGCGGTCACCGCCGGCTGCAGAACCTTGGTCCAGAACGCCAGCCAGTAACGGGAGTTGTTCAGGCCCTGGTCGGACAGGTAGTGGATGTAGTCCCACAGCCCGGTGATCGACAGCGATTCCGGTGCCAGCACCACGGTATTGAGCAATTCCGGGGTCACCGACACGTCCCAGACTTCTTCAGGCGCATTGATCACTTCGGTGTGGTCGCCACGGAAGTAAGTGGTGGCCACATCGTTCAGCACCCACTTGCCGTCCTGGTACTGCGCCCGACGAGCGAAGCTCGAAGTCTGGATCTTGCGCTGCTCGTCGAAGCGATAGCGGGTCACACCCAACAGCAGGCCGTTGGGCTGCACCGAGTTGATGTGCACGAACTCCTCACCCTGGCGGTGCCACATGCCGCGCTTGGAGCTCTGCGCCTCGCCGCCGCCCTGGGCCAGCGAACGGTCGGCCTGGGCCTTGTTCTCGGTCACCGGGGCGACGTACTCGCCAATCAGCACGCCGACCAGCATCAGCACCAGCATCGGTTTCATCACCGCCCAGACGATGCGGCCGATCGAAACGCCGGCGGCGCGCATGATGGTCAGCTCGCTGCTGCTGGCCAGGCTGCCCAGGCCGATCAGGCAGCCGATCAACGCGGCCATGGGCAGCATGTCGTAGAGCCGGCGCGGCGCGGTCAGCAGCACGTAGCTGCCGGCGTCCATCACCGTGTAGGTGTCGCTCAGGTCGCTCATCTCGTCGATGAAGGCGAACAACGAGGCAAGGCCCAGGATGATGCCCAGCACGGCGAGGATGGCCAGCAGCACGCTCTGGCCGATGTAACGGTCCAGTTTAACCACGGGCCACCTCCGCACGGCGAGCGGCGCGTTTCAGGCGCAGCGGCTCCCAGTACATCAGGGCCAGGCCGATGAGCAGGAACAGGCCATGGACCCACCAGATACCCAGCGAGATAGGCAGTTTGCCCTTCTCCAGGGCGCCACGCACGGAAATCAGCATCGTCAGATAGGCCATGTACAGGAGAATCGCCGGCAGCAACTTGAGGAAGCGGCCCTGGCGTGGGTTGACGCGGGACAGCGGCACCGCCAGCAGCGTCACGACGAACACCAGCAGTGGCAGCGACAGGCGCCACTGCAGCTCGGCGCGTTCACGCACGCCTGGGTTGCCGAACAGGTCGGAGGTCGGGATCGCCTCGCGCTCGGTCACCTCTTCGGCGACCTCCGGCTTGGGCAGCAGCACGCCGTAGGTGTCGTACTTGATCGCCCGGTAGTCGGCCTGGCCCGGGTTGCCGTCATAGCGGTAGCCGTTCTGCAGCACCAGGTAGCGGTTGCCGTCGGCTTGCACTTCCTGGTGACCCTTCTCAGCAACCAGCACCGACGGCGCACGGTCCTTCGTCTTGTCCTGGTTGAAGCGTTTCTCGGAGATGAACACCCCGGCCAGGTTGATGCGATCGTCGGACAGCTGCTCGGTGTAGGTGACCCGCGAGCCGTCACGCAGGGTCTGGAAGCGGCCCGGCACCAGGGTGTCGAACTCGGTGAGCGCATCCTGCTGGGCGATGATCTTCTGCACCTGGGCCACGCCCAGGGGCGCCAGGCTCAGGCTCAGCCAGGCCACCAGCAGGGCGACCAGCGCCGCCGGCGCCAGGGTCATCGCCAGCAGGCGCTGCTGGCTCATGCCGGTGGCCGACAGCACGGTCATCTCGCTTTCGAGATAAAGCCGACCATAGGCGAGCAGGATGCCGAGGAACAGCCCCAAGGGCAGGATCAACTGCAGGAAGCCCGGCAGGCGGAAGCCCATGATCATGAACAGCACGCCCGGGTCGAGCACGCCCTGGGCCGCCTGGGCCAGGTATTTGATGAAGCGCCCGCTCATGATGATCACCAGCAGCACAGCGCTGACGGCGCTCAAGGTCACCAGGACCTCGCGGGACAGATAACGAAAGACGATCAAACCAGACACTCCTGGGTTGTCAGGGGCGGAAAGCCAAACGAACGATTCGGACAGCCAAGACCCATGCTGGTTCGCCAGGGGCGAACCTCCATGTAAAGTGCGCGCATTATCCTGTGATTGACGGCGCCTGTCACTTGGCCGCGCATGACGCCGCATGACGGGGTTGTCATCGAGGTCGCGGCAGGCTCAAACTGGCAGCTTTTCCGCTGGCAGGCTTCAGCCGCCAGCCGCGTTTTCCGAGCGCCTGCGAAAGACAGCGCCCACTGACAGATCATTCGGGGACCCAGACATGGAATTGGTTGTAAAAAGCGTAGCCGCTGTATCCGTCAAGACCGCGACACTGGTCGTACCGGTCGGTGAAGGGCGCAAGCTCGGCGCCACCGCCAAGGCCGTCGACCAAGCCTGCGAAGGCGCCATCAGCGCCGTGCTCAAGCGTGGCGACCTGGCCGGCAAACCGGGCCAGACCCTGCTGCTGCACAACGTAGCGGGCCTGAAAGCCGAACGCGTGCTGCTGGTAGGCAGCGGCAAGGACGAGGCACTCGGCGACCGCGCCTGGCGCAAGCTGGCCACCAGCGTCACCGGCGTACTCAAGGGCTTGGGCGGCAGCGACGCGGTGCTGGCCCTGGACGACATCGCCGTCACCGGCCGTGACGGCCACTACGGCAAATACCGCCTGCTCGCCGAGACCCTGCTCGACAGCGACTACGTGTTCGACCGCTACAAGAGCCAGAAAGCAGAACCGCGCGCCCTGAAGAAAATCACCCTGCTCAGCGACAAAGCCGGCCTGGCCGAAGCCGAGCGCGCCGTGAAGCACGCCAGCGCCATCGCCACCGGCATGGCCTTCACCCGCGACCTGGGCAACCTGCCGCCGAACGTCTGCCACCCAAGCTACCTCGCCGAACAGGCCAAAGGCCTGGGCAAGGCGTACAAAGGCCTCAAGGTCGACGTGCTGGACGAGAAGAAGATCAAGGAACTGGGCATGGGCGCGTTCTACGCCGTGGGCCAGGGCAGCGACCAGCCACCACGCCTGATCGTGCTCAACTACCAGGGCGGCAAGAAGAGCGAGAAGCCGTTCGTGCTGGTGGGCAAGGGCATCACCTTCGACACCGGCGGCATCAGCCTCAAGCCGGGCGCCGGCATGGATGAAATGAAGTACGACATGTGCGGTGCCGCCAGCGTGTTCGGCACCCTGCGCGCCGTGCTCGAGCTGCAACTGCCGATCAACCTGGTGTGCTTGCTGGCTTGCGCCGAGAACATGCCAAGCGGCGGCGCCACCCGCCCGGGCGATATCGTCACCACCATGAGCGGGCAGACCGTCGAGATCCTCAACACCGACGCCGAAGGCCGCCTGGTACTGTGCGACACCCTCACCTACGCCGAGCGCTTCAAGCCCCAGGCGGTGATCGACATCGCCACCCTGACCGGCGCCTGCATCGTCGCCCTGGGCAGCCACACCTCCGGCCTGATGGGCAACAACGACGAGCTGGTCGGCCAGTTGCTGGACGCCGGCAAGCGCGCCGACGACCGCGCCTGGCAACTGCCGCTGTTCGACGAGTACCAGGAGCAGTTGGACAGCCCGTTCGCCGACATCGCCAACATCGGTGGCCCGAAGGCCGGCACCATTACCGCCGGCTGCTTCCTGTCGCGCTTCGCCAAACAGTACAGCTGGGCCCACCTGGACATCGCCGGCACCGCCTGGATCAGTGGCGGCAAAGACAAGGGCGCTTCGGGCCGCCCGGTCCCGCTGCTCACCCAATACCTGCTGGACCGCGCTGGCGCCTGATGCCCCACGCCGGTGGCGCCCAGGCGTCACCGGCCGGCAGAGCAAACCATGAGCCAAGTCGATTTCTACATCCTGCCCACCGACTCGCTGTCGGCGCGTCTGGATTTCGCCTGCAGACTCTGCGAGAAGGCCTGGCGCCTGGGGCACCGGGTCTACCTGCACTGCCAGGACGAAGCCCAGCGCCTCGACCTGGACGAACGCCTGTGGCGGTTCAAGGGCGAAGCCTTCGTCCCCCACGACCACGCCGAGGCGCACAAGGATGCCAGCGTAGCCCTTGGGCTCGGCAACGATGCCGGTGAGCACCGCGACCTGCTGATCAACCTCGGCGGCGACGTCCCTGGGTTCGTCGGCCAGTTCGAACGGGTCGCCGAGATCGTCGTCGAGGAACCGGCCATCCGCCTGGCTGCACGCGAGCGATTCCGTTTCTACCGCGAACAGGGCTATGCTCTGCAAGATCACCGCTTACAGCGACTCTGACGACGATGGATAAGCAGAAGAACCCCCTGACCCATTCCGCCCACCTGCTCGACGATCTCGAATCGATCCGTGAGCTGCTGGGTGACGCCAACCTGCAACCACCGCTATTGACCGAAACGGTGGAGCAGATCCCCCTGTTACTCGATGTCCCTGCCGCCACCGTCGCACCGGCCGTCGCGACTGCCCCCACTGCAGCGCCCGAGGCAGAAGCCCAAGCCCGCCGCCAGGACACCCTGCTGCACCTGGACGCCGAACTGCGAGCCGCCGCGCAATTGATCATGCAGGACGTGATCAACGACTTCACCCCGCACATCGAGACCGAGATCAAGCGCCGCCTCGATGCGCGGCTGGAGCGCTTGCTCAAGCGTTCCGAGTGATCCCGTTCGCCAGCAAGGCTGGCTCCTGCACACGATCCCCCGTAGGGGCCAGCCTTGCTGGCGCAATCGCTCATACCCCTCGCCTGTCGCCTGCGGCCTCTACGTTGGTTATACTTCCCGGCTTTCCCGAATTAATGCCTAAGGGTCCCGCCGCGCATGGATAAGACCTACCAGCCGCACGCCATCGAAACTTCCTGGTACAACACCTGGGAGTCCGAGAACTATTTCGCCCCACAAGGTGCTGGCGACTCGTACACCATCATGATCCCGCCGCCGAACGTGACCGGCAGCCTGCACATGGGTCACGGTTTCAACAACGCGATCATGGACGCGCTGATCCGCTTCCGCCGCATGCAGGGTCGCGACACCCTGTGGCAGCCGGGCACCGACCACGCCGGCATCGCCACCCAGATGCTGGTGGAGCGCCAGCTTGAGGCGAAAGGCCAGAACCGTCATGACCTGGGCCGCGACAAGTTCCTGGAAAAGGTCTGGGAATGGAAGGATCAGTCCGGCGGCAACATCAGCCGCCAGATCCGCCGCCTGGGCTCGTCGGTGGACTGGAGCCGCGAGCGCTTTACCATGGACGACGGTCTGTCCGAAGCGGTCAAGGAAGCCTTCGTGCGCCTGCACGAGGATGGCCTGATCTACCGCGGCAAGCGCCTGGTCAACTGGGACACCAAGCTGCACACAGCGATTTCCGACCTCGAAGTGGAGAACCACGACGAGAAGGGCCACCTGTGGAACCTGCGCTACCCGCTGGCCGACGGCGCCAAGACCGCTGAAGGCAAGGACCACCTGGTGGTCGCCACCACCCGTCCGGAAACCCTGCTGGGCGACGTCGCCGTCGCGGTCAACCCAACCGACGAACGCTACCAGGCACTGATCGGCAAGTTCGTCGAACTGCCGCTGGTCGGCCGTCGCATCCCGATCGTCGCCGACGACTACTGCGACCCCGAGTTCGGCACCGGCTGCGTGAAGATCACCCCGGCCCACGATTTCAACGACTATGAAGTCGGCAAGCGCCACAACCTGCCGCTGCTCAATATCTTCGACAAGAACGCCACCGTGCTGGCCGCCGTGCAGGCGTTCAACCTCGACGGTAGTGTCAACGAAGGTATCGACACTTCGCTGCCGGCCCAGTACGCCGGCCTCGACCGCTTCGTCGCGCGCAAGCAGATGGTCGCGGACCTGGACGCCCAGGGCCTGCTGGTCGGCATCGACGACCACGCCCTGAAAGTCCCGAAAGGCGACCGCTCCGGCACCGTCATCGAGCCGTGGCTGACCGATCAGTGGTACGTCTCCACCAAGCCGCTGGCCGAACCTGCCATCGCTGCCGTGGAAGACGGCCGCATCCAGTTCGTACCGAAACAGTACGAGAACATGTACTTCTCCTGGATGCGTGACATCCAGGACTGGTGCATCAGCCGCCAGCTGTGGTGGGGCCACCGCATCCCGGCCTGGTACGACGAGGCCGGCCAGGTCTATGTCGGCCGCGACGAAGCTGAAGTGCGTACAAAGCACCAGCTGGGCGCCGAGGTGAAACTGCGCCAGGACGACGACGTGCTCGACACCTGGTTCAGCTCGGGCCTGTGGACCTTCTCCACCCTCGGCTGGCCGGAACAGACCGAGTTCCTGAAGAAGTTCCACTCCACCGACGTGCTGGTCACCGGCTTTGACATCATCTTCTTCTGGGTCGCCCGGATGATCATGCTGACGATGCACTTGATCAAGAACGAGGACGGCACCCCGCAGGTACCGTTCAAGACCGTCTACGTGCACGGCCTGGTGCGCGACGGCCAGGGCCAGAAGATGTCCAAGTCGAAGGGCAACGTTCTCGACCCGCTGGACATCGTCGACGGCATCACCCTCGACGCCCTGCTGGAAAAACGCACCAGCGGCATGATGCAACCGAAGCTGGCCGAAAAAATCGCCAAGCAAACCAAGGCCGAGTTCCCGGAAGGCATCGCCAGCTACGGCACCGACGCCCTGCGCTTCACCTTCTGCTCGCTGGCCTCCACTGGCCGCGACATCAAGTTCGACATGGGCCGCGTCGAAGGTTACCGCAACTTCTGCAACAAGATCTGGAACGCCGCCCGCTACGTGCTGGACAAGGGCGAAGACTGCGGCCAGAACGGCGAAGCCTACGAGCTGTCGCTGGCCGACCGCTGGATCATCTCGCAGCTGCAGCGCACCGAAGCCGAAGTGACCCGCCAGCTCGAGCAGTTCCGCTTCGACCTGGCCAGCCAGGCGCTGTACGAGTTCATCTGGAACCAGTACTGCGACTGGTACCTGGAACTGTCCAAGCCCGTGCTGTGGGACGAGAACGCCCCGGTCGAGCGCGCCCGTGGCACCCGCCGCACCCTGGCGCGCGTGCTGGAAGTCGCCCTGCGCCTGGCCCACCCGTTCATGCCGTTCATCACCGAAGAGATCTGGCAGCGCATCGCGCCGCTGGCCGGCATCGAAGGCAAGACCATCATGCTGCAGCCGTGGCCTGAAGCGAACGAGAGCCGCATCGACGCCGCCGCCGAAGGCGACATCGAGTGGCTCAAGGAGCTGATGGTCGGCCTGCGCAACATCCGCGCCGAAATGAACATCGGCCCGGGCAAGCCGCTGCCGCTGTTCCTGAAGAACGCCAACGCCGACGACCAGCGTCGCCTGCAGGAGAACGAAGCGCTGCTGAAGAAACTGGCCAAGGTCGAGTCGTTCACCGTGCTCGGCGAGCAGGACGAAGCGCCGCTGTCGGCCACCGCCCTGGTGGGTGACCTGCAGGTGCTGGTACCGATGGCCGGCCTGATCGACAAAGACGCGGAACTGGCACGCCTGAGCAAGGAAATCCAGCGCTTGCAGGGCGAAGTCCAGCGCGTTGGTGGCAAGCTGTCCAACGCCGCCTTCGTCGACAAGGCTCCGCCTGCGGTGATCGAGAAAGAGCGCGCCAAGCTGGCCGAGTCGGAACAGGCCCTGGCCAACTTCACCGAGCAGCATGCGCGGATCGCTGCGCTGTAATCACAAGTGAAGCCACAGCGGGCTGCTTTGCAGCCCATCGCCGGCAAGCCGGCTCCTGCATGGGCATAGCCCATCCTGTAGGAGCCGGCTTGCCGGCGATGCTTTTCAGGACTCCACCATGAATCAGAAACCCACCCTGCACCCACGCAACCGCCACCAAGGCCGCTACGACTTCCCCGCACTGATCAAGGCGCATCCGGACCTGGCCCGCTTCACCATTACCAACCCCTACGGCAAACCCAGCATCGACTTCGCCAACCCCGAAGCCGTGCGCGTGTTCAACCGTGCCTTGCTCAAGGCCCAGTACGGCATCCAGCACTGGGACATCCCCGCCGACTACCTGTGCCCGCCAATCCCCGGCCGCGCCGACTACATCCATGTGCTGGCCGACCTGCTGGCCGAGGACAACGCCGGCGAGGTGCCTCGCGGCGCCCAAGTGCGGGCCCTGGACATCGGTGTCGGCGCCAACTGCATCTACCCCCTGCTGGGCTACAGCGACTACCGCTGGCGCTTCCTCGGCTCGGACATCGACACCACCGCCCTGGCCTCGGCCAAGGCCATCGTCCAGGCCAACAAGCTCGACAAGGCCATCGGCCTGCGCCACCAACCCCAGCACAAGCACATCCTCGGCGGCCTGCTGCAGGCGGACGAACGCTTCGAGGTGACCTTGTGCAACCCGCCCTTCCACGCCTCGCGCGAAGAAGCCACTCGCGGCAGCCAACGCAAGTGGAAGAACCTCGGCAAGCAGGACCCCAAGCGCAAGCTGCCCGTGCTGAATTTCGGCGGGCAGAACAATGAGCTGTGGTGCGAAGGTGGCGAAATCCGCTTCGTCAGCCAGTTGGTCGGCGAAAGCGCGCAGTACGCCGAACAAGTGCTGTGGTTCACCAGCCTGGTATCGAAGGCCAGCAACCTGCCTGGCATCGAGGCAGCACTGAAGAAGGCCGGCGTGAAAGCCCTGCGCATCGTCGAGATGGGCCAAGGCCAGAAGCAGAGCCGGATGGTCGCCTGGAGCTTCCACGACGACGCAGGCCGCCAGGCATGGCACGCCCGGCGCAAATCACAGGCATGAAAAAACCGCGCCCGGGCAAGCCGGGCGCGGTTTCGTCAACGCATCAACAATTACTTGTTGATCGAGTCGGTCAGCACTTTGGCTGGAACGAACTTGACGACTTTCTTGGCAGCGATTTCGATGGCGGCGCCAGTCGAAGGGTTGCGGCCGGTACGGGCAGGACGCTCGGTGACTTTCAGCTTGCCGATGCCTGGCAGGGTGATTTCAGCGCCGTTTTCCAGTTGGTCGGCGACGATCTGGCCCAGTTGCTCCAGGGCAGCGCGCGCGGTGGTTTTCGGCGCGTCGATGGATTCAGCGATATCGGCAATCAGTTGGTCTTTGGTCAGTGCCATGGTGGTGTTCCTTCCCTATCAAATTCAGTGGTTGTGCAGCGTGCTTGGTCGGTGGTCGGGCCAGCCCGGGACAATCCAGAGGCCGCGTCGATCGCGTATGTAGATGCGCAAATCGGCGTTTGGTTCGACACCCCGCAAGCGTGCTGCCAGCAATGCGCCACACAAGGGGCGCAAGACCGCGCAAAGCTACCACAGGAATCGATAAATATCCGCTGTCGACATTGATTTTGTGCAGGTTTTTCGGGGGTTGTCGGAAAAAACGCAAAAAAATGAACAAAAAACGAACAACCGGTATTTCCGCCAACATCTGGCCACTGCATCACCCCTGCCCTGAGGTAAACTGAGCGACTTTTGCAGCGCGGCTTTCCCCGCCCACACCACCGAGATTTCCATGCCAATCCGTCATTGCATCGTTCACCTGATCGACAAGAAGCCCGATGGCAGCCCCGCCGTGCTCCATGCGCGCGACAGCGAACTGGCAGCGTCCGACGCCATCGAAAACCTCCTGGCCGACCTCAACGACAGCTACAACGCCAAACAAGGCAAAGCCTGGGGCTTTTTCCACGGCGAGTCCGGCGCTTACCCGTTCAGCGGCTGGCTCAAGCAGTACCTGGATGACGAAAAGGACTTCGCCACCTTCAGCCGCGTTGCCGTCGAGCACCTGCAGAAGCTGATGGAGGAGTCCAACCTCTCCACGGGTGGTCATGTGTTGTTCGCCCACTACCAGCAAGGGATGACCGAGTACCTGGCCATCGCCCTGCTGCACCACAGTGAAGGCGTGGCGGTGAACGCCGAGCTCGACGTCACCCCGTCGCGCCATCTCGACCTCGGTCAGTTGCACCTGGCGGCCCGGGTCAACCTGTCCGAGTGGAAGAACAACCAGAACTCGAAGCAGTACATCTCGTTCATCAAGGGCAAGAACGGCAAGAAAGTCTCGGATTACTTCCGCGACTTCATCGGCTGCCAGGAAGGTGTCGACGGGCCGGGCGAGACCCGCACCCTGCTCAAGGCGTTCAGCGACTTCGTCGAAAAAGAAGACCTGCCGGAAGAATCGGCCCGGGAGAAGACCCAGACCCTGGTCGACTACGCCACCACCCAGACCAAGCTGGGCGAGCCGGTGACGCTCGAGGAGCTGTCCAGCCTGATCGACGAGGACCGCCCCGAGGCGTTCTACGATCACATCCGCAACAGCGACTACGGGCTGTCGCCGGAGATCCCGGCGGACAAGCGCACCCTCAACCAGTTCCGCCGTTTCACCGGGCGCGCCGAGGGGCTGTCGATCAGTTTCGAGGCGCATTTGCTGGGCTCGAAGGTGGAGTATGACGAGGAGGCGGGCACGCTGGTAATCAAGGGCCTGCCAACCCAGCTGATCGACCAGCTGAAACGACGCAAGGACTGATTACACCTGCAGGAGCGGCTTTAGCCGCGAACACCGGCAACGCCGGTGGCATCCCACCGCGTCGCCTGCATCGTGGCTAAAGCCACTCCTACAGGATGGTGCATGCACTGGCGTAGGAGGCAACCAACGCCTCCTTCGCCGATTTGCGCAGCTTCTTCACCAGCCGCTCCTGGCGCAATGCCTCACCCTTGTCGGGCCACTGCTCCACATAGACCAGCGCCTGCGCCGGGCTGGTCTTGAAGTACCGCGCCCCCTGCCCCTTCTGATGCTTGATGAAACGCCGCTGCGGATCGTCACTGATCCCGCAGTACAGCGAACCATTGGCAGCCCGCACCAGGTAAACGTACCAAGGCTTGCACTCGGGGGTGATGGGTGTCTCGCTCACGGCTCGGTTCGATACAGCTGAAGATGGCCGTCAGCTTACCCGCTCAACGCGCCTGCTGGAATGCGCGCAAACCCTTGAACGCCTGCTGACGCACCTTGTTTTGCAGCATCGGTGTCCAGCCCAGCAGTACGCCAGGCATACCCAATGCCTGGCGCGACCAGCGCCACAGGTCGAAACGGTCGTCATGCTGGCAGATCAACCCGTCACGGATCACGAAACGCGCCTGGATGTCGTTGACCACCACACGGCCGGTCTGGCTGAACAGATAGGTGGCGACCCAATGCGCGCCGTCGCTGCGAACATTGTCGAAGGTCAGGGTGAAGTCCTTGGCGCGGGAGGTGAGCATGCGCCACATGTCACCTGCATCCTGGCCACGCAAGGTGCCGAAGACCGGATCGCTGAATACGACATCGTCGCTGTAGCAGGCCACCATGGCCTCGGCGTCCAGGCGCTGGAACGCTTGGTAGAAACGGGTGATCAAGGCGCTGTTGGCATCGCTCATGGGCGGGTCCGTGGTAGGGTCGAAAAACGCACCATAATCCCACCCTCGCCACGGCGCCATCTCCATTTGCGCCATGAATGGTGAACAGGCCCGCTTCAGCGTTTTTCGCTGACGACCCCGACATGCAGCGCCCGCCCGGCGCCAAGCCCGAACACGATTGGCCCCGCCCCCAATACCGCGAAGATCCACCCCACCGCGCCCCAGCCGCCCGTGACATCATGCACCAGCCCCACGGCGAACGGCCCCATCGATGCCAAGGTGTACCCCACCCCTTGGGCCATGCTCGACAGATTGGCAGCCACGTGGGCATCCTGCGAGCGCAGCACGATCAAGGTCAGCGCCAGGGCAAAGGTACCGCCCTGCCCTAGCCCGAGCACCACCGCCCAGCCCCAAAGCCCTTCGACGGGCGCATACAAGCAGCCGAACAACCCAGCGAGGGTCACCAGCATCACCACCACGATGGCCAGGCGCTGGTCCTTGCCACGGGTCGCAAGCCAAGGTGCGCTCAGTGAGCTTGCCAGTTGCACGATCACCGAGCCGGACAGCACCAGCCCGGCTTCGATGGGGCTCAAGCCGCGCCCGATCAGGATCGACGGCAACCAGCCGAACACGATATAGGCCAACGACGATTGCAGCCCCATGTACAGGGTCACCTGCCAGGCCAGTGGATCGCGCCACAGGCCGCGCACACGGTAGGCGACCTTGTGCAGGCCATGCCCCTGGCGGGCCTGGGGCAGCCACAGCAGCATGGCCAGCAACGCCGGTATCATCCAGGCCCCCAGGCCCACGGCCCAGCTACCGTCGAAGTGCTGCGCCAGCGGCACCGTCGCCCCTGCGGCCATGGCCGCCCCCAGGCACAAAGCCATGGTGTAGACCCCTGTCAGGGTGCCGGCATGCCGTGGAAAATCACGCTTGACGATACCCGGCAGCAAGACCCCGATGATACCGATGCTCGCCCCTGCCATCAGGCTGCCGAGAAAGACGCCGGCCACCCCGAGCGTGCTGCGCACGAGAATGCCCAGTGCCAGGGTGAGGAGGATGCCGAGGATCACCCGCTCGCTACCGAATCGCCGCGCAAGTATTGGCGCCAGCGGTGCGAACAGCCCCAGGCACAGCACCGGCAACGTCGTCAGCAGGCCGGCCTGGGAGGCATTGAGCCCCAGCCCTTCGGCAACCTGGCCAAGCACCGGCGCCATGCTCGACAGCGCCGGGCGCAGGTTCAGCGCCACCAACACCAGCCCAAGCAACAGCAGCCAGGGGCGATGTACCGCTGCCGGGTGCTGCTGGACCTGCTCGTCATCGGCTTCGGCGTCGATCAACAACTCATCGAGTTCCGCTTCGCGGGGGTGAGTGTTCCGGGTCTGTTGCATGACCAACTTCCTGTCAGGATTCGATGAGGGTCCGGCTCAGGCGCTTGGCCCGTTGCGGATCACGTTGCTCGATGGCGTCGAGGATGTCCCAGTGCAGGTCAAGCACGGCCTGGCTGCGGGGGACGTCACCCATGTTGTGCTGCAGGGTTGCGGCCACCACACCGGAGAAATAGCGGTACAGCTCGCTGAGCGCCGGGTTGTGGGCGGCGTCGACCAGGCGTTGATGGAACACCAGGTCGCAGGCGACGTAGGTGTCCAGGTCACCGTGAAAATGGCCTGCACTGTGCTGCAGGGCCTGGCGCAGGTCGCACAGATCCTCTTCACTGCGACGCAGGGCGGCCAGGGCGATGGCTTCGGCTTCGAGAATGTGCCGGGTCTCGCGGGCATGCTCCAGGGTGCAGTTGGACATGGCCTGGACAGCCTGCAGCGGGTCCTGGGCCGTGCGCAGGTAGCTGCCGTCGCCCTGGCGGATCTCTACCAGGCCGCTGAAGGCCAGGACGCGCATGGCTTCGCGAACGGTATTGCGGCTGATACCGAGGTCGCTGGCCAGTTCGGGTTCGGTGGGCAGGCGCTGGCCTACCGACCAGGCGCCCTTGGCGATGCGATCGCGGAGCTGGTCGACGGCTTGTTCCACCAGGGAGCGTTTGATCAGGGGGGACATGCATTAAGTCCAATCATCGGATGAATTTATCGCGACGGTGGACGATAACGGGTTTGGGGGAATTGGGGCAAGGGCTAGCTGGGAAGTCGCGTGGGACAAGGCAAGAAGAACAACCATGGCCGATCAGGCAAGCCACGTTGCCACAAAGGTAGGAGCGGGTTCACCCGCGATGCGCCGCGCGGGCGGCGCTGGATTTCACAGGCGCTACAAACTTTGCGCCGAACAACGTCAACCGAAAGGCCGCAACCCCTGCCTCATCCCAAACAGAAACAACAACAAATCATGGTCTGGCTCGACCCGCGCCTGCCCGGGCTTGACCGCCACCCGTGGCAACGGACAAGCGCCACCTACCTCGGCCTTGCTGAACACCATCGGCCTGGGTTGCTCCCAGGCAGCCGCGGCCACCGTGGTGACCCCCAGCGCCCCGATGAAAAACAAAGCTCGAGCGATTTCTAGTTTCATTGCTCTAACCCTTTGACAGCGCTGCCAAACGCCATCTGGTAAAAATAGAGCAGGCTGCGCCACTCCGCCTCGTTCAACGACGAATGGCGACGTAACTGACGCAAGTCGTTGTACGCCGCACGCTGGCAACGGATACGCCGCCGGCACTTCTCAAGGTCGAGCAGCGCAACCTCGACACGGGCCTGTTCACCCTCGCCGATCACCTTCACGAACACATGCTTGCCGTACAAGCAGCCATGTTGCCAATGCCCCAGGTGCATGCGCGCCAAGTTGTCAGCCAGGTCCTTGAGCATGCGCTCATGCACCGCTTGCGGGTACCGCTCGCGGGCACCGCCAGCATGCCAGGCGTCGAGCTCGACGAAACCATCCAGCGCCTCGCTGACCAGCAAGGCCCGCCACTGATGATCGGCGTCACGCTCGGCGCCGGCGTAGACGATCCGCGGTACGCGTACACCCAGTTGCTCGAAACTGTTCAGTGCGTCGAGCTCTCGCAAGACCGTGGGCCGACCAAACGGGTGCATCAGGCTGCGGTAGATATGGCCAACCTGACGCTTGGCATAAAGCGTCTGCCCACCTTCCGTGGACAACCGCTGCACACCACTCTCGCCGCCGCGCCGCTGGTTGGGTTCCTCGACCCATTCCCCTTGCTGCTGCCAGTAATAATCGAACTGCCTGGTCTCTCTCTGGGCCACTGCCATCAATACCTACCCTTTGCGCAATACGTACACTCGCCACATGGCATAGAACGGCAGGAAGTCGAGTCGCTCCTGAATTTTGAATCCGGCTGAAACAAATTCTTCTTCTACTGTAGCCGCTGGTAACACAAATCGGTTCTGGTAACTGTCCTGCCCCGTCCGCAGGCTACGCCGTGCTTCCAGCTTTCTACGCCGCCATGCCTTGAAATTACCATCCACCCACAGCGACAAGATCACGCTATCGCGGCTAACTCTTTGAAATTCAGAAAGAATAGTCTGCCGATGAACAGGATCGCCGATATGGTGGAACAAACGCATGCAGAAGATGCTGTCTACCGAATTGTCCGGCAGATCAATAGCGAAAGCTGAAGTCTGCAAAGGCCGTACCCGTGCCACCACCTCTGGCGGTTGCGCCGCACAAGCTGTCTCGATCATCGCCGCAGAATTGTCGGCCCCGATGATCACGCGGTTGGGCTTTTCCGCCAGCAAAGGCCAGAAGCGCCCGGCACCGCAAGGCAGGTCCAGGACCAGCCCAGGCTCCCCGGCAAGGGTCAAGGCACGACGGGCCAGTTGTTCATCACGCTGGTGCGACAAACGACGGGCCAAACCATCCTGGTGCTTGCGGAAATATTCCTGGGCATGGTCCCGGTCGTACTTGTCGGAGAATTCTAGTTTGATAGGGCTTCGCATGAGGCATCTCCTGACTCCAATGCGCCCACCTTAGGTAGGCAAGCGTTGGCGTCAGGTCATGCGGATGTGAAAATTCTGTCAGTGCGACACGTAGATGTTACAAGAGTTTAATCAGCGATCGATGCCTGTTCGCCGCCATCCGTATCCAGATTCGCCGTTTTCCCCTGGCTCAGGTCCACCTGGAAACGGCAGCCATGGGGTAGCGTGGTCGTCAGGGTGACCCGCCAGCCCTGGTCATCGCAGATGCGTTGAACCAGCGACAGGCCCAACCCCAGCCCCTCGCCGCGACGCTCGTCACCACGCACGAACGGCCGGAACATTGCTTCGCGCTGTTCCTCGGGAATCCCCACACCGCTGTCCTCGACACTGAAGCCTGCGGGCTCGAGGCTCAGTCGAATGTAGCCACTGTCGGTGTAGTGGGCGGCGTTGCGCAACAGGTTACCCATCACCGATTGCAGGAACGTGGCGTTGTACAACACCTGGCTGGCGCCGGCCCGGCCATCGTAGTGCAGCGCCAGGCCCTTCTGCTCGATGGTGTCGCGCCAAACGCCGGTCAGGTCATCGGCGACTTCACGCAGGGTCGCACGGGAGGCCACCGCACCTTCATCACGCTGGGCACGGGCAAGCATGAGGAAGGTCTTGACCAGTTCGCGCATCTCTTCCGTGGCCCGGGCGATTCGCTCGACCTGGCTGCGCGAACGGCTGTCCAGGTTCGGGTTCTCCATCAACAGTTCACAGGAGGTGGCCAGCACCATCAGCGGTGTGCGCAGTTCATGGCTGACATCACTGGTGAACAGCCGCTCACGGGTCAACGCATCGCGCAGGCGCCCCAGGGTGTCGTCGAACGCCACCGCCAGTTGACCAACCTCATCGGCGGCGTAGTCCGGCGCCAAGGGTGGCGCCAACCCGAGCAACTGATCACGATGGCGGACCTGACGGGCCAGCCGGATTACCGGCGCCATCACCCGGCGGGCCAACAGCCAACCAAGGATCACCGCCAGTGCCAGGCTGAGCACGAAGCCGACCACCACCACCGCGAACAGTACCCGCTCGCGCTCCTCGAAGTCGCTCTGGTCCTGCAGCAGTACATACCGGCGACCATCGACGATTTCAACCATGGCGTGGTACGACAACTGGTCGCGGAACACTTCATGGAAGCCCGCATCGAGGTGACGCAAGTCCTTGGGCAGCTCGAAGTCATCGCGCCCGCCGCTGAAGTAGAACAACTGGTCCGGCCGCGGCCGATGGCTCCAGTCGCTGACGCTGTCCATGCGCAGCAGGCGCTGCAGGTCGCCACCGAGCACCGATGAAATCAACCGTTCTTCAACCAGGTGGACGGTGGCGACGATACCGAAGGCAAACGCCCCGGCCACCAATGCGCTCATCAAGGCAAAGGCGATGATGATGCGCTGGGCAAGGCTCTGCTTAAACTCCATCGCGGCCCTCGGCGAGGCGATAGCCGACGCCATGGACGGTATGCAGCAGGGCTTTCTCGAAGGGTTTGTCGATCACCTGGCGCAGTTGGTGGACGTGGCTGCGCAGGCTGTCGCTGTCCGGGCAGTCATCGCCCCACAGGGCTTCCTCCAGCACTTCGCGGCGCAACACGTGAGGGCTCTTCTGCATCAGCACGGCCAACAGCTTCAGGCCAACCGGGTTGAGCTTGAGCAGACGGCCCTGGCGCGTGACCTCCAGCGTGTCGAGGTCGTAGCTCAGGTCGGCGACCTGCAACGTACGCCGACCGCCACCCTGGGCACGGCGCAACACGGCCTCGATGCGCGCGGCCAGCTCGGACAGGGCGAACGGCTTGAGCAGATAATCGTCGGCACCGGAGCGGAACCCTTGCAGGCGGTCGTCCAACTGGTCGCGGGCGGTGAGCATGATCACCGGGGTATCACGGCGCGCATCCTCGCGCAGGCGCTTGCACAGCGTGTAGCCATCGATGCCGGGGAGCATGATGTCGAGCACGATCAGGTCGTAGTGTTCGGTGGCGGCCAGGTGCAGGCCGGAAAGACCGTCCTGGGCACAGTCGACGGTATAGCCCTTCATACCGAGGTAGTCGGCCAGGTTGGCCAGGATATCGCGGTTGTCTTCAACCAAAAGAATGCGCATCGGGGTCTCCTGTGCGGCGCTTCGCTCGCGGCGCGGCAGGCGCAGCTTAAGGCCATCGCCCGCGCCGTGCCAGCCCCGAGGAGAAATCGCCGAACTTGACAGATTTTTCACTGATCCTTCACGGACACAGGATAGCGGGCGCCCGACAATGCCCGGTCTTTTTCAGTCCTCTGGAGCTGTCATGCCGGAAACCCTTCGCCCTCGCCCGATCAACCCATGGCTGTACCTGGGCATCCCTTTGTTTATGGCCGTGGCCCTGATCCTGCTCGAATGGACCTCGCTGGACCTCGACGTCGCCGACCTGTTCTTCGACCAGGCCGCCGGTGAATTCATCGGCCGTCACAGTTATCTGCTGGAGACCGTGCTGCACGACCGAGTCAAGCAAGGGGTAATCGCCTTTGGGCTGATCGCCATGGTCGGGTTCGCCGCGAGTTTCTTCTGCAAGCAGCTGTTCGGCTGGCGCCGTGAACTGGGCTGCCTGGTGCTGGCGCTAGGGCTGTCGACGGCCTTTGTCACGCCCTTGAAGAAAGTAACCCAGGTGCAGTGCCCCTGGAGCCTGACCCAGTACGGAGGTAAGGAAACCTACAGCAAGCTGCTGGAACCGCGCCCACCCACCGACAAACCTGGGCTGTGCTGGCCGGGTGGTCATGCAGCGACCGGTTTCTGCCTGTTCGGCCTGTTCTTCATGCTGCGCGACCGGCGTCCGCGCCTGGCACGGGCGGCCCTGGCGCTGGCGTTCGTGGCCGGCTCGGTGTTGTCGGTCGGGCGGATGATGCAGGGGGCGCACTTTCTGTCACACAACGTGTGGACGGCGGTGTTCTGCTGGTTGATCGGGTTGGGGTCGTATTACCTGGTGCTGTATCGCCGGGGGGTGGCGGTGGCGGCAGCGCCACAGAACAGCGTCGCCTGATCGTGGATGAATCCGCTCCTGCAAGAGCGGAATTGTCCGCGATGGATTGGTATCAACAAAAAGCCCCGCACTAGGCGGGGCTTTTTGCTTGAAGCAGGGGGGTAAGGCTGGCTTACATCATGCCGCCCATGCCACCCATGCCGCCCATGTCAGGCATGCCAGCAGCTGGCTTGTCTTCCGGCAGGTCGGCAACCATGGCCTCGGTGGTGATCATCAGACCGCCGATCGAAGCCGCGGCTTGCAGGGCCGAACGGGTGACCTTGGCCGGGTCCAGGATGCCCATCTCGATCATGTCGCCGTACTCGCCGGTAGCGGCGTTGTAACCGAAGTTACCCGAACCTTGCTTGACCTTGTCAGCGACAACGCTTGGCTCGTCGCCGGCGTTGGCAGTGATCTGACGCAGCGGCGCTTCGACGGCGCGACGCAGCAGGGCGATACCGACGTTCTGCTCTTCGTTGTCGCCTTTGAGGTCGGCAATGGCAGCCAGGGCGCGAACCAGGGCCACACCGCCGCCAGGCACCACGCCTTCTTCGACGGCTGCGCGGGTGGCGTGCAGGGCGTCTTCAACGCGGGCTTTCTTCTCTTTCATTTCGACTTCGGTGCCAGCACCGACCTTGATCACGGCAACACCGCCAGCCAGTTTGGCCAGGCGCTCTTGCAGCTTCTCACGGTCGTAGTCCGAGGAAGTTTCTTCGATCTGGGCACGGATCTGCTTGACGCGTGCTTCGATGTCGGCGTCAACGCCAGCACCGTCGATGATAGTGGTGTTTTCCTTGGACAGGATCACGCGCTTGGCGTTACCCAGGTGCTCCAGGGTGGTGCTTTCCAGGGTCAAGCCGATTTCTTCGGAGATGACCTGGCCGCCGGTCAGGACGGCGATGTCCTGCAGCATGGCCTTGCGGCGGTCGCCGAAGCCCGGTGCCTTGACGGCAGCAACCTTGACGATGCCGCGCATGTTGTTGACTACCAGGGTAGCCAGCGCTTCGCCTTCTACGTCTTCGGCAACGATCAGCAGTGGGCGGCCGGCCTTGGCAACGGCTTCCAGAACTGGCAGCAGCTCACGGATGTTGGAGATTTTCTTGTCGACCAGCAGCAGCAGCGGGCCTTCCAGCTCGGCAACCATGGTGTCTGGCTTGTTGACGAAGTACGGCGACAGGTAGCCACGGTCGAACTGCATGCCTTCTACGACGGACAGTTCGTTTTCCAGGCCCGAGCCTTCTTCAACGGTGATCACACCTTCTTTACCGACTTTTTCCATGGCTTCGGCGATGATTTCACCGATGGAGTTGTCGGAGTTGGCGGAGATGGTACCCACCTGGGCGATGGCCTTGGAGTCGGCGCATGGCTTGGACAGGTTCTTCAGCTCGGCAACAACGGCAGCAGTGGCCTTGTCGATGCCGCGCTTCAGGTCCATCGGGTTCATGCCGGCAGCGACGGCTTTCAGGCCTTCGTTGACGATGGCTTGAGCCAGAACGGTAGCGGTGGTGGTGCCGTCACCGGCAGCGTCGTTGGCCTTGGAAGCAACTTCCTTGACCAGCTGGGCGCCCATGTTTTCGAAGGCGTCTTTGAGCTCGATTTCTTTGGCGACGGAAACGCCGTCCTTGGTGATGGTAGGGGCGCCGAAGCTCTTGGCCAGTACCACGTTACGGCCTTTCGGGCCCAGGGTCGCTTTTACCGCGTCAGCCAGAACGTTGACACCAACCAGCATTTTCTTACGAGCGGAATCGCCGAATTTTACGTCTTTAGCAGCCATGATCGTTTAATCCTTGAAATTCTTTGGAGTAACGGGAAGTCGGGGAAATCAGCCTTCGATGACGGCCAGGATTTCGTTCTCGGCCATGACCAGCAGGTCTTCGCCATCGACTTTCACGGTGTTGCTGCCCGAGTAAGGGCCGAAAACCACTTTGTCACCCACTTTCACGGCCAGCGCGCGTACTTCGCCGTTGTCCAGGATGCGACCGGTGCCGACGGCGACGACTTCGCCGCGGTTGGGTTTTTCAGCGGCCGAACCCGGCAGGACGATACCGCCAGCGGTTTTCGATTCTTCTTCGCTGCGACGGATGACGACGCGGTCATGCAGAGGACGAAGCTTCATTGTCGATCTCTCCCAAATTGTGGTTTTCATCGGCCGGTGTCAGCACCGGCGGGTTGATTCGGTCCGGCGTTGCCGGTCAGGGCCCGCATTCCGCGAACCCTGTGTGTCATGCCCGGTGAACTCACCGGAAACCTTGCGGTGACCACTACATGAGGCCAGTGAAATCAATTACAAGGCTTCGAATGGAAATTTTTTTGAAGGCGCGATCGCGGGCTACTTGTCGCGACGCTCGTACTCGCCCTCGATCACGTTCGGGCGATGGCCGCCGTCACGCGGCTGGGCCTGGTACGGGTCATCCTGGAACGCGCGCTGGCGCAGGGTCTGCTCTTCGGCGCGGCGGCGCAACTTGCCGGCCACCAGGCGGCGGGTGAACGGCAACAGGCATAGCACACCCAGCACGTCGCTGATGAAGCCCGGCAACAGCAGCAGGCCACCACCGACAGCCAGCATCAGGCCCTGGAACATGTCCTCGGCGGGCAGTTCGCCGCGCTGCAGGCTTTCACGGGCACGCAGGGCGGTGGCCAGGCCAGCCACGCGCATCACCAGCACACCCAGGGCGGAGCCGGCGATGATCAGCAACAACGCCGGGAAGAAACCGATGGCGGCGCTGACCTTGACGAAGACGAACAGCTCCAGCACCGGAAAAATCAGAAATAGCAATAGAAAAGCACGCATCAAGCATTCCTCTACGGAAGAGAATCTTCCTATAAGGCCTTCAGATGGATGCGTGCCCTGCCCTTTTCAACCCTCGGCTGTAGCCGCTACCGGCCATTGGTCGGCACGAGCCAGCAAAACCAGGGCTTCACGCACTTGTGTCGGAGTGTTGCAGGTGCTTGGGAAGGCCAGCCAGTAGACTCCCTGGCCGATACGCAGGTGCATGCCTTCGCTGTCGATGCCGACCATTTCCGCCGACGCCGTGCGAGGCAGGTCGGTCAACTCGACATAGTGGGCGATGGCATTGGCGTGATCACTGTTCATGTGATCGATCATGCTCGCTTCAGCCTTGCCGGCGAAGGGATTGGCCAGGGTGACCTGGTCGAGCCAGTGGATTGCCCCAAAGCCACCGATGTAGCGATGGCGTACCGGTTGTAGCACCCAGAAGTCGAAATCGTGGGCCTTATGGTAGTTCGCAGACTCGGGGAAGTACCGGTAATAACGTGCCGCCGCCGCTTCGATGACAGCTTCGTCGGTCAGCTTGCGCGCCTCGGCCATGACCGTCAGGCGGCCGACGGCCTGGACATCCTCGGCGTCACGCTCCCCCACCAGCAGCGAGCACTTGGGGTCTTTCTGCAGGTTGTGGGTGTGCTGGGCAATGCGGCTGATGAGGATCAGCGGATGGCCCTCGGCATCCAGGCAGTACGGGACCACCGAACCGAAAGGGTAGCCAGGCATGGACTTGGAGTGGGTCGAGAGCACGCCGCGGTATTCCTTGAGCAGCAGTTCCCGGGCGGGGCGGAGGGCGTTGGTACTCACTGGCGTGGGCTCCTGGCAACGATTCGATGGATGACAAGATAAGCATTATCACCCTGCCCTGCCACTGGGGCTTTTGTAGGAGCGGCGTTAGCCGCGATGCGAGCAACGCGGTGTCTGGCACCCGCATTGCGGGTGATCGCGGCTAAAGCCGCTCCTACAGGCGTCGTACCAGATCAATGGAAGAGGACTACCAGGTTACGCCGAACCCAGCGGTATAGCGCGTCTTGTCCAGGTCACTGTCCCGCGTGCCCTTGATCAGGTCCTTCTCGGCCTTGAGGTTGAGCGAGGCCCACTCGGTGACCTTGTAGCGCAGGCCCATCTCGGCATCGAGCGAGAAGTCGGCAACGCCGCCCAGCGGCTTGCCGAACTCGCCATTGGTGAAGAACTCGACCCGTTTGCCGATCAGGTAGCGGTTGTAATCCCACTTCACGGCGGCGGAATAGAAGTTATCCTTGCCACCGTCGCGGTATTCGAAATCGGTGCGGTTGATCAGCGAACCCAGGGAGAATGCGCCCAGTTCATCGTCCCAGAACTGGTAGCCCGGACCCGTACCGACAGTGCGCTGGCGGGCGAGGTCCTCGATCTGGTCACGCTTGTACTCCAGGCGCCCTTGCCAGAACCACTTGTCGGTGATGAAGCGGTCCAGGGCGTACTCGGCGCTCCAATTGTTGGTGGTGGTGACCTCGTCCTTGGTCTCGCGGTTGTATTCGCCTTCGGCATTGTGCCGCCAGCGGCCATGGCGGGCGGTGGTCTTGAAGCTGACGTCGTAGTCGTCGCTGTTGGTTTCAGCGCGCTTGTAGTCCATCGCCACATCAACATTGCCTTTCCACAGGAAGTCCTCGACCAGCGGCCGTGGCTTCATGATCTGCTCGATGCTGGCCAGCTCGACGATCTTGGGCGCCTCGCCGTTGGCCAGGGTCACCTTGCCCGGTTCCGCAGCCTTGAGCGACTTGGCTTTCTCGCCGTTGTAGGCGTCCTGCTTGACCAGCAGCTCCTGATCGCTCTCCAGTGTCTTGACCTGCTTCCAGTCCAGGGCAATCGAGCCGCCATAAGGGGTTTCCAGCAACAGCTTGCCGCCGTCGAAGACCTTGATCTTGCCACTGAGCCGGTCTCCGTTCTTCATCCACACGGTGTCGGCAAGCGCCGGAGCGCAGAGGGAAGCAGCGATGAGGCACAGCAGGGTTCTAGAATACATAAGCGGACTACAGGTTCGATTTGGCGAAAAAAGCCGGGCATTATCCGGATAGACACGACTTGAGCAAGGACAGACCGAGGTCATGCCGACGAGTTCAATTCCTATTAGCCGCCGCCGTTCATCCGTTTTCATCCACAGGTCAGGAGTCGTCTGATGGCCAGCGACACCCCCCTCAGCCACGAGAATGCCGAGGCCCGACGAACGGCCCTTTATTCGGTGCTGGGGCAAGTCCCTCCGGGCAAGGTGGTCAGCTATGGTCAACTCGCCGAACTGGCGGGGCTGGGCCGCGCGGCGCGCTGGGTCGGCCGCACCCTCGGGCAACTACCCGCCGACACCCGCCTGCCCTGGCATCGGGTGCTTGGCGCTGGCGGGCGGTTGAGCCTGGCCCTGGGCACGCCATCGGGCGACGAACAACGCGCCCGATTACGCGCAGAAGGCGTCAACCTGACCAATAATCGTGTGGATATGGCGCGCCATGGCTGGCGCCCGATGGAGCACAGCGGTTAGAGTGCGCGCTTTGTTTTCGCTAACTTGAGGCAGATGTTGGCCCATGCCCCGTAAAACCTGGCGCGCTGCGCTCGCTGCCTATGCCAGCCCGTCAACCTTGGTGCTTTTGCTGCTCGGATTCGCCGCCGGCCTGCCGTACATGCTGGTGTTCTCGACGCTGTCGGTGTGGTTACGCGAGGCGGGCGTGGCCCGCGAGACCATCGGCTACGCCAGCCTGATCGGCCTGGCCTATGCGTTCAAATGGGTGTGGTCGCCCCTGCTCGACCAGTGGCGCCTGCCGCTGCTGGGTGGCATGGGCCGACGTCGATCCTGGCTGCTGCTGTCGCAAGGGCTGGTGGTAGTGGGCTTGATCGGCATGGGCTTCTGCGACCCGCAAAAACACCTGTCGTGGCTGATCGCCCTTGCCGTGCTGGTGGCATTCGCTTCGGCCACCCAGGACATCGCCGTCGACGCCTACCGCCTGGAGATCGCCGACGACCAACGCCAGGCCGCCCTCGCCGCCAGCTACATGGCCGGCTACCGGGTTGCCGCGCTGCTGGCCACTGCCGGTGCGCTGTTCTTCGCCGAATGGTTCGGTTCCACGGGTTTCAGCTACCTGCACCAGGCCTGGACCGGCACCTACGTGCTGTTCGGCGTGCTGATGCTACCCGCGCTCTTCACCACCCTGGTGATGCGCGAACCACCGGTACCGCTGCGCACCCAACTGTCGGCCGCACGCTACGGGCTGATGCACCAGCTGGTGTCGGTGTTCGTGCTGATCATCCTGCTGGTGTCGGTGCCCGCCAGTTTCACCCAGATGTACAACACCGACTGGGCCAGCGTGGTGTTCGGTGACGCCACCATGCTTGACCTGCTGCTCGAGGACCGCGCCTTCCTGCGCCTGATCCTCTACGCACTGCTGACCTGGCTCTGCCTGTCGTCGATGGGGCGGCGCGGCCTGGCGCCGGTGCTCACCCCGGTCAACGACTTCATCACCCGCTACCGCTGGCAGGCCCTGCTGCTGCTCGGGCTGATCGCCACCTATCGTATGTCCGACACGGTGATGGGCGTGATGGCCAACGTGTTCTATATCGACATGGGCTTCACCAAGGACCAGATCGCCAGCGTCAGCAAGATCTTCGGCCTGATCATGACCCTGGTCGGCGCCGGCATCGGTGGCCTGCTGATTGTGCGCTTCGGTATCCTGCCGATCCTGTTCATCGGCGGCGCGGCCTCGGCGGCCACCAACATCCTGTTCCTGATGCTCGCCGACATGGGCCCGAACCTGGAGATGCTGGTGGTGACCATCTCGCTGGACAACTTCAGCTCCGGGCTGGCCACCTCGGCATTCGTCGCCTACCTGTCGAGCCTGACCAACCTGAAGTTCTCGGCCACGCAATACGCCCTGCTCAGCTCGATCATGCTGCTGTTGCCGCGCCTGATCGGCGGCTATTCAGGGGTGATGGTGGAGAAGTTCGGCTATCACGATTTCTTCCTGATCACCGCCCTGCTGGGCGTACCGACGCTGGTGCTGATCGCCTTGCACTGGCGCCAGGAGATCGGGCGGGGAAAGCCGGCACCGGTGCAGAGCCCCGCGGCTGAACAAAGCTGATCGAAAGGGGCCATGCCCCTTCGCCGGCAAGCCGGCTCCTACAGGTATCGCCTATCGGTAGGAGCCGGCTTGCCGGCGAACCAGGCCAACTCGCTTATCGTGCGACAGCCTCTTCCCCAGGCCGCCGGCCCACCACGAACCATAGCGGCCACAGCGCCAAGGCGCCCGCCACGCCAGCGCCCAGGGCAAAGTGCAGCAAGCTCGCCCCCGCCCCCAGCATCGCCAGCACGGCGCCGCCCAACCCCAGCAAGGCGATGGTGATCATCCCCAGCATCGCCGACACCAGGCCCTTGCTCTGCTCGCTGGAGAACAGCGTCATGCGGTACAGCACCGCGTTGGCAACGCCCAGGCCAAGTGCATACAGCGACATCCCGGCCACCACGCTGGGCACCGTCGGCCAGAACCAGGTCGCCAGGAGCATCAGGCCCAGGCCTGCCAGGTAAGGCAGGAGCGCCCCACGTACCAGTGCAGGCAGCGGATAGCGATCGGCAATGCGGTTGATGATCAGGTTGCCCAGGATCAGCCCACCGAACACCGGCAACTGCCACAAGGCGTACTCCATCCTGCTCAGGCCCTCGTCGGTGATCAACAGCACCGGCGACAGGCCGATCCAGCCGATCAACGGCAAGCCCACCAGCCCCAGCGCCGCGCTGCCGGCGACGAAACGGCGGTTGGTCAGCAGTTGGCCGTAACCGGCCAGCAAGGGCAGCAGGTGGATCGGCGTGAACGGCAGGCGCGAGCCGTCGCGGCGCTCCACCCCCAGGGTTTCAGGCATCAGCCGGTACAGCAGCACCCAGCACAACACCGCGCCTGCGGCAAACGCGACGAACAGCCAGCGCCAGTCCAGCCACTCCAGCAGCAAGGTACCGACCAACGGCCCCAGCAGCGGTGACAGCAGGGCGATGTTGGCCAGCAGGGCCATCATGCGCACCGCGTCGGCCTCGCTGAACGCCTCGTTCAACGCCGGGTAGCTCACCGTGACCACGAAGCCCAGGCCGATGCCCTGCAGCAGGCGCAGCAAGTTGAACAGACCGATATCGTCCGCCCAGAAAGTCGCCAGGCAGGCCACGCCGAAGAGCACGCACCCCGACAACAGCAAGGGCCGTCGGCCGAAGCGGTCGGACAGCGGGCCGATCAGCCATTGCAGGACCACGCCGCCCAGCAGGTACAGGTTCAGGGCGTGAGGGATGTATTGGGGGCTGGCCTTGAGGTCGTCGACCACCACCGGCATGGCGGGCATGACCGCGTCGCTGGCCAGATAGGTCAGCAACTCGAACAGCGCCAGGGTCAGGCCGAACAGCAAGGCGCGCAGGGGGGTGATGTACAGCAGAGGTTTCATGATGGCTATCGGGTGTGAACAGTGGAGTCAGGGTATATGCCAGATGTGGCGGACGGTTGGCTGTGAACAAGTGTAATGGGATGGAAAACAACAGGGCCGCCACGGGCCTTCGCCGGCTTGCCGGCGAAGGGGCCCGTGGCGGCCCTGACGATGAAGCGTAATTACTGAACGGCTGCTTCCTGCACCACGCGAATCACCCGTTGCGGGAACGGAATGTCGATACCTTCGGCCTTGAGCCGGTCACGGGCATGCTCGTTGAGCATGAACAGCACGTCCCAGTAATCCGGGGTCTTGACCCAGATGCGCAGCGACACGGTGATGGAGCTGTCGCCCAGCGTCGAAACCACCGCCTGCGGCGCCGGGTCCTGCAGCACGCGCGGGTCCTGGGCCAACTCCAGCAACACGTTGCGCGCTTTCTGCAGGTCGGCGTCATAGTCCACACCCACGTCGAACACGACCTTGCGGGTCGGCTGGCGGTTGGTGTTGGTGATGATGCCGTTGGACAGGCTGCCGTTGGGCATGATCACGGTCTTGTTGTCACCGGTGCGCACCACGGTGTGGAAGATCTGGATGCTGTCCACGGTACCCGCGATGCCCTGTGCCTCGATCCAGTCGCCAATGCGGAACGGGCGGAACATCAGGATCAACACACCACCGGCGAAGTTCGCCAGGCTGCCCTGCAAGGCCAGGCCAATAGCCAGGCCCGCCGCACCAATGGCCGCGACGAACGAGGTGGTCTCGATACCGATCATCGAAGCCACGCTGACCATCAGCAGCACCTTCAGCACGATATTGGCCAGGGTGCTGATGAAGCCTTGCAAGGCCGCGTCGGCGCGCAGGCCGACCAGCTTGCCCAGGCGGGCGCTGAGCTTGTTGATGATCCACCAGCCGATGGCCAGTGTCAGCAGCGCCAGCAGAAGGCGGCTGCCGTACTCCATGATCAAGGGAATCCAGGTCTGCGATTGACGGACCAGCTGATCGACTTCAGCGTTCAAATCCATATTTTTCTCCTGATGCCGAGCGGCACGTACACAGTGAAGCAGGCCGCGAAACGAAAGCGGCCTGGGCCCCGATGGACATCACTACGCCATCAAGGTTCCGGGCCGGTGCACGATCAGTCGCGGAAGTTGTTGAACTGCAGCGGCATGTCAAACTCCTTGGTGCGCAGCAGGGCGATGGCTTCCTGCAGATCGTCACGCTTCTTGCCGGTCACACGCACCTGCTCGCCCTGGATGGCCGCCTGAACCTTGAGTTTGCCATCCTTGATGGTAGCGACGATCTTCTTGGCCAGGTCCTTGTCGATGCCTTCACGGAACTTGGCTTCCTGTTTCTTTTCCTTGCCCGAGGCGTAGGGGTCCTTGGTTTCCAGGCACTTGACGTCGATCTTGCGCTTGACCAGCGCCAGGCGCAGGATTTCCAGCATCGCTTCGAGCTGGAACTCCTCCTCGGCGGTCAGCAGCACGGTCTGTTCCTTGTCCTTGAACTCGAAGGTGCCTTTGCCTTTGAGGTCATAGCGGCGATCGAGGTCCTTGATGGCGTTGTCGACAGCGTTCTGCACTTCGTGCTTGTCCAGTTCCGATACCACGTCGAACGAAGGCATGGGTGTTCTCCAGAAAAGAAAGCGCGCTCGTCTGAAGATGGAGCGCGTCGGGTTTGATGGTTAAAATGCGGACTCATTATAACGGGTTGCGAAACGCAGATGAGCAGCACCTGGCACATTCTCGGCGCCGGTAGCCTCGGTAGCCTCTGGGCCTGCCGCCTGGCACGCGCCGGCAAGGCGGTCCGCCTGGTCCTGCGCGATCCGCAGCGCCTGGCCGCCTATCAAGCCGCAGGCGGGTTGACCCTGGTCGAACAGGACCACGCCAGTCATTACGCGATTCCCGCCGAGACCGGCGATGCGCCTGGCCCGATCCATCGCCTGCTGGTCGCCTGCAAGGCCTACGACGCCGCCCCCGCTGTAGCACGGCTGGCCCCGCGCCTGGCCGATGGTGCGCACGTCGTGCTGTTGCAGAATGGCCTGGGCAGCCAGGACGAGGTGGCCGACCAGGTACCCCACGCCCGTTGCATCTTCGCCTCGAGTACTGAGGGCGCATTCCGTGAAACCGACTGGCAGGTGCGTTTTGCCGGCCAGGGTTTCAACTGGCTGGGCGACCCCGGCAACCCCGCCACACCAGGTTGGTGGGGTGACTTGGGCGATGCCGGGATCCCGGCCGAGTGGAGCGTCGACATCCTTCCCCGCCTGTGGCGCAAGCTTGCGCTCAACTGCGCGATCAACCCGCTCACCGTGCTGCATGACTGCCAGAACGGCGGCCTGCTCGGCCACCTGGCCGAAGTCGACCAGCTGTGCGACGAGCTGGCCGAACTGCTGCGCCGCTGCGGCCAGCCCAAGGCCGCCGACGACCTGCACGAGGAAGTGCAACGGGTCATCCTCGCCACTGCGGCCAACTACTCTTCCATGTACCAGGACGTTCGCCATGGCCGGCGTACCGAAGTCCACTACCTGCTTGGTCATGCCTGCCGCGCCGCTGAGCGCCATGGCGCGGCCGTACCCCGGCTGGAACGCCTGCACCAGCGCCTGGTCGATAGCCTGAAGGCTCGCGGCCTGCCCAGCGCCTGATGCCACCCACCCCAACGGAGATGGAAACCGCCTTGCCCATGACCTTGCGCCAACGCCTGGACAACCTCCCGGTCGGGCAGAAACTGCTGGCGGCCTTGCTGGTGCTGCTGGTCACCATCCTGCTGGTGGCCAACCTGGCGTTCATCAGCGCCGCCTACTGGATCACCCAGGACAGCATGGCGCCCCAGGCCCTGCAGACCATCGGCAAACTGGTGTCCAACCCGCAACTGTCCTCGCAGGCCGGGGACTCGCCAGACAACGCCAACGCACTGCTCAAGGAGCTCGACAGCTACTCGCAGCTGCGCGCCGCGGCCATCTATGCCAGTGATGGCCGCCTGCTTGCACAGCTTCAGCACGGCGACACGCTCACCCTGCCCAAGCGCTTTCGCAATATCGACGGCTGGCGGCTCATGGAGTTTCGCAGCACCCAGCTGATCCGCCTGCCCCGCGATGGCGGCCCGCCCGCGCACCTGCTACTGGTGGCCAGCAGCGAACTGCCCACCGCGTTCTATACCGGCACCCTGTCGGCCAGCCTGGCCATCCTGGTGTTCAGCGTGCTGCTGTGGCTGGTCATCGCCCGCCAGATCAAGCGCCTGATCACCCTGCCGATCAACCGCCTCGAGGAACTGACGCGCCAGGTCACCCGCGAAGAGAGCTACGCCCTGCGCGCCAAGCGCGGCAATGACGACGAGATTGGTAGCCTGGCCGAGGCGTTCAACACCATGCTCTCGCGCATCGAAGCCCGCGAGCAGCAGCTCAAGCGCACCCGTGACGAGTTCCAGTCAGCCTACGACCAGGCCCAGGGCCTGGCCGAGGAAACCCGCCACACCAACCGCAAGCTGGAACTGGAAGTCCAGGTGCGCAGCAAGATCGAGAAAAAGCTCACGGGCTTCCAGAACTACCTCAACAGCATCATCGACTCCATGCCCTCGGCGCTGATCGCCCTCGACGAGCAGCTCTATGTCACCCAGTGGAACCATGAGGCCACGGTGCTTTCCGGCACGCCCCTGGACGAAGCGCTGAACCAGCCGATCTTCCTCGCCTTCGAGCCCCTGAAGCCGTTCCTGCCGCAACTCAAGGAAAGTGTGGAGAAACACCGGGTGGCAAAGATCGAGCGGGTCACCTGGCCAAAGGATGACGACCTGCGCCACTACGCCCTGACTTTCTACCCGTTGACCGGCGGCGGCGGGCGCGGCGTGGTGATCCGTATCGACGACATCACCCAGCGCCTGTCGCTCGAAGAAATGATGGTGCAGTCGGAGAAGATGCTCTCGGTCGGCGGGCTGGCCGCAGGCATGGCCCATGAGATCAACAACCCGCTGGGGGCGATCCTGCACAACGTGCAGAACATCCGCAGGCGCCTGTCACCGGAGCTTGCACGTAACCAGGAACAGGCCGCCGAACTGGGTATCGACCTGCCAAGCGTGAACCGTTACCTGGACAGCCGCGAAGTGCCACAACTGCTCGATGGCATCCAGCAGGCCGGTGCGCGGGCGGCGAAGATCGTCACCCACATGCTCAGCTTCAGCCGCCGCAGCAACCGCCAGCTGGTGCCCTGCGAGCTGCCGGCACTGATCGACCAGGCGGTGGAGATCGCCGGCAACGACTTCGACCTGACCATCGGTTTCGACTTCAAGGGCCAGGCAATTGTCCGTCAGTTCGACCCGACGCTCGGGCCGGTGCCCTGCACTGCCAACGAGCTCGAGCAGGTGCTGCTCAACCTGCTGAAAAACGCCGCCCAGGCCATCCACCAGCGCCCGCAACCCAGCGAGCCTGGGCGGATCATCCTGCGCACCCGGCTCAACCCGCCGTGGGCGGAGATCCAGGTCGAGGACAACGGCATCGGCATGCCCGAGGGGGTGCGCAAGCGCACCTTCGAACCCTTCTTCACCACCAAGGAGATTGGCCAGGGCACGGGCCTGGGGCTGTCGGTCTCGTACTTCATCATCACCAACAACCACAAGGGGCAGATGGAGGTGCAGTCCACGCCCGGCCAGGGCACCTGCTTCACCCTGCGCCTGCCCCTCGGCCAGCCGGCCGCAAGCAAGACGGAGGCATGACATGGGCTATCGCCTGTCGAAGATCTACACCCGTACTGGCGACAAGGGTGAAACAGGACTGGGCGATGGCCGCCGGGTGCCCAAGGACCATCCCCGCATCGAGGCGATCGGCGAGGTGGACAGCCTCAACAGCCAGCTCGGGGTGCTGCTGGCGGGGCTGTCCGACGCAGGGCTGACTGAGGTGTTCGAGGTATTGGCGCCCTGTCAGCACCGCTTGTTCGACCTCGGGGGCGAGCTGGCAATGCCCAGTTATCAGGCACTGAATGTCGCGGAAGTCGAACGGCTGGAAGCGGCCATCGATCTATGGAACGAAGAATTGGGGCCGCTGAAGAACTTCATCCTGCCCAGTGGTTCGGCGTTAGTGGCCCAGGCCCATGTGTGCCGCAGCCAGGCACGGGCCGCGGAGCGGCGTTGCCAGCAGTTGAATGCCGTGGAGCCGTTGGAGGGCGTCGGGTTGGCGTACATCAACCGGCTGTCGGACCTGCTGTTCGTGGCGGCGCGAATCATCGGGCGACGTCAGGGGGTGGCCGAAGTGTTGTGGCAACCGGCTGGAAAACCACAAGCCTGAACAACTTAGCCGGTAAGCCGGCCCCTACAGGGATTGCACATGCCCGTAGGAGGCGGCTTGCCGGCGAACAGCGCAGTCAAGCCTCAGGCCAGAAAGCCCGGATCCCCGCAACACCTTGAGCTCCAGATTCCCAAGCCCGCTCTCGCTCCCCTGGCCCGACCCCACCCAGCAAGAACACCGGATGGCTGAACCCGGTGATCAACCGTTGCGCCTCATCCCACCCCAGCGGCGCGGCATCCGGGTGTGTCTGGGTCGCCTGCACCGGCGACAGGGTGACGAAGTCCACCCCCATCTGCTCGGCCAGCGCCAGTTCCTCGGCGTTGTGGCAGGATGCCGCCAGCCAGCGTTCCTTTGGGAACGGTCGGCCCTTCGCGGCATACTTGCGCAACTGCGCGGCGGTCAGGTGCCAGCCCGCCGACGGAAAGTCGCCCAGCCACTCCAACGGCCCCTTGAGCATCAGTTGTGCCTTGCCCGCGCACAGCCCGACCGCGTCCACCGCGACATCGCGGTACTTGGGGTCGTACATGTCGGGGGCGCGCAGCTGGATCAGCCTGATCCCGCTGGCTACCGCTTTCTGGATACCCTTGAGCAACTGCGGCACTTCCAGGCCATCCGGCGTGATCAGGTACTGATCAGGCAGGCGCGCTGCGGCGACGATGGGTTTGTTGGCCTCGGGGAACTCGTACTGGCCCAGGTCACGCGGCGCCACCCAGGCCAGCGGCTGGCCCTCGGCGCCGTGGGGTTCACCGATGAACGCTTCGACTTCACGCACATCCAACAGCACCTGCTTGTCTGGATAGTCGTGGCTGACCTTGATCAACGGTCGCGAGCGCGTGACCTCGATTCCCAGCTCCTCGCGCAACTCGCGGGCCAGCGCCGCCTCGAGGCCCTCGCCGTCCTCGACCTTGCCACCCGGAAACTCCCACAAGCCACCCTGGTGTTGCGTGTCGGCGCGACGGGCGATCAGGATACGGCCGTCAGTACCGCGAATGACCGCGGCAACCACATGAATCCGCTTCACCCTTCACGCTCCGCCAGGCCAGCTTTCTGCCAAGCCTGGAACGCAGGCCACTGGTAGAGGGTTTCGATGTAGGCGGCCGCCGCGGCCGGTACTTCGACGCGGTAGGTGCGCAGGCGCACGGCCACCGGGGCGAAGAAAGCATCGGCCAGGGTCGGCCGGCCGAACAGGAACGGGCCGCTGTCCTTGGCAACCAGGCGGCATTCGTTCCACAAGGCGACGATGCGGTCGATATCGACCTGCACGTCCAGTGGCACCTCATCCAGCGCCTGGTCGCGGGACAGGTCGAAAGGCATTGCTCCGCGCAAGGCGAAGAAGCCGCTGTGCATCTGCGCGCAAGCCGAACGGGCCTGGGCACGGGCGGCAACGTCCTCGGGCCAGAGCCTGGCCTCGGGGTGCTGCTCGTTGAGATATTCGGCAATGGCCAGCGAGTCGGCGATCACGCCGTGCTCGGTCTTGAGCAAGGGCACCTTGCCAGTCGCCGAGAACGCCAGGAGGCGCTGGCGAGTGTCTGGCTGGTTGAGCTTGACCAGGGTTTCTTCGTAGGGCGCGCCGGCCAGTTCGAGGGCCAGTGCGCCGCGTAGCGACCAGGAAGAGTACAGCTTGTCGCCGATGATCAGGTGATAGCTCATGATTCAGCTCCATCGGATTCGGGGTGTTGGGGCTGCGGCGCAGCCCATCGCCGGCAAGCCGGCTCCTACAAGACTTGTGGGAGCCGGCTTGCCAGCGAACTGGCCGTCACTCAGGTACGGTACTCAGCGTTGATCTTCACGTACTCGTGGGACAGGTCGGTGGTCCAGATGGTTTCGCTGCACTGGCCACGGCCCAGCTCGATGCGGATGGTGATCTCTTCCTGGGCCATCACCGCCGCGCCCTGCGCCTCGGTGTAGCTTGGGCTGCGGCCGCCCTGGCTGGCGATGCAGACGTTGTCCAGGTACACGTCGATCAGGCTGACATCCAGCGCTGGCACACCGGCACGGCCGACAGCAGCGAGGATGCGACCCCAGTTGGGGTCGGAGGCGAACAGCGCGGTCTTGATCAGCGGCGAGTGCGCCACGGCGTAGCCGACGTCCAGGCATTCCTGATGATTGCCGCCGCCGTTGACTTGCACGGTAACGAACTTGGTCGCGCCCTCGCCGTCACGGACGATGGCCTGGGCCACTTCCATGCACACCTCGAACACCGCCTTCTTCAGCGCCTCGAACAGCGCACCGCTGGCCTCGGTGACCTCAGGCACGTCGGCCTTGCCGGTGGCGATCAGCATGCAGCAGTCGTTGGTCGAGGTGTCGCCGTCGATGGTGATGCGGTTGAACGACTTGTTGGCGCCGTCGAGCATCAGGTCTTTCAGCACAGCCGGTGCGACCTTGGCGTCGGTGGCGATATACCCCAGCATGGTGGCCATGTTCGGGCGGATCATGCCGGCACCCTTGCTGATGCCAGTGACGGTGATGGTCTTGCCGCCGAACTGGAACTGGCGGCTGGCGCCCTTGGGCAGGGTGTCGGTGGTCATGATGCCGGTGGCGGCTTCAGCCCAGTTGTTTTCCGACAGGTTGTCCAAGGCGGCCTGCAGCGCCCCTTCGATCTTCTCGACTGGCAGCGGCTCGCCGATCACACCGGTAGAGAACGGCAGTACGGATTCAGCAGGTACACCGGCCAGCTCGGCCAGCTTGGCACAGGTACGCTCGGCCGCGGCCAGGCCTGGCGCGCCGGTACCGGCATTGGCGTTGCCGGTGTTGGTCAGCAGGTAGCGCACGGTGCCCTGCACGCGCTGCTTGGAGAGGATCACCGGGGCGGCGCAGAAGGCGTTCAGGGTGAACACGCCAGCAACGCTGGAGCCTTCGGCGCAGCGCATCACCACCACATCCTTGCGCCCAGGGCGCTTGATACCCGCCGAGGCGATACCGAGTTCGAAACCGGGAACCGGGTGCAGGGTGGGCAGGGGACCAAGACCAACAGCCATTAGAGCGCTCCTAGAAAATACGGTGTAGAGGATGGGGGAACAGCAGGGCCGCTTCACGCCCCCTTCGCGGCACAAGGCCGCTCCTACGAGATCGGTGCAGGAGCGGCCTTGTGTCACGAAAGGGCCGCAAAGCGGCCCCCGGTGTTGTCACGTTACAGCAGTCAGGTCAGATCACTCAATCTGACCATGGCAATGCTTGAACTTCTTGCCCGAACCGCACCAGCACGGCTCGTTGCGGCCCAGCTTCTGGTCATTGCGCACCGGTGCCGTGGCGACGGCGACTTCGGCGCCCTCCTCGCTGGCCTGCAGGTCGCTCTCCATGCCTGGAGCGGCGGCGTGCTGGAACTGCATGCGGCTAGCCAGTTCCTCGGCTTCGCGGCGTAGACGGGCTTCTTCTTCTGCCGGGTCCTCGCGACGCACCTGGACGTGCGACAGCACGCGGATGGTGTCGCGCTTGATCGACTCCAGCAACTCCTGGAACAGGGTGAACGACTCGCGCTTGTACTCCTGCTTCGGGTTCTTCTGCGCATAGCCGCGCAGGTGGATACCGTGGCGCAGGTGATCCATGGTCGACAGGTGGTCTTTCCACAGGTCGTCCAGCACACGCAGCAGGATCTGCTTCTCGAAGGTACGCAGCGCGTCCTCGCCTGCCTGGTCCTCTTTCTCGTTGTAGGCGCTGGTGATCTCGCTCAGCAGCTTCTCGCGCAGAGTTTCCTCGTAAAGCTTGTCGTCCTCGTCGAGCCACTGCTGGATCGGCAGCTTCATGGCGAAGTCGCTGGCCAGCGAGGCTTCCAGGCCGGCCACGTCCCACTGCTCAGGCAGCGATTGCGGCGGGATGTGCTGGCTGATGGTGGCATCGAGCACTTCCTGGCGGAACTCGCCGATGGTGTCGCCAATGTTCTCGGCGGCCAGCAGGCTGTTGCGCATGTGGTAGATCACTTTGCGCTGCTCGTTGGCCACGTCGTCGTATTCGAGCAGTTGCTTGCGAATATCGAAGTTGCGACCTTCGACCTTGCGCTGCGCCTTCTCGATGGCATTGGTCACCATACGGTGCTCGATGGCCTCGCCGGACTGCATGCCCAGCGCCTTCATGAAGTTCTTCACCCGGTCAGAGGCGAAGATGCGCATCAGGCTGTCTTCCAGCGACAGGTAGAAGCGGCTGGAACCAGCATCGCCCTGACGGCCGGCACGGCCACGCAGCTGGTTGTCGATACGGCGGGACTCGTGGCGCTCGGAAGCGATCACGTGCAGGCCACCGGCCTCCAGCACCTGCTGGTGACGTTTCTGCCAGTCGGCCTTGATCTGCGCGATCTGCTCTGGGGTCGGATTGTCCAGGGCTGCTACTTCAGCTTCCCAGTTACCGCCCAGCAGGATGTCCGTACCACGGCCGGCCATGTTGGTGGCGATGGTGAGCGCCCCCGGGGCACCGGCCTGGGCGATGATCTCGGCTTCCTTCTCGTGGTACTTGGCGTTCAGTACCTTGTGGTCGATCCCTTCCTTCTTGAGCAGGTTGGACATGTGCTCGGAGGTTTCGATGGTCGCGGTACCGACCAGCACTGGGCGGCCCAGGGCCATGCTTTCCTTGATGTCGGCGATGATCGCCGCGTACTTCTCGTCGGCAGTCAAGTACACCAGGTCGTTGAAGTCCTTGCGGGCCAACGGCTTGTTCGGTGGGATGACCATCACGTTGAGGTTGTAGATCTGGGCGAACTCGAACGCCTCGGTGTCGGCAGTACCGGTCATGCCCGACAGTTTTGTATAGAGGCGGAAGTAGTTTTGGAAGGTGGTCGAGGCCAGGGTCTGGCTTTCGGCCTGGATGTTCAGGTTTTCCTTCGCCTCGATGGCCTGGTGCAGGCCTTCGGACAGGCGGCGGCCCGGCATGGTGCGGCCGGTGTGCTCGTCGATCAGGAGGATCTGGCCGTCCTGGACAATGTACTCGACGTTGCGGTGGAACAGTTTGTGCGCGCGCAGACCGGCGTAGACGTGCGTCAGCAGGCCGAGGTTGTGCGCCGAATACAGGCTCTCGCCTTCGGCCAGCAGGCCCGATTGCGTCAGCATGTCCTCGATGAACTGGTGGCCGGCCTCGTTCAGCTCGACCTGGCGGCTCTTCTCGTCGATGGTGTAGTGACCCTCTTGAGTCACCTGGCCTTCGACTTCCTCGATGTGTTGCGTCAGGCGCGGGATCAGGCGGTTGATCTCGATGTACAGCTTGGAGCTGTCCTCGGCCTGGCCGGAGATGATCAGCGGGGTACGCGCTTCGTCGATGAGGATGGAGTCGACTTCGTCGATCACGGCGAAGTTCAGCTCGCGCTGGAACTTCTCGTCCTGGCTGAACGCCATGTTGTCGCGCAAATAGTCGAAACCGAATTCGTTGTTGGTGCCGTAGGTGATGTCGGCGGCATAGGCGGCGCGCTTCTCTTCAGGCGGCTGGAAGGCCGAGACGATACCGACGGTCAAACCAAGGAATTCGTAGAGCGGACGCATCCAGTTGGCGTCGCGGCGGGCCAGGTAGTCGTTCACCGTGACCACGTGCACGCCCTTGCCGGACAGCGCGTTCAGATAAACGGCCAGGGTACCGACCAAGGTCTTGCCTTCACCGGTGCGCATTTCTGCGATCATGCCTTCGTGCAGGGTCATGCCGCCGATCAGCTGGACGTCGAAGTGGCGCATGCCCATCACGCGCTTGCCGGCCTCACGGGCCACGGCGAAGGCTTCAGGCAACAGCTGGTCCAGTGATTCGCCTTTGGCCAGGCGCTCCTTGAACTCTGCGGTCTTGCCCCGCAGTTGCTCGTCGGAGAGGGCCACCATCTTCTCTTCGAAGGCATTGACGGTGCTCACCGTCTTGAGCATGCGTTTGATTTCACGCTCGTTCTTGCTTCCAAAAAGTTTTTTTAACAAAGGCGCAAACATATCGGCAGGATCTTCCACACGTAGGGATGGAGGGCGGCCCCATGAGTCGCCCGTGCAGCCCTGAGGCCGCATGCGAACGAGCATTCTACCCGGAAACGATGGTGAGGAAAGTGGTGGATTTCCACGATGCTGGCACAGCGCTTTTAGGGGGCCTGACTAACATAGGGGCTTTTCGCGCAAGTTCAAGGTACGGGAAGATGAAACGTATCGAGAATGACTTGCATCAATCTCTGAGTGCCGTCGGCGCCTGCAGGTACGGCTCCAACCTCGAGAAGGCACGATTTTCCCGCAAAGAGGCCAGCGCAAGGGCATCTGTTAGACTGTCGGTCTTGTAACCACCTGTGTACCCCCATGGCCTACAAACCCTCACCTGCCCGCCCGCCCGCCGCCTTGCTGCGCCAGGCTCGCCCGCTGCGCCTGCTGCTCAACCAGGCCGAACGCCTGGAACACCTGCAGCGCCTGCTGGAAAGCCAGCTGCAACCGGCAGCCCGCGAGCACTGCCATGTGGCGTCCTGGAAAGAGGGCACCTTGTTGCTGGTGGTTACCGATGGCCACTGGGCGACCCGTCTGCGCTACCAGCAAAAGCGCCTGCAGCGCCAGCTGCAAGCCATGGAAGCCTTCGCCAACCTGTCACGTATCCTGTTCAAGGTGCAACCGCCCTTGGTACCTGCCAAGCGTGGAGGTCAAGGGCCGGAGCTGTCGGAGCATGCCGCCGAGAGCATCCGCGGATCGGCTGACGGGATCAGTGATCCGAAGTTGCGGGCGGCACTGGAACGGCTGGCCGCGCACGCACAGTCCAAGGTTTGACCCTGTACGAGCGGCCTTAGCCGCGAAGCAAGCGACGCGTTGCATGGCACCGGCTACGCCGGTGTTCGCGGCTGAAACCGCTCCTGCAGGCCTGCGCATGCGGCCAATAAAAAAGGCCACCCGAAGGTGGCCTCAATCACTAGAGAGAGTGTTCGAACTTACACGGCCGCAACAGGGCGCATGTACGAGATCGGTGCCGTGCTGGCATCTTCGAAAAACACCACTTCCCAGGCATCTGTTTCTGCGATCAACTTGCGCAGCAACTGGTTGTTCAACGAGTGGCCGGACTTGTAGCCCTTGAACTCGCCGATCAGGCTGTTGCCCAGCAGGTAGAGGTCACCAATGGCATCGAGGATCTTGTGCTTGACGAATTCGTCTTCGGAACGAAGACCGTCTTCGTTGAGCACGCCAGTCTCGTCGACCACAATGGCGTTCTCGACGCTGCCGCCGAGCGCAAGGTTATGCTTGCGCAGGTACTCGATGTCTCGCATGAACCCGAAAGTCCGTGCGCGGCTGACTTCTTTCACGAACGAAGTGCTGGAGAAGTCTACAGACGCGCTCTGGGTCTGGCCCTTGAGGACCGGGTGATCGAAGTCGATCTCGAAGCTCACCTTGAACCCGTCGAACGGCAGGAAAGTGGCGCGCTTGTCGCCGTCTTCCACTGTCACTTCGCGCAGGATGCGGATGAACTTCTTCGGTGCGTCCTGTTCTTCCAGGCCGGCCGATTGGATCAGGAATACGAAGGGTCCGGCGCTGCCATCCATGATCGGCACTTCCGAGGCGGAGAGCTCGACGTAGGCGTTATCGATGCCCAGGCCCGCCATGGCGGAAAGCAGGTGCTCGACCGTATCGACCTTGACGTCACCGTTGACCAGTGTGGTGGACATGGTGGTCTCACCGACATTGGCCGCGCGCGCCGGGATTTCCACGACGGGAGAAAGGTCGGCGCGACGGAAGACGATGCCGGTGTCGACAGGCGCAGGCTTGAGGGTCAGGTAGACCTTCTCCCCGGAGTGCAGGCCGACGCCCGTGGCACGGATGGTATTCTTCAGGGTGCGTTGTCTAATCATGGCATTGGCCGCTTCAGCGCAAATTGCGAACAGGTATCAACAAAGGCTGGGGATAATAACAGACCCGGCCTTTGCTGAACACCAATCACCCTAATACCCCTGATAAATTCCATCAATCGGCCTGACGACGCAGGAACGCCGGGATATCCAGGTAGTCCAGATCATCCTGAGGGTTGAGTTTAGCTGCCGCCGCGGCACCCGCATGCGCCTGGTTGCGCATCACGGTCGGACGCTCCAGGTCACGGTAGTTCACCGCCGACTGCTCCTGGCGAACCGGGGCCGGGTTGGAAGCCTCGTACACCTGCTGAGCGGTCTGCAGGGTGTTGTCGACTACCTTGACCGGTTTCTCGATGCGCGCGCCCAGGCCAGTGGCCACAACGGTCACGTGCAGTTCGTCACGCATGTCCGGATCAATCACGGTACCGACCTTGACCATCGCGTGGTCGGAGGCGAAGGCCTCGATGATGCTACCCACGTCGGAGTACTCACCCAGCGACAGGTCCGGGCCTGCGGTGATGTTCACCAGGATGCCGCGGGCGCCCTGCAGGTTGACGTCTTCGAGCAGTGGGTTGCGGATTGCCGCCTCGGTGGCCTCGCGGGCACGGTTCGGGCCGCTGGCGCAGCCAGTACCCATCATCGCCATGCCCATCTCGCCCATCACGGTGCGCACGTCGGCGAAGTCGACGTTGATCATGCCAGGGCGCTTGATGATGTCGGAGATACCGCGCACGGCACCTGCCAGTACATCGTCAGCCTTGGCGAAGGCGGACAGCAGGCTCGCATCCTTGCCCAGGATGGTCAGCAGCTTCTCGTTGGGGATGGTGATCAACGAGTCGACGCTCTCGGCCAGCATGCGGATGCCTTCGTCGGCGATCTGCATGCGCTTGCGGCCCTCGAACGGGAACGGACGGGTCACCACCGCAACGGTGAGGATGCCCATTTCCTTCGCCACTTCGGCGATGATCGGTGCCGCGCCGGTGCCGGTACCGCCACCCATGCCAGTGGTGATGAACACCATGTTGGTGCCCTGCAGCACTTCGGCGATGCGCTCACGGTCTTCCAGCGCGGCCTGACGGCCGACTTCCGGATTGGCACCCGCGCCCAGGCCCTTGGTCACGCCGGTACCCAGTTGCAGGATGGTGCGCGCGCCAATGTTCTTCAGCGCCTGGGCATCGGTGTTGGCGCAGATGAACTCCACGCCCTCGATGTTGCTCTTGACCATGTGGTTGACCGCGTTGCCGCCGCCACCACCGACGCCGATCACCTTGATGACCGGACTTTGCGGGACGTTGTCTACGAGCTCGAACATTTTCCCTCTCCTTACAGTTCTCTAGTTGTTGCGCCTACCACTACTGCTTTGAAACTTAGAAGTTGCCCTGGACCCAACGCTTGAGTCGTTCAAGCACCGGGGCCTTCGGTTCATCGCCATAGCTGTTGTTGCTGCTGTTGCTGATACCGGTCAGGGACGGGTCCTCGGACTGCTTCTGCAGGCCGTAGGTGAGCAGGCCCACGCCGGTGGAATAGATCGGGTTGCGCACCACGTCGCTCAGCCCCCGAACGCTGTGCGGCACGCCCAGGCGTACCGGCATGTGGAAGATCTCTTCGGCCAGTTCCACGGCGCCTTCCATCTTCGCGGTGCCGCCGGTGAGGACGATACCGGCCGGCACCAGGTCTTCGAAGCCGCTACGACGCAGCTCGGCCTGGATCAGGGTGAACAACTCGTCGTAACGCGGTTCCACGACTTCAGCCAGGGCCTGGCGCGACAACTCGCGCGGCGGACGGTCGCCGACGCTCGGCACTTTGATCGTTTCACCGGCGCCGGCCAACTTGGCCAGGGCGCAGGCGTAGCGGATCTTGATTTCCTCGGCGTACTGCGTGGGGGTGCGCAGGGCCATGGCGATGTCGTTGGTGACCTGGTCGCCGGCGATCGGGATCACCGCGGTGTGGCGGATCGCGCCTTCGGTGAAGATGGCGATGTCGGTGGTACCACCACCGATGTCCACCAGGCACACGCCCAGCTCTTTCTCATCGTCGGTCAGCACCGAGTAGGCCGAGGCCAGTTGCTCGAGGATGATGTCGTCGATTTCCAGGCCGCAGCGACGCACGCACTTCTCGATGTTCTGCGCGGCGTTGACCGCACAGGTGACCACGTGGACCTTGGCTTCCAGGCGCACGCCCGACATGCCCAGTGGCTCGCGCACGCCTTCCTGGTTGTCGATCACATAGTCCTGCGGCAGGGTGTGCAGCACCCGCTGGTCGGCCGGAATTGCCACGGCCTGGGCGGCGTCGAGCACGCGCTCGAGGTCGGCGGTGCTGACTTCGCGGTCACGGATGGCGACGATACCGTGGGAGTTCAGGCTGCGAATGTGATTGCCGGCCACGCCGACGAACGCCGAATGGATACGGCAGCCGGCCATCAGCTGGGCCTCTTCCACGGCGCGCTGGATCGACTGCACGGTCGACTCGATGTTCACCACCACGCCCTTCTTCAGGCCGCGCGATGGGTGGGTGCCGATACCCACGATCTCCAGGGTACCGTCCTCGCCGACCTCACCCACCAGCGCCACCACCTTGGAGGTGCCGATGTCCAGCCCGACGATCATTTTGCCGCTATGCGCGTTTGCCATGGTCCTGCCTCTCTCTAATTCTTCGCAACGGCGGGTTGGGCCGTCGTCGGTGCATTCGGTTCCCGCCAGCCAACGGCAAGTCCATTGGCGTAACGCAGATCGATGCGGGCGATATTGGTGATCTGGTCTTTAAGCGTTTTGTCGTAAATGGCAATGAAACGGCGCATCTTCTCCACCAGATGGTCGCGCCCCAACAGCAACTCGATGCCCGGCCCGGCACTACCCGCACCGGTGGTCAGGAACCAGCTGCCTCGCTCGCGCAGCTCCAGGCGAGCGATGGAAAAGCCCATGGGGCGCAGCATCTGGCTCAATACCTGATACTGCTGCATGACTTGTTGCTGAGCGCGCTGCGGCCCGAACAGCTGCGGCAGGTGCTCGTAGTTGGCCAACTCACGCGGGGTGAAGGCCTGGCCCTGATTGTTGAGCAAGGCCTCGTCACCCCAGCGTGCCACCGGCAACTGTTCCTCCAGACGGATCACCACCTCGTCCGGCCAGACCCGACGCACTTCGGCGTGGGCGATCCATGGCATCTGCTCCAGTTCCACGCGCATCGCTGCCAGGTCGACGGTAAAGAAGCTTGCCGCCACATAGGGCGCGATCCGTTGCTGCACCGCCTGCTGGCTGATGTAGCTAAGGTCGCCCTGCACGGCGATCTTGGTGATTGGGCGATCGGCGTAAGGCATCAGGCGAATGGCGCCTTCATAAGCGCCAAAGCCCGCCGCAACCAGCAGCACCGGCCACAGCAGGCGCTTGAAGCCACCAAAACTAGGGCGAGGCAGGCGCGCCGATACGGGCTCGTCGGCCACCAGTCGGCTGGCGCCACGCGGCACCGGCTTGCTACGACCGGTAACGGGTTGCTGCTGACGTACCATTGCGCCTTGCATGGTGGTTAACCTCGCGTCGCTACGCTGTCGGCGAGGATTGCCAGCACCAACTGCTGGAAGTCCAGGCCGGCCGCGCGAGCCGCCATGGGCACCAGGCTATGGTCGGTCATGCCGGGTGCGGTATTGACTTCGAGCAGCCAGAACCGGCCTTGCTCGTCCTGCATCACGTCCAGCCGGCCCCAGCCCTCGATGCCGATGGCATCGCAGGCGCGCGCGGTCAGGTCGATCAGCTCTTGCTCCTTGACGCTGTCCAGGCCGCACGGGATGCGGTACTGGGTGTCATTGGCGATGTACTTGGCGTCGTAGTCGTAGAACACATGCGGGGTGCCCAACGCGATTGGAGGCAGCACCTGGCCACGCAGCACGGCGATGGTGAACTCGGGACCATGGATCCACTGCTCGACCAGCACTTGCGAATCGTACTTGGCGGCGTCTTTCCAGGCGGCGACCAGCTCCTGCTCGCTGTTCACCTTGGCCATGCCGATGCTCGAACCTTCATGGGCAGGTTTGACGATCAACGGGAAGCCCAGTTCCGCGCTGGCGGCAACGCAGTCCTGCGCGCTGGCCAGCACCGCGTGGCGTGGCGTGGGGATACCCAGGCTCTGCCACACCTGCTTGGTGCGCAGTTTGTCCATGGCCAGTGCCGAGGCGAGGATGCCGCTGCCGGTGTAGGGGATCCCCAGGCATTCGAGCAGGCCCTGCATGCTGCCGTCTTCACCGCCACGGCCGTGGAGGATGATGAAGGCGCGGTCGATCTTCTCGTTCTGCAGGCGCGCCAGCAGGTCGTCGCCCACATCGATGGCGACCACGTCGACACCGGCGCTGGTCAGCGCCTCGATCACCGCCGCGCCGGATTTCAGCGAGACCTCACGCTCGGCGCTCTTGCCGCCATATAGCACGGCAACGCGGCCGAAGGCCTTGACATCGAGGGTGGAGTGCAGCTTGTCGTAGGCGCTGGTCATTTCGACTTCTCCTGCTTGGCGCCAGCGAACAGCGGGCTTTTCATCAATTGCGGGGCCAGGCCACCGACATCACCGGCACCCTGGCAAATCAGGATGTCGCCGGCGCGCAGCAGCGGCTTGACCAGCGGCGCCAGCTCGGCACCACGTTCGATGTAGATCGGGTCGAGCTTGCCGCGCTGGCGGATGCTGTGGCATAGCTGGCGGCTGTCAGCACCGGGGATCGGCTCCTCGCCGGCCGGGTAGACTTCCATCAGCAGCAGCACGTTGGCATCGCCCAGCACCTGCACGAAATCGTCGTACAGGTCGCGGGTGCGGCTGTAGCGGTGCGGCTGGTAGACGATGACCAGGCGGCGGCTCGGCCAGCCGCCACGCACGGCCTTGATCACGGCGGCGACCTCGGTCGGGTGGTGACCGTAGTCGTCGACCAGCATCACGCTGCCACCTTCGACTGGCAGCTCGCCGTACACCTGGAAGCGACGACCGACGCCCTGGAAGCCGGACAGGCCCTGGACGATGGCCTCGTCGCTGATACCTTCGTCGGTGGCAATGGCGATGGTGGCCAGGGCATTGAGCACGTTGTGGTTGCCCGGCATGTTCACCGACACCTCGAGCGGCTCGCGGTCGCGGCGCAGCACGGTGAAGTGGGTCTGCATGCCCTGCTGGCGCACGTTGATGGCACGGATGTCGGCCTCTTCGCTGAAGCCATAGGTGACGGTCGGGCGCTTGACCTGCGGCAGGATCTCGCGCACGACAGGGTCGTCCAGGCACATCACCGCCAGCCCGTAGAACGGCAGGTTGTGCAGGAACTCGACAAAGGTCTTCTTCAGCTTGTTGAAGTCGCCTTCGTAGGTGGCCATGTGGTCGGCGTCGATATTGGTGACCACGGCGACCATCGGCTGCAGGTGCAGGAAGCTCGCGTCGCTTTCATCGGCTTCGGCGATCAGGTAACGGCTGGTACCCAGCTGGGCATTGGTGCCCGCCGCAGTCAGACGACCGCCGATGACGAAGGTCGGGTCCAGGCCGCCCGCGGCGAACACCGAGGCCAGCAGGCTGGTGGTGGTGGTCTTGCCGTGGGTGCCGGCAACGGCCACGCCATGGCGGTAGCGCATCAGCTCGGCGAGCATTTCGGCGCGCGGCACCACCGGGATACGGCGCTCCAGCGCGGTGGCGACTTCCGGGTTGGCCGGGTTGATCGCGCTGGACACCACCAGTACGTCGGCGCTGGCGGCATTCTCGGCACGGTGGCCGACGAAGATCTCGGCGCCGAACGACTCCAGGCGCTCGGTGACCGGCGAAGCCTTGAGGTCGGAACCCGACACTTCATAGCCCAGGTTCAGCAGCACTTCGGCGATACCGCACATGCCCACGCCGCCGATACCGACGAAATGGATGCGACGGATGCGGCCCATCTTCGGCTGCGGCATGGCTTTCTGGCTCTCAACCATGGGCCACCTCCAGGCAGATATCGACCACGGTGCTGGTTGCGGCAGGTTTGGCCAGGCGACGCGCGGTGCCGGCCATGGTGTTGAGTTTCTCGGGTTGCATCAGCACCTCGTTCAGGCGTTCAGCGAGCTGCGCTGCGCCAGTTGTCGCTTGCGGCATCAGGAAGGCGGCGCCTTCACGAGCCAGATATTGGGCGTTGTGGGTCTGGTGGTCGTCGATAGCGTGGGGCAAGGGCACCAGCACCGAGGGCAGGCCCGCCGCCGCGAGTTCGCTGACGGTCAGGGCGCCGGCCCGGCACACCACCATGTCGGCCCAGCCATAGGCGTGGGCCATGTCCTTGATGAACGGTTCTACCTGAGCCTCGACACCCGCCTCGTGATAACGCTCGGCGGTAGTCGGCGCGTGATTCTTGCCGGCCTGGTGGAACACCTCTGGCCGCAAGCTCGCGGGCACCTCGGACAGGGCCTTAGGCAACAATTTGTTCAATGGTTCCGCACCCAGGCTGCCGCCCATGACCAACAGGCGGGCACGGCGTTCGACCAGAGGCGCGCGCTGCGCATCCATGAACAGCTCCGGACGCACCGGGTTGCCAGTGGTGCGCAGCTTGTCGCTGGCCTCGAAGGTGCCTGGAAAAGCTTCGCAGACACGGGCCGCCAGCGGCACCAGCAGGCGATTGGCGGTACCGGCGCGGGCGTTCTGCTCGTGAATGACCAGTGGCACGCCGCACAGTCGCGCGGCCACGCCACCGGGGCCGGTCACATAACCCCCGAAGCCGATCACGCAGACCGGCTTGAGTTCACGCACGATGCGCCGCGCCTGCAGCACTGCCTTGACCAGGGTGAACGGCGCCTTGAGCAGCGACAACTTGCCCTTGCCACGCAGGCCGGTGACCTGGATCAGGTGCAACGACAACCCTGCCTGGGGCACCAGTTCGTTTTCGATACCGCGCGGGGTGCCCAGCCAGTGCACGCGGTAGCCGCGTGCCTGGAACTCGCGGGCACAGGCCAGGGCCGGGAAAACATGCCCCCCGGTACCACCGGCCATGATCAACACGTTCTTGCCGTCAGCGGCCATGGCTGGTCTCCTCGGCAAAATCGCTCTCCTTGAATTCGTGCTCCTCGCTGCCCAGGTGCGTGCGGCTTTCCCACTCGATCCTTAGCAATAGCCCCACGCAGGCGCAGCAGATCACCAGCGAGCTGCCCCCATAGCTGAGAAATGGCAGGGTCAGGCCCTTGGTTGGCAGCAGGCCGACGTTCACGCCAATGTTGATCAGGAACTGACCGATCCACAGGAACGACAAGCCAAAGGCCATGTAGGCGGCAAAGAACTGCTTGGCCTTCTCCGCCCACAGGCCGATATAAAGGGCACGAACAGTGACGAAGACGAACAGCGCGATGGTCAGCAACGAGCCGACCACGCCCAGCTCCTCGGCCAGCACCGAGAACACGAAGTCGGTGTGCGCCTCGGGCAGGTAGAACTGCTTCTGCACGCTGTTGCCCAGGCCCACACCCAGCCACTCGCCGCGACCGAAGGCGATCAGCGCCTGGGTCAGCTGGTAGCCGGAACCGAACTGGTCGGACCAAGGGTCGGTGAAGGTAATCAGACGCGCCATCCGGTAAGGCTGGGCCTGCACCAGGACCACCACCGAAATGACCGCCAACACCACCATCAGCGAGAAGCGGAACAGCCCCACCCCACCGAGGAACAGCATGGCCGCCGCAGCGCCCATCATCACCACCGTGGCACCGAAGTCCGGCTCCATCAGCAGCAGGCCAGCCATCGGTAGCAACACGATGAACGGCTTGAAGAAGCCCATCCAGCTCTCGCGCACTTCGGTCTGCCGGCGTACCAGGTAGCCGGCCAGGTAGATGACCACGAAGACCTTGGCTATCTCCGAGGGCTGGACGTTGAAGAAGCTGAAGCCGATCCAGCGCATCGAGCCGTTCACCTCGCGGCCGATGCCCGGCACCAGCACCAGCACCAGCAGGCCGAAGGCGCCGATCAGCATGAGGAAACCCATGCGCTGCCAGGTGGCGATCGGCACCATCATGGTCATCACCCCGGCGCCCAGGCCGAGGGTGACGTACACCAGGTGGCGGATCATGTGGTACAGCGGGTTGCCCGACTGCACTGCAGCCACTTCCGAGGAAGCCGACGTAATCATCACCAGGCCCAGGCCGAGCAGCGCCAGGCAACCGGCCAGCAGCGGGAAGTCCAGGTCGATGCCACGGCCACTGATCAGCGGCGACGGGTAAGGCTTGAGGATGCCGAAGATCATGCCAGCCCCTCCGCCGCCAGGGCGAACAGGCGCCCGCGCTCTTCGAAATTCTTGAACATGTCGAGGCTGGCGCAAGCAGGCGACAGCAGCACCGCATCGCCCGGTTGGGCCAGCTCGGCGCAGCGTTGCACAGCTTCATCGAGGGTTTTGACCCGCACTTGCGGCACGGCATCGCCCAAGGTTTCGGCCAGGCGCTCGGCGTCACGACCAAGCAGCACCACGGCACGGCAATGTTTCGCCACTGGTTCGCGCAGGGCGGCAAAATCGGCGCCCTTGCCATCGCCACCGGCGATCAGCACCAGCCGGCCTTCGATATCGGCACCCAAGCCTTCGATGGCGGCCAGCGCGGCACCGACGTTGGTGGCCTTGGAATCGTCGTACCAGTTCACGCCATTGCGTTCACGGACCCACTGGCAGCGGTGGGCCAGGCCCTTGAACTCGCGCAGCGCCTCAAGCATGGGCTCGAACGGCAGGCCAGCGGCATGGCCGAGGGCCAGCGCGGCCAGGGCATTGCTCTGGTTGTGGGCGCCTCGGATCTTCAATTCACGCACCGGCATGAGCGTCTGGAACTCGAAGGCCAGGTACTTCTCGCCATCGACTTCCCGTAGACCGAAGGACTTGAAGTCTGGCGCATTCAAACCAAAGCTCCAGCTCGGGCGACCTTCGACCGGCAGCGGACGGCTCAGGGCATCCTGGCGATTCACCACCACCTGGCGGGCACCGCGGAAGATCCGATGCTTGGCCAGGTGATAGGCCGGCAGGCCGCTGTAGCGGTCCATGTGGTCTTCGCTGATGTTCAGCACCGTGGCCACTTCAGCGTTGAGCTGGTCGGTGGTCTCCAGTTGGAAGCTCGACAATTCGAGCACGTACAGCTCAACGCTGTCGTCAAGCAGGTCCAGCGCCGGCGTGCCCAGGTTGCCACCCACTGCCACACGTTTGCCTGCCTTGGCGGCCATCTCGCCGACCAGGGTGGTCACGGTGCTCTTGGCATTGGAGCCACTGATCGCGATGATCGGCGCCTTGGCGTGGCGGGCGAACAGCTCGATGTCGCCGGACAGCGTCACACCGCGCGCCGCCGCCTGCTGCAGGGCTGGGGTGGCCAGGGCCAGGCCGGGGCTCACATACAGCTCGTTGGCGCGGCAGAGGAAATCCACGTCCAGCTCGCCACAGCGCACTTCCACCTGCGGGTAATCACGGCGCAGGGTGTCCAGTTCCGGCGGTTGCTCGCGAGTGTCGGCGACCGCAAAGGCAATGCCCCGGCTCGCCAGGAAGCGAACCAGGGACATGCCGCTCTTGCCGAGGCCGACAACGATGCGGAATTGGTCGGAAGCGATCAGTGACACGCTCGTTTACCTCAGTTTCAGGGTGGCAAGGCCAATCAGCACCAGGATCACGGTGATGATCCAGAAACGGACGATCACACGCGGCTCGGGCCAGCCCTTGAGTTCAAAGTGGTGATGAATCGGCGCCATGCGGAACACGCGCTTGCCGGTGAGCTTGAAGGACGCCACCTGGATGACCACTGACAGGGTCTCCATCACGAATACGCCGCCCATGATGAACAGGACGATTTCCTGACGGACGATCACGGCGATGGTGCCCAACGCCGCACCCAGCGCCAGGGCACCGACGTCACCCATGAATACTTGGGCCGGGTAGGTGTTGAACCACAGGAAACCCAGGCCCGCGCCGATCAACGCGCCGCAGAACACGATCAGTTCACCCGCGCCCGGTACATACGGGATCAGCAGGTACTCGGCGAACTTCACGTTACCCGACAGGTAGCAGAAGATGCCCAGGGCACCACCCACCATCACCGTCGGCATGATCGCCAGGCCATCGAGGCCGTCGGTCAGGTTGACCGCGTTGCTGGAGCCGACGATGACGAAGTAGGTGAGCACGATGAACCCGGCACCCAGCGGGATGGCCAGATCCTTCAGCATCGGGATGATCAACGTGGTCTCGACGCTGGTGGGGGCGGTCTTGTACAGGAAGACAGCGGCGGCCAGGCCGAACACCGACTGCCAGAAATACTTCCAGCGGCTGGGGAGGCCGCGGGAGTTCTTCTCGATCACCTTGCGATAGTCGTCGACCCAACCGATGGCGCCGAACGCCAGGGTGACGATCAGCACCACCCACACATAGCGGTTGGTCAGGTCGGCCCACAGCAGGGTGCTGATGGCGATGGCGGACAGGATCAGCGCGCCACCCATGGTGGGGGTGCCGGACTTCGACAGGTGCGATTGCGGGCCGTCGTTACGCACGGCCTGACCGATCTGGCGGATCTGCAGGGTACGGATCATCCACGGGCCCAACCACAGGGCCAGGGACAGCGCGGTCAGCACACCCAGGATCCCGCGCAACGTGAGGTACTGGAAGACCGCGAAGCCCTTGTGGAACTGTTGCAGATACTCAGCCAACAGCAGCAGCATTAATGTTTCTCCCCGCTGGCACCGCACAGTGCGGCCACGACGTTTTCCATCGCAGCGCTGCGCGAGCCCTTGATCAAGATAGTGGTGTCGCTGGCTGTTTCCGCGCGAACGGCATCGATCAGCTCAGCTTGAGTAGCGAAATGGCGCCCATCTTTGCCGAACGCCTTGACCGCATGGGCCATGTTGTTGCCCACCGCGTACAGCGCGTCGACCTTGCCACGCGCGTAGTCGCCCACCTGACGGTGGCCTTCCTCCGCCCATTGCCCCAGTTCGCCAATATCCCCGAGCACCAGGACGGTGCGTCCGGAAAAGCCGGCGAGTATATCAATGGCGGCGCACATGGAGGTGGGATTTGCGTTGTAGCTGTCGTCGATCACCCGCACGCCGTTCGGTGCGATCTGCGCCACGGTCCGGCCCTTGACTGGCTGCACGGCATTCAGCCCGGCTGCGATGCCGTTCAGGCTCAGACCAACGGCATGGGCGGCAGCGGCGGCGGCCAGGGCATTGCTAACGTTGTGAATGCCCAGCAGATTCAATTGCACCGGGACGCTGCCGTCCGGCCCGTGCAGGGTGAACGATGGGCAACCACGGGCGTCCCGGCCGATGTCACTGGCGTGGAAATCGGCCTGTGGATTGTCCAGCGCAAAGCTGAGGATCCGGTGACTGCCGGCGCGCTTGCGCCAGATGTCGAATGCCTGGTCGGCCAGGTTGAGAATGGCCGTGCCACCTTCGCCCAGGCCTTCGAGAATTTCGCCCTTGGCCTCGACAATCTTCTCCGGGCCGCCGAACTCGCCTACATGTGCAGTCCCGGCGTTGTTGATGATGACCACTTGCGGTTTGGTCAGGCCAACGGTATAGCGGATCTCGCCAATGCGCGACGCGCCCAGCTCAATGACGGCGGCGCTGTGCTCAGGGGCAATCTCCAGCAGTGTCAGCGGCGCACCCAGGTCGTTGTTCAGGTTACCGCGGGTGGCATGCACCGCCCCACGGGTACGCAGGATCGCAGCGAGCATTTCCTTGACCGTAGTCTTGCCGCTGGAGCCGGTGATCGCAACGACTGGCTTGTCGAAGGCGGCACGATTCAATGCACCAAGCTGGCCAAGGGCAACGCGACAATCGGCGACTAGCAACTGCGGCAGGCCGACATCGGCAATTTCACGTTCGACCAGCGCCGCCACGGCGCCTTTGGCCTTCACATCGGCCAGGTAGTCATGCCCATCGAAACGCGGCCCGCTGAGGGCGACGAACAGCTGACCGGCGGCGACACTGCGGCTGTCGATACTGACGCCGCTGAAGCTGGCATCGACGCCCACCAAACGGGCATTCAAGACGCTGGTCAGTTGGCTGAGCTTCATCGGCTTAAGCATGTGGAGCCTCCCAGGCGGCAAGTGCCTTTTCGGCTTCGACCAGATCGGAGAAATCATGGCGTTCGCCATTGATCTCCTGGTAATCCTCATGCCCCTTGCCCGCCAGGACGATGACATCGTCGGCGGCAGCAGTGGCGATAAGGTGGGCAATGGCCTCGCCACGACCCGCGACGAACTCGACGTCGGCGGGCTTTTTGAAACCAGGGCGAATGTCATCGAAGATGCGCAGTGGATCTTCGGTGCGCGGGTTGTCGTCGGTGACCAGCACGCGATCGGCCAGGCGTTCGGCCACTTCGGCCATCAGCGGACGCTTGCCGCTGTCACGGTCGCCACCGCAGCCGAACAGGCACAGCAGCTTGCCGTGGGCATGCGGACGCAGGGCCTCGAGTACTTTTTCCAGAGCGTCCGGGGTGTGGGCGTAGTCGACCACCACCAGCGGTTTGTCACCGCCACCCAGGCGCTGCATACGACCGACCGGCCCCTGCAGCTGCGGGGTTACTTTAAGAATTTCGTCCAGCGGATAGTCCAGGGCGAGCAAGGTGGCCACGGCGGCAAGCATGTTACTCAGGTTGAAGCGGCCCAACAGCCGGCTGCGCAGGGCGTGCTCGCCTTGAGGGGTGACGATCACGGCGCGCACGCCATCGTCGTTGAAGATGGCTTGCTTGCAGAACAATGTCGCCGATTGGTCCTGCAGGCTGTAGCTGATCAACCTCGACTCGGCATGGGCTTTGGCCAGGCGACGACCGAAGTCATCGTCCAGATTGACCACCCGGGTACGCAGGCTTGGCCAACTGAATAGCTTGGCCTTGGCGGCCTCATAAGCCTCCATGCTGCCGTGGTAGTCCAGATGGTCGCGGGACAGGTTGGTCATCACTGCGATATCGAAATCCAATGCCGCGACCCGGCCCTGCTCGAGAGCGTGGGAAGAAACTTCCATGGCCACGGCCTTGGCGCCGCCTTTCTTCAGATCGTTGAGCGTCGCCTGCACGGCGATCGGGTCCGGCGTGGTCAGGCGACCGCTTTGCAGCTCGCCAAAGAAGCCGGTACCCAATGTGCCGATCAGGCCGCAACGTCGCCCAAGGGCATCGAGCGCCTGGGCCAACAGTTGCGTGACACTGGTCTTGCCGTTCGTTCCGGTGACGCCGACCAGCTCAAGCTGCCGACTCGGCTCGCCATAGAATCGTCCGGCAATCTGCGACAACTGGCCGATCAGCCCCTTCACTGGAATCAGCGGCACGTCGGTGATCGGCAGCACGCTGGCGCCCTGCTCTTCATAGGCCACCGCGGCGGCGCCACGGGCCAGTGCGTCAGCAATATGCTCGCGCCCGTCGACTTTGGCGCCCGGCACAGCAAGGAACAGGTCGCCCTGGCGCACCTGGCGGCTGTCCAGGGTCAACTCGCGGATCAGCGGATCGCGGCTGGCATGGGCGAACAGTTTGCTCAATGGCATCGTCATCAACCTCGCCCTCCCTTGGCGGGTACTGCGCTGGCTTGCTGCGTCGAAGGTGGCGGCAGGTTGTCCGGCGGTACATTCATCAGGCGCAGGGTGCCCGACATCACTTTGCTGAATACAGGGGCAGAGACCAGGCCACCGAAGTAGCCGCCCTTGCCCGGTTCGTCGATGACCACGACGATGGCGTAGCGCGGATCGCTCATCGGGCCGAAGCCGGCGAACAGGGAGCGATAGGCGTTCTCGGTGTAGCCCTTGGAGCCGACCGTGGCTTTACGCGCCGTACCGGACTTGCCAGCCACGTGATAGAACGGCACCTGGGCGCGGAATACGCCACGCGGCGCCTCGATCACCTGCTGCAGCATGCCCTGCACGGTTTCGGCGGTTTCTTTTGGAATGGCCTGCACGGCTTCCGGCGCCTTGTCGACCTTGAGAATCGACAACGGCACCATCTTGCCGTCGTTGGCCAGGGCAGCGTAGGCATGCACCAGTTGCAGGGCCGTCACCGAAACACCGTAGCCGTACGAAAGGGTCGCGGTCTCGGCCTTGCGCCATTCACGATGGTTGGGCAGGTTGCCAACGCGTTCGCCAGGGAAGCCCAACCCCGTGTACTGCCCGAGGCCAACCTGCGACATGACCCGGTAGATGGCTTCGCCACCGATATCGAAGGCGATCTTGCTCATACCAACGTTACTGGAGTTGATCAGGATGCCGGTCAGGTCGAGGATTGGGCCCTCGCTCTTGGATACGTCCTTGATGGTGTAGCGGCCGATCTGCAGGCTGCCCGGATACACCTCGACCTTGTCGGTGGGCTTCCAGCGGCCGCTCTGCAGCGCGGCACTCATGGAGATCGGCTTGACCGTGGAACCCGGCTCGAACACGTCGATGATCGCCCGGTTGCGCATCGCTGCCGGGAACATGCTGCGGCGGTTGTTGGGGTTGTACGTGGGCTGGTTGACCATCGCCAGGACCTCACCGGTCTTGACGTCCATGATCACCAGGCTGCCAGCCTTGGCGTCCTGCTCGGCGATGGCATTGCGCAGCTCGCGGGTAGCCAGGTATTGCAGGCGCAGGTCTATCGACAACGCCAAGGTCTTGCCGGCCTTGGCGTTCTTGGTTACTTGGATGTCCTTGATCAACCGGCCGCGCCGGTCCTTGATGACCTGCCGCTTGCCGGGCACGCCGGCCAGCCATTCGTCGTAGGCCAGCTCGACCCCTTCGCGGCCGTGGTCATCCAGGTCGGTGAAGCCGACCATGTGCGCAGTGACATCACCGGCCGGATAGAAGCGACGGAACTCTTCCAGCCCATAGACACCCGGCACTTTCAGGTCGAGCACCTGCTGCCCCTGCTCCGGGGTCAGACCGCGGACCAGGTAGATGAATTCCTTGCTGGCCTGCTGCGTCAGGCGCTCGATCAATTGCTGAGGGTTCTGCCCGAGCGCGGCGGCCAGTTGTGGCCAGCGGTCCTTGGCGACCTGCATTTCCTTGGGGTTGGCCCACAGCGTGGTGACCGGCGTACTCACGGCCAGCGGCTCGCCGTTGCGGTCGGTGATCAAGCCACGGTGCGCCGGAATCGGGATATGCCGCAGGCTGCGGGCATCGCCCTGCCCCTTGAGGAAGTCGCGATCGACCACTTGCAAGTCGATGATGCGCCAGCAGATGGCGCCGACCATCAGCGCCAACAGGCCGACGACCACGCGGAAACGCCAAGGGTAGAGTGCGCCCTCAAGCTTCATCATGGCGCCACCATCCGTACTTCGTCAGCGGCTGGCACGCGCATTTTCAGTTGTTCGCTGGCCAGCGTCTCGATCCGGCTGTGGGCGGTCCAGGTACTCTGCTCGAGAATGAGACGCCCCCATTCGGCCTGGGCCTTGTCGCGCTCGTTCAGTTCACCGTACAAGGTGTTGAGCAACTGGCGGTTCCAGTGGGCGCTGTAGGATACGGCGATAGCCGAAACCAGCACGCCGACAAACAGCAGAAGCATCAGGAAGCTTCCGCCCGGTAAAGGCTTGGCGAACAGCCGGCTCACCGCAGCTTCTCCGCCACCCGCATCACGGCACTGCGCGATCGAGGGTTGGCCTTGAGCTCTGCCTCGGAGGCGAACTGCGCCTTGCCAATGAGCTTGATCTTCGGTTCGAAAGTCTTGTGCTGCACCGGCAGGTTGCGTGGCAGGTTATCCGCCTCGCCCTTGACCAGCTTGCGCATGAACAGCTTGACGATACGGTCTTCAAGGGAGTGGAAGCTGATCACAGCCAGACGTCCGCCGACCTCCAGCGCGTCGAGCGCCGCCTCAAGACCGGCCTCGAGATCGCCCAGCTCGTTGTTGACGTGGATGCGCAGGCCCTGGAATGCACGGGTCGCCGGATTTTTGCCCTTTTCCCAGGCAGGGTTGGCGACCTTAAGCACCTCGGCCAGGTCAGCAGTGCGGGTGAACGGTTGTTTTTCACGACGTTCCACTACCGCACGGGCCATACGCCCGGCAAAACGTTCTTCACCATACTCCTTGAACACCCGGGCGATTTCTTCCACAGGCGCAGTGGCGATGAACTCGGCGGCGCTTATGCCCTGGTTCGGGTTCATGCGCATGTCGAGTGGGCCGTCATTGAGGAAGCTGAAGCCACGCTCCGGGTCATCCAGCTGTGGCGACGACACCCCGAGGTCGAGCAGGATGCCGCTGACCTTGCCGGCCAGATGACGCTCCGCGACCTCGGAGCCCAGCTCGGCAAAGCTGCGCTGCACAATGACAAAGCGGCCGTCTTCGGCCGCCAGCGCTTGCCCCGTGGCAATCGCCTGTGGATCCTTGTCGAACCCCAGCAGCCGCCCGTGCGGCCCGAGCTTGCTCAGAATCAGGCGGCTGTGGCCGCCACGCCCGAAGGTGCCATCCAGATAGCAACCGTCGGCGCGCAGGGCCAATGCCTCGACGGCTTCGTCGAGGAGGACGGTGATGTGGTTGAAGCCGCTATCTATGGTCACAGGATCAGGTCACGCAAATCATCGGGCATAGCGCCCGGTTGTTGAATAGCTGCAAGGTCGGCTGCCGAAACCGCGTTCCAGGCATCCTCGTCCCACAGCTGGAATTTGTTCAGCTGCCCCACCAGCATCGCCTTCTTGTCGAGCTTGGCGTACTCGCGCAGGCGGGGCGGCACCAGGAAACGCCCACTGCCATCGAGCTCCAGGTCAACCGCATTACCAATCAGCAGACGCTGCAGGCGGCGGTTTTCCTCACGCAACGACGGCAAGGCGCGCAACTTGGCTTCAATCTGTTCCCACTCATCGAGGGGATAAACACACAAGCAGGGGTCAACGGCGTCGATGGTCACGATCAACTGACCATTGCAACGCGAATCGAGCTCGTCACGGTACCGGCTCGGCATGGCGAGACGGCCCTTGGCATCGAGGCTGACGGCGTTGGCTCCGCGGAACACGGCTGCGATTCCCCACAATGTTAGCTTTTTTGTGCCAGAAAACCCACTTCATCCCACTTTCTGCCACTTGCGCACACTATAGGAATCCGTCCGCCACACCGTCAAGGCACGTTCATAAGGAAAACCCTTACAGGACGGCGATTTAGCGCAACATTGGAAGGTGAAAGGAGTGTGAAAGAGAAAAACTGACGAGAAAAATCAAACCCACTCAAGCGGATAGGGCGCAGAGTTAAAGTGATTTATTAAGAGTAAGATTTTTTCGGTATTACCAAGGCGTTTCTGCTGTCGAATCAAGCAGGGAGGGAGGGGTGGAGAGTCGATCTGTAAGCCGGGTTTTGTCGAGGACAGTCATTCCTCTACGACGGCCATCACTGGACGCCTCTAGCAACCTACCCGGTTCCGACGCGGGCCACGCCGTATGGAACCCTATTTGGTCTTGCTCCGAGTGGGGTTTACCTAGCCACGAACTGTTGCCAGTCGCGCGGTGCGCTCTTACCGCACCTTTTCACCCTTACCGGCGCCGAAGCGCTTAGGCGGTTGTTTTCTGTGGCACTTTCCGTAGGCTCGCGCCTCCCAGGCGTTACCTGGCACTCTGCCCTATGGAGCCCGGACTTTCCTCCCCCGCCTCTTGCGGAACAAAAGACGGCAGCGACTGTCCGATCGACTCTCCGCCGACAAGGTTACCGGCAGGCGCGCTCAAGAACAAGCGATGTAACAAACAATATCATAAGGCTATCACTGAGATTTCTGCCTCTCGAGCGCCAGTTGATAAAGCAAGTTCTTGCGCACACCAGTGATTTCAGCCGCCAGAGCCGCCGCCCGCTTGAGCGGCAACTCCGCCAGCAAAAGGTCCAGCACACGCTGTGCCTCAGCGCTGATCGCCTGGTCGTCCTCGGGCGCACTCCAGCCTGCCACCAGCACCACGCACTCACCACGCTGCTGATTGCTATCGCCCTGCACGAAGGCACGCAGTTCGGCCAGCGGCAGGCCCTTGAGCGTCTCGAAAGTCTTGGTGATCTCACGCGCCAGCACCGCTGGGCGATCACCACCGAACACCGCTTCCATATCTTCCAGGCATTCGAGGATACGATGAGGCGCCTCATAGAAGATCAGGGTCCGAGGCTCTTCCTTCACTTGCTCCAGGCGCACCCGACGCCCTGCTGTCTTGGCCGGCAGGAACCCTTCGAAGATGAATCGATCCGACGGCAGCCCCGCCGCCGACAGCGCCGCGATCAGCGCACACGCGCCCGGCACCGGCACCACCTGCACGCCTGCCGCCCGCGCCTGGCGCACCAGGTGGTAGCCCGGATCGGAAATCAGCGGCGTGCCGGCATCGGACACCAGCGCTACATCGTCACCGGCCAGCAACCGAGTGATGAAACGACCGCCTTCGTCACGCTCGTTGTGTTCATGGCAGGCCGCCAATGGTGTGTCGATACCGAAATGCTGGAGCAGGCGCACCGAATGGCGAGTGTCCTCTGCGGCGATCAGGCTGACATCGGCAAGCACTTTCAGCGCCCTGGCGCTCATGTCGTCCAGGTTGCCGATGGGCGTGGCGACCACATACAGCGTTCCCATGGTGGATTTCGAAGCCCCTGCAACATCAGTCACTGCGCACACCTGCATTTCGGATCAAAGGCGCCATTGTAGCCCGAGCGCCGGTAACAGGGCGCAACGAACTTCACCTCTCACCCAGCTGTCGCCACCTATAGTGAAGGTTCCGCATCGGCAAGATCGCGCCCAGACCGCCGCTTGGGTACAATTGTCGGCCAACTTGATCGAGTAACAGGACCTTTACATGATCGCTTGCCTGCGGCTGTTCACAGCCCTCTGCCTCGCCGCCCTGCTGGCAGCTTGCGCCAGCTCGCCCTCATCCAGCCTGGGCGAACTGCCACGCACCCCGGACGCCAGCATCGAGCAACTGCTCGACAAGGCCGCCTCCAGCAAATCGGCCGAAGACGCTGCGCTACTGCGCCTGAGCGCCGCCGACCTGGCCTACAAGCAGAAGGACTTCCCCCGCGCGGCCCGCATTCTCGAACAGGTGCCGCTGGACTCGCTCAAGCCCGCCCAGCAAGTGTTCGCCTCCACGCTGGCAGCCGAGCTGGCCATGAGCCGCAACCAGCCCAAAGCCGCCCTCGCCGCCCTCGCCCACCCGAGCCTGCAACGCGTCGGCGAACTGCCGGAGGAACAGCAGGCACGCACCTACAGCGTGCATGCCGCCGCACTGGAATCCGATGGCCAGGCCCTGGCAGCCGCCCAGCAGCGCGTGCTGCTCGCCCCCCTGCTCAGCGGCCAGGCAGGCGCGGCCAACAATGACGCCATCTGGGCCCTGGTCGCCTCGCTGCCTGCCGAACAACTGCAACAGCCCTCCAGCGACGCAACACTCGCCGGCTGGATCAGCCTGGCGCTGGCAGTCAAGAGCGCTGGCACCCTGGAACAGCAGCAGGCGGCCATCGACGCCTGGAGCAAGCAACACCCCGACCACCCGGCATCGAAACAACTGCCGGTGGCCCTGACCAAACTGAAGGAACTGGCCAGCCAGCCACTGACCAAGATCGCCCTGCTGCTACCTCAGGAAGGCCAGTTGGCAGGCGTTGCCCGCGCCCTGCGCGACGGTTTCATGGCCGCCCACTTCCAGGCCCAGCAAGGTGGCCAGCCAGCACCTGCCGTTCAGGTGTTCGACAGCTCGCGCATCACCTCGCTCGATGACTTCTACCGCCAGGCCCAGGCCGCCGGCGTGCAACTGGTCATCGGCCCGCTTGAAAAACCCCTGGTGAAGAAGCTTGCCGCCTATCCACAACTGCCCATCACCACCCTGGCACTGAACTACGCCGACGCCGGCCAGAAAGCACCGCCGCAGCTGTTCCAGTTCGGCCTCGCTGCCGAGGACGAAGCCCGCGAAGTCGCCCGCCGCGCCCGTGCCGACGGCATGGCTCGTGCCGTTGCGCTGGTCCCGAGCGGTGAATGGGGTGATCGCGTGCTCGCCGCCTTCCGCAAGGATTGGGAAGCCAATGGCGGCACCCTGCTCGCAGCCGAACGCATCGCTCAGCCAGTCGCCCTGGCCCAGCAGATCGCCGAGTTGTTCCAACTACGCCAGAGCGAAGGCCGCGCCAAGAGCCTGCAAAGCACCGTGGGCGGTAACATCGCCGCACAACCGTCGCGCCGGCAGGATATCGACTTCATCTTCCTGGCCGCCACCCCACAGCAAGCCCAGCAGATCAAGCCCACACTCAACTTCCAGTACGCCGGCGACGTACCGGTCTACGCCACCTCGAACCTCTACAGCGCCAGCGGTGACGTCAACCAGTACAACGACATGAACGGCATCCGCTTCTGCGAAACCCCATGGCTGCTCGACAGCACCAACAACCTGCGCCAGCAGGTGGTGCAGCAGTGGCCCCAGGCCGCCGGCAGCCTCGGCCGCCTGTACGCCATGGGTGTCGACGCCTACAGCCTGGCCCCTCGCCTGGACCAGCTCAAAGCACTGCCAGGCAACCGCATCGAAGGCCAATCCGGCAGCCTGAGCATGAACGCCAACCAGCGTGTCGAGCGCCAATTGCCCTGGGCCGAGTTCTCCGGCGGTCAGGTCAAGCGCCTGCCGGACACGCCTCGCTGATGCCCGACGCATCGCCCACCTGCGCCGGCCAGGCCGCCGAAGACCACGCCCTCGAGTTCCTCCGAGGGCAGGGTTTGCGACTATTGGCCCGCAACTGGCGATGCAAGGGTGGTGAGCTCGATCTGGTCATGCTCGATGCCGATACAGTAGTATTCGTCGAGGTCCGCTATCGGTTGCACGCGGGCTTTGGTGGCGCGCTCGGCAGTATCGATGGGCGCAAGCAGCGGCGACTGACGCTTGCCGCCAACCTTTTCCTGCAGAGCGAACCCCGCTGGGCCACCCAACCCTGCCGCTTCGACGTTGTCGCCCTGCAGGGCCAGGGGCACGCGGGGCAACCGCTTCAATGGCTGAAAAACGCCTTCGAATGCTGAACCCTATCCGAATTCCAAGCTCTATGTTTCGCGGGCTGGTCCCTGTCGCGCATCGCGCCAGCCACCGCCCTACTTAAGGTCACCCAGATGGACATGCAATCCCGAATTCGCCGGCTGTTCCAGGCCAGCATCGACACCAAGCAACAGGCAATGGACATCCTGGCACCCCACATCGAGCAGGCCAGCCTGGTCATGGTCAACGCCCTGCTCAGCGACGGCAAGATGCTCGCCTGCGGCAACGGCGGCTCGGCCGGCGATGCCCAGCACTTTTCCTCGGAACTGCTCAACCGCTTCGAGCGCGAGCGCCCGAGCCTGCCGGCCATTGCCCTGACCACCGACAGCTCCACGCTCACCTCGATCGCCAACGACTACAGCTACAACGAAGTCTTCTCCAAGCAGATTCGCGCGCTGGGCCAACCCGGCGATGTGCTGCTGGCGATCTCCACCAGCGGCAACTCGGCCAACGTGATCCAGGCGATCCAGGCCGCCCATGACCGCGAAATGATTGTCGTCGCCCTGACCGGTCGCGACGGCGGCGGCATGGCGTCGCTGCTGCTGCCCGAGGACGTGGAGATCCGCGTACCCTCGACGGTCACGGCACGCATCCAGGAAGTCCACCTGCTGGCGATCCACTGTTTGTGCGACCTGATCGACAGCCAACTGTTCGGGAGTGAAGAATGATCCCCAAGCGTCTCGGCCTGATGGCCCTCACCCTGTGCCTGAGCCTCTCCGGCTGCAGCTCGGTATTGACCTCGACCCGCAACTCACCGATCGAAGATGACCGTGGCACCCGCACCATCGGCAGCAAGATTGACGATTCGCTGATCGAAACCAAGGTCTCGGTCAACATCGCCAAGGCCAACCCTGAGCTGGACAAGGGCTCGCATATTGTCGTCAGCAGCTACAACGGCGTTGTACTGCTCGCCGGCCAGACCCCGCGCGCCGACCTCAAGTCCCTGGCCGAACAGACCGCCAGCCAGGTCCAGCGGGTCAAGAAAGTGCATAACGAGCTGCAGGTCATCCAACCTTCGTCCATCCTCGCGCGCAACAACGACGCCTGGCTGACCACCAAGATCAAGACCCAGATGCTGACCGACGAGAGCGTTCCCAGCTCACGCATCAAGGTGATCACTGAAAACGGTATCGTCTACCTGCTCGGCCTGGTCAGGCAGCAAGAGGCCAACGCCGCCACCAACGTAGTGCAGGGCGTATCGGGCGTGCAGAAGATCGTCAAGCTGTTCGAATACATCGACTGACCCCTTCGCCGGCTTGCCGGCGAACAACCCTCGAAACCCAGGAAACACTCATGAAGAAGCTTCTGCTGCCCGCCCTGCTCATCGGCGCTTTCGCCGCCCTGGCCGGCTGCTCCACCCCGAGCGTGATCACCCTCAACGATGGCCGCGAACTGCAGACCACCGACACGCCGGAATTCGACCGCGCCTCGGGCTTCTACGAGTTCAAGCAACTGGACGGCAAGCCGACCCGCATCAACAAGGACCAGGTACAGAGCATCAAGGACCTGTGATCCGTCAGCAGTAACAAAAAAGGCGATCCATCCGGATCGCCTTTTTTGTTACTTGACCACCTTGAGGCTGGGTCGACCACTCGGACGTGGCGGCTGGCCACCGCCTTCTGGCGGGCCATCGTCATTCGGCTCGACGCCATCGTCGTCAGACAACTCATCTTCATCGTCGAGTGGCGGCTCGAGCTCGAAGACCATGCCCTGACCGTTCTCCCGGGCATAGATACCCAGGATCGCACCGATCGGCACGTACAGCGTATGGGCCACGCCACCAAAGCGCCCCTCGAAGCTCACGGCTTCGTTGTCCATGTGCAAGCTGCGCACGGCGCTGGGGGAAATGTTAAGCACGATCTGGCCATCGCTGGCGAAACCTTGGGGTACCTGGACGGCCGGGTACTCGGCATTGACCAGCATGTGGGGGGTGCAATCGTTGTCGACGATCCACTCATACAGCGCTCGAACCAGATAAGGGCGACTGGAGTTCATCAACGGCTCCTTTTTAAACCTTGCGCATTTCACGTTCAGTAGCGGACAAGCTCGCCTGGAAAGGCTCGCGGGCGAACTGTCGCTCCATATAATCCAGCAGCGGCTTGGCCTGCCGCGGCAATTCGATACCCATTACCGGCAAACGCCAGAGGATAGGCAGTAGACAGCAATCGACCAGGCTTTGCTCCTCACTCATGAAGCAGGCCATCTCGCCAAACAGCGGCGCCACACCCGTAAGGCTCTCACGCAGCTCCTTGCGCGCCTGGGCGCGCGCCGCGTCACTGCTGCGCGCATCGAGCACAGTGTCGGCCAAGGCGCACCAATCGCGCTGGATGCGATGCATCAGCAGGCGACTGTTGCCACGGGCCACCGGATAGACCGGCATCAGCGGTGGGTGCGGGTAGCGCTCCTCGAGATACTCCATCACCACCGATGACTCGTACAACGCCAGGTCTCGATCGACCAGGGTTGGCAGGCTGCCATAGGGGTTCACTTCAACCAGCTTGGGCGGTAGACGCTTGGGGTCGACATCGATGATCTGCACCGTGACGCCTTTCTCCGCGAGCACGAGGCGTACCCGATGAGAATAATGATCAGCGGGGTCGGAATAGCAGGCTAACCTGTTGGTTGCGCCCATGTAGCGCCTCCTCGCACGGGATGCTTGTAAAACTCTAAATGAAAACGCGCCCGGGGCGCCCTGGCATGTCTGCCAGGGCGCCCCGGGCGCGTTCAACTACCAGAAACTACTGCGTGATCAGTGCACGTCCTTCCAGTATTCGCGCTTGAGCAAGTAGGCGAACACGAAGAAGAAAGCCAGGTACAGCAGTACATAGGTGCCTATGCGCTGGCTTTCCAGTTTGACCGGGTTGGCCGAATAGGCCAGGAAGGTCACCAGGTTCTTGACCTTCTCGTCGAACTGCTCGGTGGTCAGGGTACCGGATTTCTCCTCGACGGTCAGCTGGTCGCACGCTTCATGGGTCAACGGGCTGCCGGTAAGCGGGTCGAATTGCTTCTTGCCGTCGATCACGGTCTGCACCTGCTTGCAACCGATTACCTGGTTGCCCTGCAACCCGACCAGCACGTTAGGCATGCCCACGTTGGGGAAGACCTTGTTGTTCACCCGGTAGGGACGCGCTGGATCCTCGTAGAAGCTGCGCAGGTAGGTGTACAACCAGTCGTTGCCGCGCACCCGGGCGACCAGGGTGAGATCGGGGGGGGCCGCGCCGAACCAGGTCTTGGCATCGTTCGGCTGCATGCCAATCTTCATGTGGTCGCCGATCTTGGCGCCGGTGAACACCAGGTTCTCGAGCATCAGTTCATGGGGTATCCCCAGATCGTCGGCTACTCGCTCATAGCGCTGGAACTTGGCACTGTGGCAACCCATGCAATAGTTGGCGAAGGTGCGCGCGCCGTCCTGCAGGGCGGCCTTGTCGGTCAGGTCGACATCGACCTTGTCCAGCTCCAGGCTGTGTTCGGCAGCGAAGGATAGGCCAGGCATCAGTGCCAGCAAAAATACTGCAATCAACTTTTTCATCAGCCAGTCACCCTTTCCGGAACCGGTTTGGTCTTCTCAAGCCTTGTGTAGAACGGCATCAGCAGGAAGTAGGCGAAGTACAGCACCGTACACACCTGCGACAGCAAGGTCCGGCCCGGCGTTGGCGCCAGTACGCCCAGCACCCCGAGGATGACGAAGGCCACGCAGAATACCAGCAGGAAGATCTTGCTCAGCCAGCCCTTGTAGCGCATGGAGCGCACGGGGCTGCGGTCGAGCCAGGGCAGCACGAACAGCACGGCGATGGCAGCGCCCATGGCGATGACACCAAACAGCTTGTCAGGGACCGCGCGCAGGATTGCGTAGAACGGCGTGAAGTACCACACCGGCGCGATATGCTCAGGCGTCTTGAAGGCGTTGGCCTGCTCGAAGTTCGGTTTTTCCAGGAAGTAGCCACCCATTTCCGGGAAGAAGAACACCACAGCGCAGAACACGAAGAGGAACACCACCACGCCGACGATATCCTTGACGGTGTAGTACGGGTGGAACGGAATGCCATCCAGCGGAATGCCGTTCTCGTCCTTTTTCTTCTTGATGTCCACGCCATCCGGGTTGTTCGAACCCACTTCGTGCAGCGCCAGGATATGCAGCACCACTAGGCCAAGAATGACGATCGGCAGGGCCACCACGTGCAGGGCGAAGAAGCGGTTCAGGGTGATACCGGAAATCAGGTAGTCACCACGGATCCACTGGGTGAGGTCGCCGCCGATCACCGGGATCGCACCGAACAGCGAGATGATCACCTGGGCCCCCCAGTACGACATCTGCCCCCACGGCAGCAGGTAGCCCATGAATGCCTCGGCCATCAGCGCCAGGTAGATCAGCATGCCGAACAGCCAGACCAGCTCGCGGGGCTTCTGGTAGGAGCCGTAGAGCAGGCCGCGGAACATGTGCAGGTAGACCACGATGAAGAACGCCGAGGCGCCGGTGGAGTGCAGGTAGCGCAGGATCCAGCCGTACTCGACGTCGCGCATGATGTACTCGACCGAGGCGAAGGCCTCTTCCGCCGAGGGGGTGAAGCTCATGGTCAGCCACACACCGGTAACGATCTGGTTGACCAGCACCAGCAGCGCCAGAGAGCCGAAGAAATACAGGAAGTTGAAGTTCTTGGGCGCGTAATACTTGCTCAGATGGTCTTCCCACATTTTCGTCGCGGGGAAGCGCGCATCGATCCACTCCATGAACTTGCTCATCATGCTTTCTCCTGATCGATGCCGATGACGATGAGATCGTCCGACTCGTACGAGTGCGGTGGCACTGGCAGGTTCAGCGGCGCCGGCTGGGACTTGTAGACACGGCCCGCCAGATCGTAGTGCGAACCGTGGCAAGGGCAGAAGTAGCCACCAACCCATTTCGGACCAAGGTCGGCCGGGGCGACTTCAGGACGGAACGTCGGCGAGCAACCCAGGTGAGTGCACAGGCCGACCAGGACGAGGATCTCGGGCTTGATCGAACGGTTTTGCGGGTCGACGTAGGTGGGCTGCACCGACGCCTTGGATTCAGGATCGGAGAGCTCACCGGCGATCTTTTTCAGATTATCGAGGATCTCTTCCGTTCGCCGCACGATGAATACAGGTTGGCCACGCCACTCAGCCACCATCTGCTGCCCGGGCTCGACCTTGGCAATATTGACCTTCACCGGTGCACCCGCGGCTTTCGCCTTGGCACTGGGAAACCATGACCCTACGAACGGTACCGCAGCCCCCACTGCCCCCGCTGCCCCGACCACGGATGTCGCGGCTACGAGGAAGCGGCGCCGGCCTGCGTTGACGCCGTCATTGCTCATTCAGTCCTCTCCCATCAGCTTGCTTGGCCCGCTCTAACAGGCATCTACTTAGGTATGTCTGTGGCACTAAAAATTGGCCGCAATGGTAAGGAACAAATCCACACACTGACAAGGTGATTACCCGCTAGTTGGGGTGTAACCCTCGCTTTGCTTGATCTGTGTCTATGCGGCAAACAACCACGGACTAGCTGACAGGTTAGTCCAAGACATAAAAAAAGCCCGGTTCCAAGGAACCGGGCTTCTTTCGACTGCCGAAGCGGTATTAACGCTTGGAGTACTGAGGACGCTTACGCGCTTTACGCAGACCCACTTTCTTACGCTCGACTTCACGGGCGTCGCGGGTGACGTAGCCAGCACGACGCAGGGCGCCACGCAGGGTTTCGTCGTATTCCATCAGGGCGCGGGTGATGCCGTGGCGGATTGCACCGGCCTGACCGCTGACACCACCACCGGAAACGGTGACGTAGATGTCGAATTTCTCAACGGTTTCGGTCAGTTCCAGCGGCTGGCGAACAACCATGCGAGCGGTTTCGCGGCCGAAGAACACGTCCAGAGAACGGTTGTTGATGGAGATGTTACCGGTACCTGGACGCAGGAAAACGCGAGCGGTTGCGGTCTTGCGACGGCCAGTGCCGTAGTTTTGAGTCGCCGACATAATGAACTATCCCGTTAGATCTTCAGTTCTTGAGGCTGCTGAGCAGTGTGTGGGTGAGCAGCACCCGCGTACACTTTCAGCTTACGGTACATGTCGCGACCCAGCGGGTTCTTCGGCAGCATGCCTTTGACCGCGGTTTCGATAACACGCTCAGGGGCCTTGGCGATCAACTTCTCGAAGTTGATTTCCTTGATACCGCCCGGGAAGCCGGAGTGGGAGTAGTACATCTTGTCGGAAGACTTGGCACCAGTCACACGAACCTGCTCGGCGTTGATGACGACGATGTAGTCGCCGGTGTCAACGTGAGGGGTGTATTCTGGCTTGTGCTTGCCACGCAGGCGGCTAGCGATTTCGGTAGCCAGACGACCCAGGGTCTGACCAGCGGCGTCGACTACGAACCACTCGCGCTTTACTGTTTCCGGTTTAGCAGTAAAAGTTTTCATTCTCTAAAGCCTCAGAGGCCGCCCAGCGAAAAATAGACGGCGAATCTTACTGGATAGTGCACAACTTGCCAAGGGCAAGCGCGCAGCCGAACGCTGACGCTTTTGGGGGCTCGGGTCGGGCACGCCAATGTTCGACGGGGTTCATCCTGCGTGGTGGTGCATCACTTCCGCCACACGGAGAGGGGCAGAATTATCCAGATTGCGCAAAAAATTTCAACCTGCTTTTATGGCTATCTTTGCCCAGGAGCAGTTCCCCGATGGAATACCGCAAGCTCGGTCGTACCGACCTCAACGTCAGCGCCCTGTGCCTGGGCACCATGACCTGGGGCGAGCAGAACACTCAGGAACAGGCCTTCGCCCAGATCGCACTGGCCAAGCAAGCCGGCATCAACTTCATCGACACCGCCGAGATGTACCCGGTGCCGCCGCGCCCGGAAACCTACGCCGCCACCGAGCGCATCATCGGCAACTGGTTCACGAAAAATGGCGACCGTGACGACTGGCTGCTGGCCAGCAAGGTCGCCGGCCCCGGCAACGGCATCAGCCACATCCGCGATGGCCAGCTCAAGCACAACCGCCAACACATCGTCGCGGCGCTGGACGCGAGCCTGGAACGCCTGCAGACCGACCGTATCGACCTGTATCAACTGCATTGGCCCGAGCGCAGCACCAACTTCTTTGGCAAGCTGGGCTACCAGCACCTGCCCCAGGACATCTTCACCCCACTGGAAGAAACCCTGGAAGTGCTCGATGAACAGGTGCGCGCCGGCAAGATCCGCCATGTCGGCCTGTCCAACGAAACCCCGTGGGGCACGATGAAGTTCCTGCACCTGGCCGAAACCCGTGGCTGGCCGCGCGCGGTATCGATCCAGAACCCGTACAACCTGCTCAACCGTAGTTTCGAGGTGGGTCTGGCGGAAGTGGCGATCCGCGAGCAATGCGGGTTGCTGGCCTATTCGCCGCTGGCCTTCGGCATGCTGTCAGGCAAGTATGAGAATGGCGCCCGCCCGATCGATGGCCGCCTGACCCTGTTCAGTCGCTTCGCCCGCTACTCCAATCGGCAGACCGTGGCGGCCTGCAGCCGCTACGTGCAACTGGCCCGCGAGCATGGCCTGGACCCGGCGCAGATGGCCTTGGCGTTCGTGACGCGGCAGCCGTTCGTGACCAGCAACATCATCGGCGCGACGACGGTGGAGCAACTGCAAAGCAACATCGACAGCCTGGCCTTGAGCCTGGGTGACGAATTGCTGGCGGCGATCGAGGCGATTCACCAGGAGCAGCCCAACCCGGCGCCTTGAACTAAAGTCTTGTGCCGCCCTTTTCGCGGTTGAAGCCGCTCCTACCGGGCTCTGCGCCCATCCTGCAGGAGCGGCTTCAGCCGCGAAGAAGGCACCGCAGTGCATCGGGGTAGACACAATCGCCAAAAAATAAGACGATCCAGCCGGTGATTGACCACTCTACCCTATAAGAACAATGACAATGATGTTTACCCAACCCTCCGCGTCGCTGCGGCGCGTCAGCATCCTGGCCATTGATAAAGTGTTCGCTTCGACACTGATGCAGGCCAAGGACTTCTTCCACCTCGCTAGCCTGCGCTACAGCAAGCAGTTGGGCCTGGGCCTGCAGCCGATGTTCGAAATCGGCCTGGTGAGCCCCGACGGCCTGCCCGTGGACAGCTTCAGCAATGTGCAACTGCCGGTCGACAGCGGCCTGAACGACGCCGATGTAATCATCCTCCCGGCTTTCTGGGATGACTTCGACAACCTGCTGCAACGCTACCCCCAGGTATTGCCCTGGTTGCGCGCCCAGCATGCTCGCGGCGCGGTGCTGTGCGCCGAGGCCAGCGGGGTGTTCTGGCTGGCGGAATCCGGCCTGCTCGATGGCAAGGAGGCGACCACCTACTGGCGCTTCTTCAGCAACTTCGCCGAGCGCTACCCGAAGATCCGCCTGAACCAGGACAAGCACCTCACCGACGCCGACAACCTCTACTGCGCCGGCGGCACCACGTCAGCCTGCGACCTGTATATCTACCTGATCGAGCGCTTCTGCGGCGCCAACGTGGCCCGCGCCGTGGCCCGCGACATCCTCTACGAGGTGCAGCGCAGCTACACGCCGGGGCGCATGGGCTTTGGCGGGCAGAAGCTGCACCAGGACCTGATCATCCTGCAGATCCAGCACTGGCTCGAAGAGCACTTCGCCGACAAGTTCCGTTTCGAGGACGTGGCCCGCAATCACGGCATGAGCATCCGCAATTTCATGCGCCGCTTCCAGGGCGCCACCGGTGACAAGCCGCTGCATTACCTGCAGCGCCTGCGTATCGAGACAGCCAAAGGCCTGTTGTCGAGCACACGCAAGAGCATCAAGACCATCAGCTATGAGGTGGGCTACGACGACGCGAGCTTCTTCGCCCGGTTGTTCCGCCAGCACACCGAGCTGTCGCCGAACCAGTACCGGCAGCAATTCATGCAGGAAGCCTGAGATGCGTCACCCCGCAAATCAGTAGGAGCCAGCCTTGCTGGCGAACCAGGCGCCGCGGTACAGGGTACCGGCTGCGCCAGTGTTCGCAGGCAAAGCCGGCCCCAACGATGATCGCGTCAGTTTTCGAAAGCTTACGGCTTGTGCGCCCGCGACAGGAACTCGTGGGACTGCATCTCCAGCAGGCGGCTGAGCGTGCGCTGGAACTCGAAGCTCAGGCGCCCGCCGGTGTACAGGTCCTTCAGCTCCACTTCCGCCGAGATGATCAACTTCACGTTACGGTCGTAGAACTCGTCGACCATGTTGATGAAGCGGCGGGCGATGTCATCGGTGGTCACGCCCATCTGCTCGACGTTGCTCAGCAGCACGGCATGGAAGATCTTGCCCAGTTCGATATAGTCGTTCTGGCTGCGCGGGCCGTCGCACAGGGCGCGGAAGTCGAACCAGGCGACATCGTCGCAGGTGCGCAGGGCGTGGATCTCACGGTTCTCGATCATCAGCACGTCGTTCTCGACGGCCTGGGTGCACTCGGGCGTCAGCGCCTTGAAGCTGGCGCGCAGGCTCTCGTGGGCGGCGGCGTCGAGCGGAAAGTGGAACAGCTCGGCCTGTTCCAGGTGGCGCAGGCGGTAGTCGACACCGCTGTCGACATTCACCACGTCGGTGTACTGCTTGATCATGGCGATGGCCGGTAGGAAGCGCGCACGTTGCAGGCCATCCTTGTACAGGCCGTCCGGCACGATGTTGGAGGTGGCCACCAACGATACGCCGTTCTTGAACAGCTCTTCCATCAGGGTGCCGAGGATCATGGCATCGGTGATGTCGGAAACGAAGAACTCGTCAAAGCAGATCACCTTGGCTTCTTCGCTGAAGCGCTTGGCGATGAGGGTCAACGGGTTCTTCTCGCCCTTGAGGGTTTTCATCTCTTCGTGCACACGCTTCATGAAGCGGTGGAAGTGCGTGCGCATCTTCTGCTTGAACGGCAGCGCTTCATAGAAGGTGTCGACCAGGTAGGTCTTGCCTCGCCCTACCCCACCCCAGAAGTACAGGCCCTTGACCGGCGTCTGTTCCTTCTTGCCGAACAACTTGCCAAACACGCCCGGCTTGTTGTTCTGCGCGTGCACCAGGTCGTCGTACAGGCGCTGCAGGTGACGCACCGCAGTTTCCTGCGCCGCGTCATGGAAGAAGTCGGGACGTTTCAGATCTGCTTGATAGCGTTCTAGGGGAGTCATGATTTCGTTAGCGAGGCAACAAAAAACGGGCCGTCACTGTAGCGACCGGCCCGCTTAATGGCAATCAGACTTGCGTCAAAGTGACTCAGTCCGCCTGTGGCGCCAGGGCCTCGCGCAGACTCGCGATAGCCGCGTCACGGGCCTCGGCGGCCTCGAACTGCGGCCCGTCGGCAACCTGCTCGCCCCCCAACCAGAGCGAGAAGCCCAGGCCTTCGACCCGTACATCGGCCTCGCCACCCTGCTGCAGCTGCTTGCTCACGGCGCCTGCGCTCTTGCCATCGGCGAAGCTGCGCGACAGCAACAATTGCTCGCCGTCGGCGGCCAGCAGGCGGAAGCGGAAGCTGCCGTCTTCGTCACGGAAGCTGACGAAACGGGCGCTCTTGGCGGCTTTCTTCTTCACTTCGGTGGCGGCTTGCACGCTGGTGCGGAACGAACGCAGGCCAACCGCCTCTCGCAGTTGCTCGAGGAACGGCGTGGCGGTCTTGCGGGCCTTGGCGGCGCCGGCCAGGAGGATGTCCTCGAGATCCGACGGGCGCGAAATCAACTGGTGGTAGTGATCGCGCTTCTCGGCCAGCTGGCCGTCGAGCAGTTGGAACAGGCGCTGCTTGGCCTCGCCCCAGCCCAGGCCCTGCAACAGCTCTTCACGGAACTCGGCGCATTGCGTGGGCGTGGAGAAGGCCTGGAACAGGGTGAACAGGTGCGAATTGTCCGGATCCTTCGCCTCACCTGGTGCCTTGGAGTCGGTGACGATACGCGAGATGGCGTCCTTCATGTCCTTGGCACTGGTGAACAGGGGGATGGTGTTGTCGTAGCTCTTGGACATCTTGCGCCCGTCCAGCCCCGGCAGGGTGGCCACGCTTTCCTCGATCACCGCTTCCGGCAGGGCGAAAAAGTCCTTGCCCTGGCCGAACAGGTGGTTGAAGCGTTGGCCGATGTCACGGGCCATTTCCACGTGCTGGATCTGGTCACGGCCGACCGGCACCTTGTTGGCGTTGAACATCAGGATGTCGGCGGCCATCAGTACCGGGTAGCTGAACAGGCCCATGGTCACACCGGCGTCCGGGTCTTCGCCGGCCTCGACGTTCTTGTCCACCGAAGCCTTGTAGGCGTGAGCGCGGTTGAGCAGGCCTTTGGCGGCGACGCAGGTCAGCAGCCAGGTCAGCTCGGGGATCTCGGGGATGTCCGACTGACGATAGAAAGTGACCTTGTCCGGATCCAGGCCACCGGCCAGCCAAGTGGCGGCGATCTCCAGGCGCGAGCGCTGGATGCGCAGCGGGTCGTCGCACTTGATCAGGGCGTGGTAGTCGGCCAGGAAGTAGAACGAGTCGGCACCGGGCTGCTGGCTGGCGAGAATGGCCGGGCGAATGGCGCCGGCGTAGTTGCCCAGGTGCGGGGTGCCGGTGGTGGTGATACCGGTAAGGATGCGCGTGGTCATGGGTGTTCGCTTATTCAGGCTTGGCTCAGTTCGAAAGGCGCGGCAGCAGCAGATCCTTCAGATCGGTCAGCTTGCCATGGAAGAAGTGTCCGCATTCTGCCACTTTCAGCAGCTCATGGGGGCGCGACAAGGCGTCGGACCAGTCGTATACCAGCTGCGGGTCGACGACTTCGTCGGTATCTGGCTGCACGATGGTCAGGGGAGCCCGCTCGGGCAGCGGGAACTGCTCCGTCAGGCGCATCACCGCCGGGGCGATCATGAACAGGTGCTGCAGCGCAACGCCCTCGGCCTCGAGGCGACCGGCCAGGCTGGTGGCGACGAAACCACCGAAGGAGAAGCCCATCAGCACCAGCGGCAGCTCGGGATGCCGTTCACGCAGCCAGGCCGCAACCGCCTCGGCGTCAGCTACCTCGCCCGCGCCCATGTCGTGGCTGCCGGCGCTCTGGCCGACACCGCGGTAATTGAAACGCAAGGTCACATAACCCGCATCTCGGGCCGTGCGCTGCAGGGTCGAGACCACCTTGTTGAGCATGGTGCCGCCCTGGACCGGGTTGGGGTGGCAGATCAGCACCGCGCCACGGGCATCGGCCACGTCCAGGTACAAGGCTTCCAGCTGGCCGCAGGGGCCATCGATGAACAAGGGTGTTTCGCGGATAAGCAAGGCACTACTCCGTGACCTCGAGGAGGGTCGACTCGTCTAGCTGAGGAATTCTGTTCTGATTTGCGATCGCTCGCGGTATACAGCGCAGGTCTGAGCCGTTAACGTAAAGCAAAGCCGTTTATAGAGGAAGGACTCGTGGAACACTCGCTCCTTGTTTGGTTGCTGCCGACCCTGGCCCTGGCTGTCGGCGTCGTCGTCGGTTTCGCGCTGGCCCGCCTGCTGCCCAATGCGGCACCGAGCAACACCCAACGCCAGCTGGACGACATCCAGCAGCGCTTCGACAATTACCAGAACGAGGTGGTCACCCACTTCAACAGCACCGCGTCGCTGGTCAAGAAACTCACGCAAAGCTACCAGGATGTGCAGGATCACCTGGCAGAGGGCGCCAACCGCCTGGCTCTCGACGAGCTGACCCGTCAGCGCCTACTGGCCGCGCTGCATTCGGAAGCGCCTCAAGGCCCGCGTGATCGCCTGACTCCGCCGAAGGATACCGCCGAAGTGCCGCGCGACTATGCACCGAAGGCACCAAACTCGCCGGGCATGCTCGATGAGAGCTACGGCCTCAAGCGCTGATTCGACGACATGAAGAAGGCCTCGCAAGAGGCCTTTTTTGTGAGTGACACGCCGCCTGCGGCGTTGACCTTGAGGCTGACGCCCCCACAGGCATCTCGCCAGAGCTTATCACCGGTACCAGGCCGCCCCCTGTTCTCCACACCCGTAACGCCTCCTGGCCTGCGCCAGTACCTCTGCCGGCAACACCCCTTGCCGCACCAGGCTGTACAAGGCCGCCATCACCACCGCGTAACGGTCCACCTCGAAGAACCGCCGCAACTGCTGCCGCGTATCGCTGCGCCCGAAGCCATCGGTGCCCAGGGTGATATAGGGGGCCTCGACATACTCGGCAATCAGTTGCGGCCAGGCACGCACATAGTCGCTGGCGGCGATCACCGGGGCATCACCGGCCAGGCAGCGACGCAGGTGGCTGTCCTCTTCGCCACCGGCCATGGTCTGCCTGCGCACATCCCGCGTCTCACGCGCCAGTTCACTGAAGCTGGTGACACTGAACACCTCGCTGTCGACCTGCCATTCGGTCGCCAACAACTCGCTGGCCGCGATCACTTCACGCAGGATTGCCCCCGAACCCAGCAGCCGAACCCGCCCTTGGGACTTGAGGGCCCGCTGTACGACATAACGGTACATACCTAGCAGCACATCGCCATGCACCGCCTCCGGCAACGAAGGTTGTGGATAGTTTTCATTCATCACCGCCACGTAATGGAACTCGTCACATTGTTCTACCAGCATGCGCCGCGCCGCATGGTCGAGAATCACCGCCAGCTCGCCGGCGAAACACGGATCCCAGGCCCGGCAATTGGGCACCATGGCGGCCATGACCAGGCTGGAGCCATCCTGATGCTGTAACCCTTCCCCACCCAGAGTGGTGCGCCCAGCGGTGGCCCCCAGCAACAGGCCCCGGGCGCGCTGGTCGGCGGCGGCCCAGATCAAGTCGCCGACGCGCTGGAAACCGAACATCGAGTAATAGATGTACACCGGCAGCATCGGTTCACCGTGTACCGCGTAGGACGTCGCCGCCGCGACCCAGGACGAGATCGCCCCGGCCTCGGTGATACCCTCTTCCAGCAACTGGCCGTCGCGGGCCTCCTTGTACGCCAGTAATGAACCGGCATCCTCAGGCTCGTAACGTTGACCGGCCGGCGAATAGATACCGATCTGGCGGAACAGGCTGGCCATGCCGAAGGTCCGCGCCTCGTCGGCGACGATCGGCACCACCCGTGGCCCCAACTCCGGTGCCTTCAACCAGTGCCCCAGCAAGCGCACGGCGGCCATGGTGGTGGACATCTCCTTGCCATCGGCGTGCAGGGCAAAGCCTGCGAACGTGTCTAGGTCCGGCACCGGCAAGCGGGCGCAGTCGCTGCGCCTGACCGGTAACGGCCCGCCCAGCGCGGCACGACGCTGGCGCAAATAGACCATCTCCGCGCTATCCTCGGCTGGACGGTAGAAACGCAGTTGTTCGACCGCCTCATCGGACAGCGGCAGGTGGAAACGATCACGGAATGCCCGCAACGCCTGCACATCGAGTTTCTTGGCCTGGTGCGCGGTCATCCGTGATTCACCCGCGGCGCTCATGCCGTAACCTTTCTTGGTCTTGGCCAGGATCACCGTCGGCCGGCCCTTGCAGGCCCTGGCCGCGGCATAGGCGGCATGCAGCTTGCGAAAATCATGGCCGCCGCGCTTGAGGGCGTTGATCTCCTCGGTGCTCATGTGCGCGACCAGGCGCTGTAGCGCTGGGGCCTGGTTGAAGAAATGCTCCAGGTTGTAGCTGCCGTCCTTGGCACCGAGGGTCTGGAACTGCCCGTCGGGTGTTGCCGCCAGCTGGCGCAGCAATGCGTGCTCATGATCCCGGGCGAACAGCGCATCCCACTCCGAGCCCCACAGCACCTTGATCACGTTCCAGCCAGCGCCGCTGAACAGCGCTTCAAGCTCCTGGATGATCTGGCCATTACCACGTACCGGGCCATCGAGACGTTGCAGGTTGCAATTGACGATGAAGGTGAGGTTGTCCAGCCCCTCACGGGCGGCCAGGGTGAGGCCGGCGGTCGATTCCGGCTCGTCCATCTCGCCATCGCCGAACACGCCCCACACATGGCGATCCGACGTGTCGAGCAGCCCACGATGCTGCAGGTAGCGCATGAAGCGCGCCTGGTAGATCGCATTGAGCGGGCCGATCCCCATGGAGCCGGTAGGGAACTGCCAGAAGCCGGGCATCAACCAAGGGTGCGGGTAGGAACACAGGCCATTGCCGGCGACTTCCTGCCGGTAGTTGGCCAGTTGCTGCTCAGTGAGCCGCCCTTCGAGAAAAGCACGAGCATAAATGCCCGGCGCCGAGTGCGGCTGGAAGAACACCAGGTCGCCCGTGCGTCGCTCGCCGCCGCTTTCACCGCGGAAAAAATGCTGGAAACCCACCTCGAAGATTTCCGCCGCCGAGGCGTAGCTGGCGATATGCCCGCCCAGCTCGCCATAGGCATGGTTGGCCCGCACCACCATAGCCAGGGCATTCCAGCGCAGGATGCCGGTAATGCGCTCGTCCAGTTCGAGATCACCGGGGTAGGCAGCCTGCTGCTCCACCGGCAAGGTGTTGCGGTAGGCGGAGAACGCCTGGGCCTCGCGCTCCAGGCCCAGCTCCAGGGCATGCGCCTGCAAGCGCTGCAACAGGAAGCGCGCCCGCGCCGGGCCGCAACGGGCCAGGGTAGATTCAAGGGCCTGGCACCACTCGGTGGTTTCCACCGGGTCGCTGTCCAGGTTCACATCATGAGCGGTCAACGGCTCGTTCGGGTTCATCATCGCAACCATTGCGCAGGCCTCGTCCGTGGCGGTTCAGGCACAAGCCTTCAAGGCCTGGTCGATGTCGGCCAGCAGGTCGTCGAGGTCCTCGAGCCCCACCGACAACCGCACCAGCCCCTCCGAGATACCATGGTGCGCCCGCTCCTGCGGCGTGTAGCTGGAGTGGGTCATGCTCGCTGGATGCTGGGCCAGCGACTCGGCATCCCCCAGGCTCACCGCCCGGCTGAACAGTTGCAGGGCGTTCATGAAACGCCGCCCCGCCTCGATGCCCCCCTTGAGCTCGAAGGCGATCATCCCGCCCGGCAGGCGCATCTGCCGTTGGGCCAGGGCGTACTGGGCGAAGGATGGCAGGCCTGGGTAGTTGATCAGTTCCACCTGTGGTTGCCGCACCAGGTGCTCGGCCACCTGCTGCGCATTGGCGCAATGGCGGTCCATGCGCAGGGCCAGGGTCTTGATACCACGCATCAGCAACGACGCATCGTGGGGCGAGAGCACCGCGCCAGTCATGTCCTTGAGGCCTTCCAGGCGGATCCGGTCGATCAACGCCTTGCGCCCGACGACCAGCCCGGCGGTGATGTCGCCATGCCCGGAGAGATACTTGGTGGCCGAATGCACGACTAGGTCGGCGCCCAGCTCCAACGGCCGCTGCAGATAGGGCGTGCAGTAAGTATTGTCGACCACGATGCTCAGGTCATGGCCACGCGTCGCGTCGGCCACGGCGGCGATGTCCACCAGTTGCATGTTGGGGTTGGCCGGGGTTTCGAAGTAGATCATTCGGGTTTTCGGGGTGATCGCGGCTTTCAGCGCTTGCAGGTCGTTGAGGTCGACATGCTGGATCTTCACCCCGAACTCGCCGATGCCATGGTGCAGGTAGGCGAAGGTGCAGCCATACAAGGTGCGGCCGACGATCAGTTCGTCGCCTGGGCGTAGCAGGGTCCACAGCGTGGAGGTGATGGCGCCCATGCCCGAGGCCAGGGCCAGCCCGGCCTCGCCCCCTTCGAGCGAAGCCATGCGCTGCTCGAGCAAGGCCAGCGTGGGGTTGGAGATGCGGCTGTAGAAGTGCCCGCCTTCTTCGCCGGCAAAGCAGGCGGCGCCGTATTCGACGGTGGGAAAGGCATAGGTGGCAGTCTGGTAGACGGGGGGCACCAGGGCGCCGCCATGGGACAGCGGGTCATAGCCATGGTGGATGGCCCGCGTGGAAAAACCGGTGTTTTTATTGGAGTCGCGCATGGCAACAGCCTCTTGTGGTTTGCTATAAGCTTATGCCACTGGGCTGCTGCAATTTTTCCAAAGTAGCCCACTGTTCCCTGTGGTTTTTGAAAGAAAAACAATAAAAATCGAACCAGGAGGGCAAACCATGCCTTTGACCCTAGACCGTACCGACCGCGCCCTGCTGGCCGCCCTGCAGGACAACGCCCGCCTCACCGTTTCCGAACTCGCCGACCAGGTCGCCCTGACCACTTCGCCCTGCTGGCGACGGGTCAAGCTGCTGGAGGACAACGGTTACATCACCGGTTACCAGGCCATCCTCTCGCCCAAGTCGCTGGGCTTTGGGGTGACCGCTTTCGTCAGCATCATGATGGACTCGCACACCAAGGAGATGGCCCTGGCGTTCGAGCGCCGGTTGATGGAAATCCCCGAGATCGTCGCTTGCCACAATGTGTCTGGGCGCTATGACTTCCTGCTGGAGATTCTGGCGCGGGACCTGGAGTCGTTTGGTGAATTCACCCGGGAGGTGCTGCAGCGGCTGCCTGGAGTGAAGGAGATCTATTCGAGTTTTTCCTACAAGGCAGTGAAGGAGCGGCGGGTGATTCCGGTGTCCGAGAAACATATCTAGGGCAGTGGTGAGAACGACTGCCTTGTACTGGCTGCACGGGCCTTTCGCCGGCAAAGCCGGCTCCTACAGATTCGGCCCTGATGACGAGGCGGGTACCCATGAGACTGGGTGTCGCTGCTCAGAAATGAAAAACCCCGCCGAGGCGGGGTTTCTCACATCAGGCTATCGATCAGATCGCACCACGCTGGCGCAGCACATCCAGCACTAGCTTGACGCCCTCATCAACGTTCAGCGACTGGGTATCGATCACCAGGTCGGCGTCCAGCGGCACATCGAACGGGAAGCTTTCGCCCGGGATGTTGTCGCCCCCAGCTGCATACAAGCCCTGTGGGTCACGCTCGCGGCAGGCCAGCGGCGACGCCTGGACGTACACGGTGATCAGACGCTCCTTGCCGATCAGCGCCTTGGCCTGTTCGCGGCCTTCGGCATCCGGGGCGACGAACGCGGCCAGGGTGAGCAGGCCGGCTTCGTTGAACTGACGCGCGACATGGGCGGCGCGGCGCCAGTTCTCGGTGCGCCCGGCACGGTCCTGTGGCAGGCCCTTGTTCAGGTCGTGGCGCAGGTTCTGGCCATCGAGCACATAGACCGCGCGGCCCATATCGAACAGCTTGCGCTCCACGGCGTAGGCCAGGGTGCTCTTGCCGGCGCCAGACAGGCCGCTGAACAGCACCGTGGCCGGCTGCTGGCCGAAGCGCAGGGCGCGCTCTTCGGTGGCGACGTGGGCCAGCTTGCCATGCTGGCCGGCGCTGCCGTGCGGCAGTACTGGCGGCGCGATGATCATGCCGGCACCCACGGTGCCGTTGGTCAGGCGGTCGATGACGATGAACGCGCCAGTGGTGCGGTTGCTGTCGTAACCGTCCAGGGCGATGGCGCTGTCCAGCGCGACCTTGACCCGGCCGATCTCGTTGAGCTGCAACGCGCTGGCGGCGCCCTGTTCGAGGGTGTTCACATCCACCTTGTGGGTGATGCTGGCGATCGAGCCCGGCACATAGCTGGTGGCGCGCTTGATGTCGTACTTTTTGCCCGGGAGCATTGGTTCCTCGGCCATCCACACCAGCATGGCGTCGAACTGGTCGGTCACCGCCGGGACGTTGTCGGCATGCACCAGCAGGTCGCCGCGGGAGATGTCGATCTCGTCTTCCATTGTCAGTGTGACCGCCTGGCCAGGGCCGGCGCTTTCCAGCTCACCTTCGTAGGTGACGATGGACTTGACCCGGCTGCTCTTGCCCGACGGCAGCACGACGATCTCGTCACCCTTGTGCACCACGCCACCGGCGATGGTGCCGGCGAAGCCGCGGAAGTTCAGGTTCGGACGGTTGACGTACTGCACCGGGAAGCGCAGGTCGGTGACGTTGCGGTCGGCGGCGATCTCGACGGTTTCGAGGATCTCCATCAACGCAGGGCCCGTGTACCACGGCGAACGCTCGCTGCGGTTGACCACGTTGTCGCCCTTGAGCGCCGACATGGGCACGAAGTGCAGGCTCGATGGCTTGAGGTTGATGCCCTCGGCGAACTTCAGGTAGTCGGCCTTGATCGACTCGAAGACCTGCTCGTCGAAGTTCTTCAAGTCCATCTTGTTGACGGCGACGACGATGTGCTTGATGCCCAACAACGAGGCGATGTAGCTGTGCCGGCGGGTTTGCGTCTGCACGCCGTAACGGGCATCGACCAGGATGATCGCCAGGTCGCAGGTCGAGGCGCCGGTGGCCATGTTACGGGTGTACTGCTCGTGGCCCGGGGTGTCGGCGATGATGAACTTGCGCTTGGCGGTGGAGAAGTAGCGGTAGGCGACATCGATGGTGATGCCCTGCTCGCGCTCGGCCTGCAGGCCGTCGACCAACAGCGCCAGGTCAACCTCTTCGCCGGTGGTGCCGGACTTCTTCGAATCGCGGGTGATGGCCTCGAGGTGGTCCTCGTAGATCATCTTCGAGTCGTGCAGCAGGCGCCCGATCAGGGTGCTCTTGCCGTCATCCACGTTGCCGCAGGTGAGGAAGCGCAGCAGCTCTTTACGCTCGTGCTGGGCCAGGTACGCGAGGATGTCCTCGCTGATCAGTTCGGATTGGTGCGACATGATGAAACCCTGAAATTAGAAGTAGCCTTGGCGTTTTTTGTCTTCCATCGAGCCTGCGCCATCGTGGTCGATGACGCGGCCCTGGCGCTCGGACGTACGGGTCAGGAGCATCTCCTGGATGATGTCCGTCAGGGTCTCGGCTTCGGATTCGACCGCGCCCGTCAACGGGTAGCAGCCAAGGGTGCGGAAGCGCACTTTCTTCTTGACGATGCGTGCTTTCTCCTCGTCGCTGAGGTGCTCGAGGATGCGCTCGTCGTCGATCATGATCAGGGTGCCGTTCTTCTCGATCACTTCACGCTCGGCGGCGAAGTACAGCGGCACGATCGGGATGCCTTCGAGGTAGATGTACTGCCAGATGTCCAGCTCGGTCCAGTTCGACAGCGGGAACACGCGGATCGACTCGCCCTTGTTGACCTTGCCGTTGTAGATGTTCCACAGCTCCGGGCGCTGGTTCTTCGGGTCCCAGCGGTGCTTGCTGTCACGGAACGAGTAGACGCGCTCTTTCGCCCGCGACTTCTCTTCGTCGCGGCGCGCGCCACCGAAGGCGGCGTCGAAGCCATGCTTGTCCAGCGCCTGCTTCAGGCCCTGGGTCTTCATGATGTCGGTGTGCTTGGCGCTGCCATGGGTGAACGGGTTGATGCCCTGCGCCACCCCTTCCGGGTTGACGTGGGTGATCAGCTCCAGGCCCATCTCTTCAACCATCTTGTCGCGGAAGCGGTACATCTCCTGGAACTTCCACTGGGTGTCGACGTGCATGACCGGGAACGGCAGCTTGCCTGGGAAGAACGCCTTGCGCGCCAGGTGCAGCATGACCGCGGAATCCTTGCCGATCGAGTACAGCATCACCGGGTTGTCGAACTCGGCGGCCACCTCGCGGATGATGTGGATGCTCTCCGCCTCCAGCTGTTTCAAGTGCGTCAGATTGTCGACCATGGCTACTCACGAAAAACGATCTTATGGACGGCCTGCGGGCCGTGTTCGAGCGAGCCACTTTATCACAGCGCCTGATTCTATTTAGGAGGCTGCCTAGATCGAAAAGGTCTAATGATATGACTGGGGGTTTGGGTGTTCACACACGCATCTGTAGGAGCCAGCCTTACTGGCGAATAATGGCCGGTTCGCCAGCAAGGCTGGCTCCTACAGGGTATTGGGGCGGCTTCAGATCGGGTTCGGGCAATCGATGAACAGGTGCTCGAGCGCGAACCGCCGCGCCAGGTAATCGCCCAGCGCCTGCACGCCATAGCGCTCGGTGGCGTGGTGCCCGGCGGCGATGAAACTGATGCCGTTCTCGCGGGCACTGTGGAAGGTCTGTTCGGACGCCTCGCCACTGATGAACAGGTCCACCCCAGCGGCGATGGCGGTGTCGATGTAGCCCTGCCCGCCCCCGGTGCACCAGCCCACCCGGTTAATCATCCGCTCGCCCTCGACCACCAGCGGCTCACGCCCCAGCGCCTCCTGCACGCGGCGGGCGAAATCGCGCGCCGACAGCGGCTCGGCCAGCGAGCCGACCAGGCCCACCACCTTGGGGTTGTTCGGGTCCAGCGGCCCTTCGACGGTGATGTCCAGCTGGCGCGCCAACTGCACGTTATTGCCCACCTCCGGGTGCACATCCAGCGGCAGGTGATAGGCCAACAGGCTGATGTCGTGCTTGAGCAAAGTCTTCAGGCGGCGTTGCTTGATGCCGGTGATGCACGGGTTCTCGCCCTTCCAGAAGTAGCCGTGGTGCACCAGCACCAGGTCGGCGCCGGCCTCGACCGCGGCATCCAGCAGCGCCTGGCTGGCGGTGACGCCGCTGACGATACGGCTGACCTGGGGTCGGCCCTCGACTTGCAGGCCATTGGGGCAGTAGTCCTGGATCTTCGCGCTGGCCAGGTAGCGCTCGGCTTCCTCGACCAGGATATTGAGGGCGACGGCCATGAAAAATCTCCTCGGATTCGGCGTTGCGGCTGGGCACGAGGCCCTATAATGGCCGCCATTATGGGCCGTCGCCGGCCTCGGGGAAACCGGCGGCAGTTGCCTGGGGGCAAGCCTGTGGTGCCTGTTTCGCGGGTAAACCCGCGAAACAGGCACCACGACTCCAGCCGTCGCCGATCGACTTGTTCAGGTGTATGATCGCGCGCGCTCGCTCCCGGGCCGTGCTGACATGGCCCCCGCCCTACTCCCAGGATTCATTCATGCTCAAGGCTCTGCGTTACTTCGGCTGGCCCCTGCTCACCGGTGTGCTGATCGCCCTGCTGATCATCCAGCGCTTCCCGCAATGGGTCGGCCTGCCCAGCCAGGACGTCAACCTGCAGCAGGCGCCGCAGACCTCGCGGATCATGCAGGGCCCGGTCTCCTACGCCGACGCCGTGACCCTCGCCGCCCCGGCAGTGGTCAACCTGTACACCACCAAAGTGGTGAACAAGAGCGCCCACCCGCTGTTCGAAGACCCGCAATTCCGCCGTTTCTTCGGCGACAACCTGCCCAAGCAGCGCCGCTGGGAGTCGAGCCTGGGGTCGGCGGTGATCATGAGCCCGGAAGGCTACCTGCTGACCAACAACCACGTCACCAGCGGCGCCGACCAGATCGTCGTGGCGCTCAAGGACGGCCGCGAAACCTTGGCGCGGGTGATCGGCAGCGACCCGGAGACCGACCTGGCGGTGCTGAAGATCGACCTGAAGAACCTGCCGGCGATCACCATCGGCCGCTCCGACAGCATCCATATCGGTGATGTTTGCCTGGCCATCGGCAACCCGTTCGGTGTCGGCCAGACCGTGACCATGGGCATCATCAGCGCCACCGGCCGCAACCAGCTGGGCCTGAACAACTACGAGGACTTCATCCAGACCGACGCGGCGATCAACCCGGGCAACTCCGGTGGCGCGCTGGTGGACGCCAATGGCAACCTGGTCGGCATCAACACTGCGATCTTCTCCAAGTCTGGTGGGTCCCAAGGCATCGGCTTCGCCATCCCGATCAAGCTGGCGCTGGAAGTGATGAAATCGATCGTCGAGCATGGCCAGGTGATCCGTGGCTGGCTGGGCATCGAAGTGCAGCCGCTGAGCCAGGAGCTAGCCGAGTCGTTCGGCATGCAGGGCCACCCAGGTATCGTCGTGGCCGGGATTTTCCGCGATGGGCCGGCGGCGCGCGCGGGGCTGCAATTGGGTGATGTGATCCTGAGCATCAATGGCGAACCAGCCGGCGACGGGCGCAAGTCGATGAACCAGGTGGCGCGGATCAAGCCCAACGAGAAAATCACCATCGAGGTGGTACGTAACGGGCAGCAGCTGAAGCTGGTCGCCGAAGTGGGGCTGCGGCCGCCACCGGCGCCGGTGACAACCAAAGAAGACAATTGAAGCCTGGGCTCGCCGGCAAGCCGGCTCCTGCAATCCCGTAGGAGCAAGCTTGCCGGCGAATCCCTGTCACATCAATGCAGGATCTGGCTCAAGAACAACTTGGTCCGATCACTGCGCGGCCGGTCGAAGAAATCATCCGGCGCAGCCTGCTCGACGATCTCGCCCTTGTCCATGAAGATCACCCGGTTCGCCACGGTGCGGGCAAAGCCCATTTCATGGGTTACGCAGAGCATGGTCATGCCGTCCTCGGCCAGGCTGACCATGGTGTCGAGCACCTCCTTGACCATTTCCGGGTCCAGCGCCGAGGTGGGTTCGTCGAACAGCATGATCTTCGGTTTCATGCACAGCGCCCGGGCAATCGCCACGCGCTGCTGCTGACCACCGGACAACTGCCCCGGGTACTTGTGCGCCTGCTCTGGAATGCGCACGCGCTCGAGGAAGTGCATGGCGATTTCCTCGGCCTTGCGCCGCGGCATCTTGCGCACCCACATGGGCGCCAGGGTGCAGTTTTCGAGGATGGAGAGGTGCGGGAACAGGTTGAAGTGCTGGAACACCATGCCCACCTCGCGGCGGATCGCCTCGATCTGCTTGAGGTCGTTGGTCAGCTCCACGCCATCGACGACGATGCGCCCCTGCTGGTGCTCCTCGAGACGGTTGAGGCAACGGATGGTGGTCGACTTGCCCGAGCCGGACGGCCCGCACAGCACGATACGCTCGCCCTGACGCACGTTCAGGTTGATATCCTTGAGCACATGGAACTGGCCATACCACTTGTTCACGCCCTGCATCTGGATGATGCCTTCGGGGCCGGCAGGCTGCTTGATCGCTTCACTCATTTCGAAACTCCTAACGCTTGTGGCCAGTGTCCAGCTTGCGCTCCAAGTGCATGGAGTAGCGGGACATACCGAAACAGAAAATCCAGAACACCAGGGCGGCGAACACGTAGCCCTCGGTGGCCATGCCCAGCCAGGTCGGGTCGGCCGCAGCCTGCTTGACGCTGTTGAGCAGGTCGAACAGGCCGATGATGATCACCAGGCTGGTGTCCTTGAACAGGGCAATGAAGGTGTTGACGATGCCAGGGATCACCAGCTTGAGCGCCTGCGGCAGGATCACCAGGCCCATCGCCCGCCAGTAGCCCAGGCCCATGGCTGCGGCGGCTTCGTACTGGCCCTTGGGGATGGCCTGCAGGCCGCCGCGCACCACTTCGGCGATGTAGGCCGACTGGAACAGGATCACGCCGATCATCGCCCGCAGCAGCTTGTCGAAGCTCATGCCCTCGGGCAGGAACAGCGGCAGCATCACCGACGACATGAACAGCACGGTGATCAACGGCACGCCGCGCCAGAACTCGATGAAGGTGACGCAGACCACCTTCACCGCCGGCATGTTCGAACGCCGCCCCAGCGCCAGCAGGATGCCCAGCGGCAGCGCGCCGACGATACCAACGGTGGCGATCACCAGGGTGAGCATCAGGCCGCCCCACTGGCTGGTCTGGACCGTGGCCAGGCCCAGGTAGCCACCCTGCAGCAGGGTGTACGCAAGCACCGGGTACAGGACCAGGAAGCCCAGGCCATACACCGCCTTGCGCGGGAAGCGCTTGATGAACAGCGGTGCGGCGCCGAGCACGGCAAGCCACACAGTCAGGTCGACGCGCCAGCGCAGCTCCGTCGGGTAGTAGCCGTACATGAACTGGCCGAAGCGCTGCTGGATGAACACCCAGCAAGCCCCCTCCTTGGTGCAGTCAGCGCGGGTGGTGCCGACCCAGTTGGCGTCGATGAACGCCCACTGCACCAGCGGTGGCACGATCAGCCACACCAGGTACAAGGCGAACAGCGTCAGTAGCGTGTTGAGCCAGCTGGAGAACAGGTTGGCCCGCATCCAGGCGAGCACGCCAACGGTCTTTACCGGTGGCGGCATGTCGGGTTTGAAAACATGGGCTGTCACGGAAGTACCCTCACCGCTCGATCAGCGCGATGCGCTTGTTGTACCAGTTCATCAGCAGCGAAATGCTGATGCTGATGGCGAGATAGACGCTCATGGTGATGGCAATCACCTCGATGGCCTGGCCGGTCTGGTTGAGCACGGTACCGGCGAACAGCGAGACCATCTCCGGGTAGCCGATACCGGCCGCCAGCGACGAGTTCTTCGCCAGGTTGAGGTACTGGCTGGTCAGCGGCGGGATGATCACCCGCAGCGCCTGGGGAATGATCACCTTGCGCAGCGTCGGGCCTTCACGCAGGCCGAGCGAGCGGGCCGCCTCGGTCTGGCCGTGGCTGACCGAGCGAATGCCGGAACGCACGATCTCGGCGATGAACGCCGCGGTATAGATGGTCAGCGCCAGGGTCAGCGCCAGCAGCTCGGGGATCAGCACCCAACCGCCGACGAAATTGAAGCCCTTGAGCTGCGGCACTTCCCAGTGCACCGGGCTGCCGAACAGCAGCGCGCACACGCCGGGGATGCCGACCAGCAACAGCAGGCCGACCCAGAACTTGTGGAACGGCTCGCCGGTTTCGTCGAAGCGCTTGTTGGCGTGGCGCACCATCAGCACGATGGCGACGATTGCCAGCACCAGCGCGACGACGAACGGCCAGAAGCCTTCGGCGAGCGAGGCGCCGGGCATGTTCAGGCCGCGGTTGCTGACGAAGAAGGTGTCCTGGATATTGATGCTGCCCCTTGGGCCCGGGAGGGTGAGGAACACCGCGAAATACCAGAACAGGATCTGCAGCAGCGGCGGAATGTTGCGGAAGGTCTCCACATACACCGTCGCCAGCTTGTTGATCATCCAGTTCGGCGACAGCCGCGCCACGCCGATGATGAAGCCCAGCAGCGTCGCCAGGATGATACCGATGAAGGTCACCAGCAGCGTGTTGAGCAGGCCGATGACGAACACTCGCGCATAGCTGTCCGACTCCACGTAGGGGATCAGGTGCTGGGCGATGCCGAACCCAGCGCTGCGCTCGAGGAAGTCGAAGCCCGAGGTGATGCCCCGGTGCTGCAGGTTGGTCTGTGTGTTGTGGAACAGGTACCAGCCCAGGCCCGCCACGAAGACTACCGTGAGGACCTGGAACAGCCACGCGCGCACACGTGGATCACTAAGGGAAAACCCTTTCCGTGCGCCGATTTGATTTTGCATGAAGTGCCCCGAAAAGAAGGGATTCGAACGACCCGCGGCGGCAGGATGCCGCCGCGGGGTGCAGCCATCAGCGCACCGGCGGTGCGTACTGGATGCCGCCGTTGTTCCACAGGGCGTTCATGCCACGGTCGATCTTCAGGTCGGTGCTCTGGCCCAGGTTCTTCTCGAACACTTCGCCATAGTTGCCGACTTGCTTGACGATCTGCACTACCCAATCCTTGGGCAGCTTGAGGTCCTTGCCGTACTCACCGTCGGCGCCCAGCAGGCGGGCGACGTCAGGGTTCTTGGTGGACTTGGCTTCGGCCTCGACGTTCTTCGAGGTGATGCCGGCTTCCTCAGCATTGAGCATGGCGAACAGGGTCCACTTGACGATGCTGAACCACTCCTCGTCGCCCTTGCGCACCACTGGGCCCAGCGGCTCCTTGGAGATGGTTTCCGGCAACACCACGTATTCGGTCGGCGCGGCCAGCTTGGAGCGCTGGGCGAACAGCTGCGACTTGTCCGAAGTCAGCACGTCGCAACGGCCGGACTCCAGCGACTTGGCGCTCTCGTCGGAGGTGTCGAAGGTAATCGGGGTGTATTTCAGCCCATTGGCGCGGAAGTAGTCGGAAACGTTCAGCTCGGTGGTGGTGCCGGCCTGGATGCAGATGGTCGCGCCGTCGAGTTCCTTGGCGCTGGAGACGCCGAGCTTCTTGTTGGCGAGGAAACCGACGCCGTCGTAGTAGGTGACACCGGCGAACACCAGGCCCATGCCGGCATCGCGCGAGCTGGTCCAGGTGGTGTTGCGCGACAGCACGTCGACTTCGCCGGACTGCAGCGCAGTGAAGCGCTCCTTGGCGTTGAGCTGGCTGAACTTGACCTTGGTCGCGTCGCCGAACACGGCGGCGGCCACGGCGCGGCACATATCGGCGTCGATGCCGACGATCTTGCCTTGGGCGTCTGGCACGGAGAAGCCTGGAAGACCATCGCTCACGCCACACTGGACGAAGCCCTTCTTCTTCACCGCATCGAGGGTGGCGCCGGCCTGGGCGAAGCTGGTAACGCCCAGCGCGGCGGCGGCGGTGAGGACTGCCAGGGTGGTTTTCAACATCTTCATCAACAACCTCCAAATCGCTCTTGTTGTATGAGCCGGAATTGCACCGCACCCTTATGAGGCGCATCCGACCCCTTGTTGGCTTGTTTTTGGGTCAATTGGCGCAATGGGCTGTTCTGTGACAGCCTTCAATCCACACGGGGGTGTTACCGTTACCGGCCTATCCCCTCGCATCAGCATAGATGTAGCAAAGCGCGTACCACAGTCGAGGGCTTAAGCGATTAAGCGGTCGTCAAGTAGTAAAAGTTGTAGAGTTGCGACATCTTTTTCTGGCATTAAACCAGCGCTGCCTTCTTGTTACGCACTCAAAGCGCACGCACGCACAGATTCGGAGCAGTCCATGACCCACCCGCTGATCCTCGAACCCCAGAACACCGCAGACGCCTGTGTGATCTGGTTGCACGGCCTGGGCGCCGATCGTTACGACTTCCTACCGGTGGCCGAGTTTCTCCAGGAGCGCCTGCTCAGTACCCGTTTCGTAATGCCCCAGGCCCCCACCCGCCCGGTGACAATCAACGGCGGCTATGCAATGCCCAGCTGGTACGACATCAAGGCCATGACCCCGGCACGGGCCATCGACGAGGCGCAACTGGATGAATCCGCCGACCAGGTCATCGCCCTGATCGAGGCCGAACGGGCCAAGGGCATCGACCTGTCGCGCATCGTCCTCGCGGGCTTCTCCCAGGGTGGCGCCGTGGTGCTGCACACCGCTTATATAAAGTGGCAGGAAGCACTCGGTGGGGTGATCGCCCTGTCGACCTACGCACCGACCTTCACCGACAGCCTGCAACTGAGCGCCTGCCAGCAACGCACCCCGGCCCTCTGCCTGCATGGTGTGCACGACCCGGTGGTGATCCCGTCGATGGGGCGCACGGCGTTCGAGTACCTCAATACCTGGGGCGTGGCCGCGCGCTGGCACGAGTACCCGATGGAACACGAAGTGGTGGTCGCGGAGTTGACCGATATCCACGACTGGCTGAGCCGCCAGCTGCAGTGAGCCTGTAGCCCACCGAGCATTCCACTACGCCGCGCCCGATTCTTGCATTACACTGCCCGGCGTACATTCCTTAACCAGTTGACGAGACGACCGTGCTCAAGGCACTCAAAAAAATATTCGCCAAGGGAGACGCCGCGCCGCAGGCCGCCGAGCCCGCCGCCGTGCCCCAACCCGCCCCGGCCGTGCAACCAGCTGCCACCCAGGCTCCGGCGCACAAGAGCCCCAGGCCCAAACCCGCCCCCAAGCCGCAGGCCGAGGCCCAACCGGTCGAACAGCCACGCGCCGAGCAGCCCGTCAAGGACAAACCACGCCGCGAGCGCAAGCCAAAGCCCCAGGCCAGCCTGTGGAAGCCCGAGGACTTCATGGTCGAGCCCCAGGAAGGCAAGACCCGCTTTCACGACTTCAAGCTCTCCAACGAGGTGATGCATGCCATCCATGACCTCGGTTTCCCCTATTGCACCCCGATCCAGGCCCAGGTGCTCGGCCATACGCTACGCGGCCAGGATGCCATCGGCCGGGCCCAGACCGGCACCGGCAAGACCGCCGCGTTCCTGATCTCGATCATCTCCCAGTTGCAACAGGTGCCACCGCCCAAGGAACGCTACATGGGCGAACCACGGGCGCTGATCATTGCCCCGACCCGCGAGCTGGTGGTGCAGATTGCCAAGGACGCCATGGCGCTGACCAAGTACAGCGGCCTGAACGTGATGAGCTTCGTCGGTGGCATGGATTTCGACAAGCAGCTCAAGTCACTGGAAGCGCGCCATTGCGACATCCTGGTGGCCACCCCCGGCCGCTTGCTGGACTTCAACCAGCGCGGCGAGGTGCACCTGGACATGGTCGAGGTGCTGGTGCTGGACGAAGCCGACCGCATGCTCGACATGGGCTTCATCCCCCAGGTCCGCCAGATCATTCGCCAGACCCCACCAAAGAGCGAGCGCCAGACCCTGCTGTTCTCCGCCACCTTCACCGACGACGTGATGAACCTGGCCAAGCAGTGGACCACCAACCCGGCCATCGTCGAGATCGAACCGGAGAACGTCGCCAGCGAAACCGTCGAGCAGCACGTGTACGCCGTGGCCGGCAGCGACAAATACAAGCTGCTGTACAACCTGGTCACGCAGAACAAGTGGGAACGGGTGATGGTGTTCGCCAACCGCAAGGACGAAGTGCGGCGCATCGAGGAAAAACTGGTGCGTGATGGCATCAACGCCGCCCAGTTGTCGGGCGACGTGCCGCAGCACAAGCGCATCCGCACCCTGGAGAATTTCCGCGAGGGGCGCATCAGCGTGCTGGTGGCCACCGATGTGGCCGGGCGTGGCATCCACATCGATGGCATCAGCCATGTGATCAACTTCACCCTGCCGGAGGATCCGGACGACTACGTGCACCGTATCGGCCGTACCGGGCGGGCGGGGAGCAGTGGCGTGTCGATCAGCTTTGCCGGTGAGGACGACTCGTACCAGCTGCCGGCGATCGAGGAACTGCTGGGGCGCAAGATCAAGTGCGAGATGCCGCCGGACGAGCTGCTGAAGCCCGTGCCGCGCAAGCATCATTGATATCCGTGGCCCTGCAGGCTTTAGCCGCGATCACCCGCAAAGCGGGTGCCAGGCACCGCGATGCCCGCATCGCGGCTAAAGCCGCTCCTACAGGCGAACCGCTCTACCAGCGCTCTGCCGCATCCTGGTCGCTCTGCTTCCCCTCGACCCAGCGCGGCCCATCCTGGGTGTTCTCCTTCTTCCAGAACGGCGCCCGGGTCTTCAGGTAGTCCATGATGAAGTTGCAGGCATCGAACGCCGCCTGCCGATGCGCGCTGGCCACCCCGACGAAGACGATAGGCTCGCCCGGTTCCAGTGCACCGATGCGGTGCAGCACCTCGACCTTGAGCAACGGCCAGCGCTGCTCGGCCTCGACCACGATCTTGGCCAGGGCCTTTTCGGTCATGCCCGGGTAGTGTTCGAGGAACATCCCGGCCACATCCAGCCCGTCATTGAAATCGCGCACATAGCCGACAAAACCGACCACCGCGCCCACGCCGACATTGGCGGCATGCATGGCGTTGACCTCTACACCTGGATCGAACGCCGCCTCCTGTACCCGAACACTCATGCTCAGCCCCCCGTCACCGGCGGGAAGAACGCCACTTCGTCGCCGTCCTCCAGCGCCTCGCCGAGCTTGCACAGTTCTTCGTTGCGCGCGCACATCAGGTTCTGCTCGGCCAGCACTCCATACTTGCCACCTTTGGCCAGCAACGCCTGGCGCACGTCGTCCAGCACCCTGAAGTCGCCCTCCAGACGCTCGGCATCAACACCCAGCAGCTCCCGGTAACGGGCGAAATACATGACCTTGACCTTCATCATGCCTCCGCCTTGTAGTGGCCGCTCTTGCCGCCGGTCTTCTCCAGCAGGCGCACCTGCTCGATGACCATGCCCTTGTCCACGGCCTTGCACATGTCATAGATCGTCAAAGCGGCGACACTGGCGGCGGTCAGGGCTTCCATTTCGACGCCGGTCTGCCCGGCCAGCTTGCAGCGCGCGACGATGTGCACGACATCTTCGCCTTCGGCTGCCAGCTCGACCTTGACACCGGTGAGCATCAGCGGGTGGCACAACGGGATCAGGTCGCTGGTCTTTTTCGCCGCCTGGATGCCAGCGATGCGCGCCACGGCGAACACGTCGCCCTTGGGGTGTTGGCCATCGACAATCATGCGCAGGGTGTCGGGCAACATGCGCACCCGTGCCTCGGCAATCGCTTCGCGCGCGGTCACGGCTTTTTCAGTGACGTCGACCATGTTGGCGCGCCCCTGGGAATCAAGATGGGTCAGCACTGCTCTGCTCCTGGGAAGGGAATGCAGAGTGTAAACCCGCAGGTCAGCTTTGAGCAGAGGGTGTATCGACGCAGTGTCCGGTTCACCGGCAAGCCGGCCCCTACAGGCTTAATGTAGGAGCCGGCTTGCCGGTGAACAGCCGGTTTTACAGGTGGGACTCGGCGTACTCGGCCAGCACCGAGCGTGGCACGCCCTGGAGGGTGATGTGAACGCCATGGGGGAAGTCCTTGAAGCGTTCGGTCAGGTACGTCAGCCCGGAGCTGGTGGCCGACAGGTAGGGGGTATCGATCTGCGCCAGGTTGCCCAGGCAGACCACCTTCGAGCCGTTACCGGCACGGGTGATGATGGTCTTGATCTGGTGCGGCGTGAGGTTCTGGCACTCGTCGATCAGGATCAGGCTCTGCTGGAAGCTGCGGCCGCGAATGTAGTTCAGCGACTTGAACTGCAGCGGCACCCGCTCGAGGATGTACTCGACGCTGCCGTGGGTGCTCTCGTCATCCATGTGCAAGGCTTCGAGGTTGTCGGTGATGGCGCCCAGCCAGGGTTCCATCTTCTCCGCCTCGGTGCCCGGCAGGAAGCCGATCTCCTGGTCCAGCCCCTGCACGCTGCGGGTGGCGATGATACGGCGGTAGCGCTTGCTGACCATGGTTTGCTCGATGGCGGCGGCCAGCGCCAGGATGGTCTTGCCGGAGCCGGCGGCGCCGGTCAGGTTGACCAGGTGGATATCCGGGTCGAGCAGGGCGAACAGCGCCAGGCTCTGGTGGATGTCCCGCGGCTTGAGCCCCCAGGCTTCCTGGTGCAGCAAAGGCTCCTGGTGCAAGTCGAGCAACAGCAGCTCGTCGTTGCGGATGCCCTTGATCCAACCGACGAAGCCTTGCTCATCGATGATGAACTCGTTGATGTGCACCGCCGGGAGGTTGTCGATCAACTGCACCCGGTGCCAGGTGCGACCGCGTTCCTGGCGGGTGTCGACCTTGCTCACGCGGTCCCAGAACGAGCCGGTGACCGAGTGATAACCCTTCGACAGCAAGGAGACGTCGTCGACCAACTGGTCGGTGCTGTAGTCCTCGGCGGCGATCCCACAGGCGCGCGCCTTCAGGCGCATGTTGATGTCTTTGGTGACCAGCACCACGTCCAGGTCCTTGCGCTTGGCGCGCAGGTCCAGGAGCTGGTTGATGATGATGTTGTCGGCGAGGTTTTCCGGGAGCAGGCGGTTGGGTTCGTTGCGCGTGCTCATGAGAATGGACAGGAAGCCCTTGGGCCCGCTCTTGCCGCGCTGGATCGGCACGCCCTGCTCGACATCGCTGGGGGACGCATCACCTAGCGTTTGGTCGATCAGGCGGATGGCCTGGCGACATTCGGCGGCGATGGTGTGCTTGCCGGTCTTGAGCTTGTCGAGTTCCTCCAGCACCGTCATCGGTATGGCGACGTGGTGCTCCTCGAAGTTGAGCAGGGCGTTGGGGTCGTGAATCAGGACGTTGGTATCGAGCACATACAGGATTGGCTGGTTGGAGGAAGGGTTGCGTCCTTGGTCATCCATACTCGGTCACCTTATGTGAAAGCCACACGGCGCGAACGGCTGCGCCGCAGAGTGACTGCCGTTCTTCCCGTATCCGCGTTGTTACGGGCGGGAAGCTCACCTGGCGAGGGGGGCGTGGATGACGCCACCTGTGCTGCAGGGTTCGGCTGTCTGACTCCTTGATACCGCAAAAACCATGACCGAAAAAAGACTTTTTACGCTTGGGTGAAGTTTATTTTTCGGATTGACGAACAGGGCTTGGCGTGGGGGCGCGGCAGGACTACGCTCAGGGATCAGGTGGCTGTGGTTCGTGCTGGTTTCCTGGTGATGGCCACCAGGTGCCTACCAAAACAGTGCGGCGCCCATGAAATCGAGCGCCGCACGAGCGGCGCATCGCGGATGAATCCGCTCCTACATCGTCGTGACCGCCAGGCCATGGTTGTCAGCCCTGCTTGCCCGACGCAATGTTTCGACTACCGCCTCTCTTGTCGGTAGGAACGGATTCATCCGCGATGCACCGCGCAAGCGGTGCCAGCCCCCAGAAGCACCAAGGCTTCGCCAGCCCTACTCCCGCTCCCCATACTCCCGACACCCCTCCCACCCGATCCCGCTCTGCGCCGTGTGCTGCAACAACCACTCCAGCGCCGGCTGCGCCTTGGGCTGGTTGTCGTGGAACTGGATCACGCCCTTGCGCCACAGCAACATCAGGGTAAGCACCCGCTGCGCCGACGCCTCGGCGGTCAACGGCCCATCGTCCTGCGCATCGATATCCCACAACGAAACCCGCAACTGCTGGCTGGCCATGAACCCCTCGCCATCGCCGCGCCGCTGCCCGTAAGGCGGGCGGAACAAGGGCACATACTGCTCCGGCAGGTCGGCCTGGACCCGCGCCTGGCTGCGCCGCAGCGAGTCCTGCCAGCCCTGCCACTGGGCATGGGAACGATATTCCCAGCCTTGGATCCCCACGCACTGCCCCGCATAGAGTTCGGCCACCGGGCCTGCATCGCGGCGTTGCTGCAGTCGGTTACCAAGCACGAAGAAGATACCGTCGAGCTTCTGCCGACGCAGGTAGTCAGCCATGGCATCGGTGCTACCCCCTTCCGGGCCTGGGCCACCGGCAAAGGTCAGGAGGAACATCCGGTCGTTCAGTTCATCGCCATTGCGCTCACGGCTGGAAAGTTTCTCCACCTCGCTGGAGGTCTGTGGATACACGGCGGCCTTGCGCAGTTGCTCGTCCAGATAGCGGGTGTGGAACTGTCGGCTCGGTTCGATCCAACCGGTGTAGAACGTGCCGACATCCCCGGCGAACGTGGCGGCTTGCATGCGCAAGTCAGCCATCGACTCCACTGGGTAGCAGAACGACGCATCCTGCTCGCAACTGTGCTGCGCCTGCTGGTAGCCCTGCCACAACCGCTGCCACATGCGCGCCCTGACAGCGCGGATGGTCGGCAGGTTGATCTGACGAAGGCCCAAGCGCGACGCCAGGGCGTTGTCATCGAGCATCTCGTTCTCGTGCAGCACCCGGGCAAAAGACAGGATCTCGGCACGCGACGCCACGTCGAACAGTACCGGACTGTCCAGTTGCTCCGGCCACAGGCCGCGATCGAAGCTGACGAAGTCGGCGGGAGCGGCCTGGGCGCCCAGGCTCAACAGGCCGGCGAACAGGGCGAAAGCGATACGCACGATGAACGTTCTCCACGAATGCATGGCGCGCACTATAGCGCGGCGCCCGCCGATGTTCCGTGACTATCGTCGCCATAGTTTGGCGTTGCGCCACCAGCCCCGTAGAATTCGCCCGACGATTCCAGGAGCCGACCCGATGCTGACGGTGATTTCCCCCGCCAAGACCCTCGACTACGACACCCCGCCGGTCACCCAACGCCACACCCTGCCCCAGTACCTGGACGATTCCCAGGCACTGATCCTGCAACTGCGCGAGCTGTCGCCAGCGCAGATCAGCGAACTGATGCACCTGTCCGACAAGCTCGCCGGCCTCAACGCCGCGCGTTTCGGCAGCTGGACCCCGGATTTCACTCCAGCCAACGCCAAGCAGGCGCTGCTGGCCTTCAAGGGCGACGTGTACACCGGTCTCGATGCCGAAAGCCTGGGCGAGGATGATTTCACCTATGCCCAGGAGCACCTGCGCATGCTCTCGGGCCTGTACGGCCTGCTGCGCCCACTTGACCTGATGCAGCCCTACCGCCTGGAGATGGGCACCAAGCTGGCCAACGCCCGCGGCAAGGACCTCTATGCGTTCTGGGGTACGCGCATCAGCGAGTGGCTGAACCAGGCCCTGGCCGAGCAGGGCGACGACGTGCTGCTCAACCTGGCCAGCAACGAGTATTTCAGCGCGGTGAAGAAGAGCGCACTCAAGGCGCGGGTGATCGACGTCGACTTCAAGGACCTGAAGAACGGCCAGTACAAGATCATCAGCTTCTACGCCAAGAAAGCCCGCGGGATGATGAGCCGCTTCGTGATCCAGGAGCGCATCAACGACCCGGAGCAACTAAAGCGATTCGACGTGCAGGGCTACTACTACAGCCCCGAGCAATCGAAACCGGACCACCTGGTGTTCCTGCGCGATCACGCCGAGTAACCCCCTCCCCCTCCTGTAGGAGCCTGCCTTGCTGGCGAACAGCCGCTACTCGCTGGTAACGGGTTCGCCAGCAAGGCTGGCTCCTACAACCAACGCCAAACCGCCAATACTTGGGCGCCATAAAACCAGCACGCATAGGCTTATCGCAAAACGCCATAAGACCGTTCGTAGTTTTTTGACGAATTTTGAAAAAAAATTTTGCATGCTGGCCTAAAACCATCCCACCTCGATTTCCCCCTTTATATACGGGGACGAAACTGTTCCGTGCTATCAGATTGAAAGTATTTTTCACTGAAAAAATATTTAGAAATCTTTCATTTCGGCGGAACCCATCTCGGAACTTCTCCTACGCCTCATCGCTCATAGCACCCGTAACGAGTTTCAAGCGCCAAGCGTAAGAGATGACTTACAGATGACAGATGCTCGGCACTACACCGAACTTCAAAAACTTCAGAGGTGGCAATGGATATGCCGTACAGCGAACGCCAGGAAGGCCAAGCGCACCCCTATATAACCGTCCTAGTGGTTGATTTCAAAGGATTTATCCACTTGAAAAAACAAGCACAGCAGCGCGACCAATAGCGCACTGCAATAAAGACGACTGCATTTCAGGGCACGTCATTTAAATATTGGCCTTTGACTGCCAACTTTGAGCGCACAACTTTATGCGCTCCGGATTTATTCATGCCTGCGTTCGGTGAAGTGTCATTTCGCCATGGATCCGTTCGCCCAGTAATTGTTGGTCAATCAACCCGATCGGCTCTTCCCTGAAGGGCTGGCGTGATAAACACACGAGGTGATTACGATGCGTATCAGCATCTTTGGTTTGGGTTATGTGGGTGCGGTCTGTGCGGGCTGCCTGTCGGCACGCGGCCATGATGTGATCGGTGTTGACGTGTCCGGCACCAAGATCGACCTGATCAACCAGGGCAAGTCGCCCATCGTCGAACCGGGCCTCGAGGCGCTGCTGCAACAGGGTATCGCCAACGGTCGCCTGCGTGGCACCACCGACTTCGCCGCCGCCATCCGCGCCAGCGACGTGTCGATGATCTGCGTCGGCACCCCCAGCAAGAAGAATGGCGACCTGGGCCTGGAGTACATCGAGTCGGTGTGCCGGGAGATCGGCTACGTGCTGCGCGACAAGACCTCCCGCCACACCGTGGTGGTGCGCAGCACCGTGCTGCCGGGCACCGTCAAGAACGTGGTGATCCCGATCCTCGAGGACTGCTCGGGCAAGAAAGCCGGCGTCGACTTCGGCGTGGCGGTCAACCCCGAGTTCCTGCGCGAAAGCACCGCGATCAAGGACTACGACCAGCCACCGATGACCGTCATCGGCGAACTGGACAGCGCCAGCGGCGACGTGCTGCAAGCCCTGTACGAGGAACTGGACGCGCCGATCATCCGCAAGCCGGTCGAAGTGGCCGAGATGATCAAGTACACCTGCAACGTCTGGCACGCCACCAAGGTGACCTTCGCCAACGAGATCGGCAACATCGCCAAGGCGGTGGGCGTCGATGGCCGCGAGGTGATGGACGTGGTCTGCCAGGACAAGGCGCTGAACCTGTCGCAGTACTACATGCGCCCGGGCTTCGCCTTTGGTGGTTCGTGCCTGCCCAAGGACGTGCGCGCCCTCACCTACCGCGCCGCCAGCCTCGACGTGAAGGCGCCGCTGCTCGACTCGCTGATGCGCAGCAACGAGTCCCAGGTGCAGAACGCCTTCGACATCATCGAGAGCCACGACAAGCGCAAGATTGCCCTGCTCGGCCTGAGTTTCAAGGCCGGCACCGACGACCTGCGCGAAAGCCCGCTGGTGGAACTGGCCGAGCGCCTGATCGGCAAGGGCTACGAGCTGAACATCTACGACCAGAACGTCCAGTACGCCCGCGTCCATGGCGCCAACAAGGACTACATCGAGTCGAAGATCCCCCATGTCTCCTCGCTGCTCAACGCCGACTTCGACCAGGTGGTGAACAACGCCGAGATCATCGTGCTGGGCAACCGTGACGAGCAGTTCCGCGCCCTGGCCCAGCAGGCGCCGGAAGGCAAGCAGGTAATCGACCTGGTTGGCTTCATGAGTAAACCAACCTGCACCACCAGCCGCACCGAAGGTATCTGCTGGTAAACCCGGCAGGGCGGCGCGTCCCTCCCCAGCGCGCCGCCCTTGCCCCCCGAATTCCCGACGGATGCCGAACATGCAAAGGCTACAGACCCTGCTGCTGCAATGCGCCGGCTGGCTGCTCTACATGAGCCTGCTGATGCTGATCGCCCTGGCGTTGCCCAGCGACATCTTCGATTCGCAATCGAAGCATTTCATCTTCCTGGTCGGCGCCGTCGGCATCTGGCGCTACTCCATGGGCGCCACCCATTTCATCCGCGGCATGCTGTTCCTGTACATCGTCTACCCCTACCTGCGGCGCAAGGTGCAGAAGCTGGGCAAGGCGGCCGACCCGTCGCACGTGTACCTGATGGTCACCAGCTTTCGCATCGAAGCCCTGACCACCGCCCAGGTGTACAGCTCAGTGATCCGCGAGGCGATCGACTGCGGCTACCCCACCACCGTGGTCTGCTCGCTGGTGGAGAAGTCCGACGAACTGTTGGTGAAGAGCCTGTGGGCCAAGTACAACCCACCCTCGCACGTCACCCTGGACATCGTGCGGATCGCCGGCACCGGCAAGCGCGACGGCCTGGCCTATGGCTTCCGCGCCATCTCGCGGATGCTGCCGGACGAGAACGCCGTGGTGGCGGTGATCGACGGCGACACCGTGCTGGCCGAAGGCGTGGTGCGCAAGACCGTGCCGTGGTTCCGCCTGTACCCCAACGTCGGTGGCCTGACCACCAACGAATTCTGCGAAGTGCGCGGCGGCTACATCATGAGCGAGTGGCACAAGCTGCGCTTCGCCCAGCGCCACATCAACATGTGCTCGATGGCCCTGAGCAAGCGCGTGCTGACCATGACCGGGCGCATGTCGATGTTCCGCGCCAGCGTGGTGACCAACCCCGAGTTCATCGCCGACGTCGAGAGCGACTCGCTGATGCACTGGCGCCTGGGCCGCTTCAAGTTCCTCACCGGCGACGACAAGTCCAGCTGGTTCAGCCTGATGCGCCTGGGCTACGACACCTTCTACGTGCCCGATGCCGCCATCAACACGGTGGAGCACCCGCCGGAGAAGAGCTTCGTCAAGGCCAGCCGCAAGCTGATGTACCGCTGGTACGGCAACAACCTGCGGCAGAACTCCCGCGCCCTGGGCCTGGGCCTCAAGCGCCTGGGGCTGTTCACCAGCATCGTGCTGCTCGACCAGCGCGTGTCGATGTGGACCAGCCTGCTGGGTTTGACCGTGGCGGTGATCGCCAGCTTCAAGTTCGGCCTGCAGTTCCTGCTGGTGTACCTGCTGTGGATCGGCATCACTCGCCTGATCCTCACCGTGATGCTGCTGTGCTCGGGCCACAACGTAGGGCCGGCCTACCCGCTGATTCTCTATTACAACCAGATCGTCGGCGCGGTGATGAAGATCTACGTGTTCTTCCGCCTCGACAAGCAGTCCTGGACCCGCCAGCCCACTGCCCTGAAGCGCGACCTGGCCAGCTTTCAACAATGGTTCAACACCTGGTCCTCGCGGACCATGACCTTCTCGGCCGCGAGCATCTTCGTCGCCGTGCTGTTCATGGTCGTGTGAGCCACCCCGGATCGGATAACAGGAACGAATATCGCCATGAATACCGCCGTGAACGTCAATGTCGTGCATGAGTCCGAAGCGCAGCGCCAGCACGCCCGGGTACGCATCCCCGCCAAGCTGCGCTACCTGGACGGCAACCGCGAGCCGCACGAAGTGAAGGTTGACGACCTGTCCGCCGGTGGCCTGTCCTTCCACGCCAAGAAAGCCCTGCCAGTGAACGAGGTGCTGCGTGGCCGCCTGCAGTTCGTGGTCGACAACCTCGGGCTGTCGATGGATGTCGAGATCCTGGTGCGCACGAGCAACACCGAGACCGGCCGCACCGGCGCCGAATTCCAGAACCTCGAACCCCGCGACATCGCCACCCTGCGCCACATCCTCACCAGCCACCTGTCGGGCGAGCTGATCAGCGTCGGCGATGTACTCAGTACCCTGCAGCGCGACAACTTCACCAAGGCGCGCAAGCAGAAAGACTCAGGCTCGGGATTGTCCGCGTTCGGCCGCCTGCGCGCGGTCACCGTCACCGCCGGGGTGTTCGTGGTCGGCCTGGTGGCCTTCGGCTTCGTCGCCAAATCGCTGTACGGCCTGTACTTCGTCAGCCATGCCGAGGCCGGTGTGGTCGCGGTGCCCACCAGCAACGTCACCATGCCCCGCGACGGCAGCTTGCAGAGCCTGGTGGAAAGTGGCGCAACGGTGAGCAAGGGCGCGCCGCTGGCGACCTTCAACACCAGCATGCTCGACCTGCTCAAGGGCCACCTGGACGACTCGCAACTGGAACCGGCCAAGGTCGAGGAACTGTTCGGCAAGCAGCTCTCCGGCACCCTCACCAGCCCCTGCGACTGCGTGGTGTCGCGCCAACTGGTGGACGACGGCCAGTACGCCAGCAAGGGCCAGCCGGTGTTCGCGCTGATCCCGCGCACCACCACGCCGACCGTGGAGGCGCGCTTCAGCTATCGCCAGTTCGACGAGGTGAAGCCGGGTACCCGGGTCAACTTCCAGGTGGCCGGTGAAGACGAAGTGCGTACCGGCCGGATCGTTGGCAGCAGCAGCCTGGACACCGACAACCTGGCTTCCGACATCCGCGTGCAGATCAAGCCTGACGAAAGCCTGCCGGCCGAGCTCGCCGGCCGCCCGGCCGCGGTCAACAGCGACCGTGGGCCGTCGCTGAACTGGCTGATCGACAAGGCCGTGGCCCGCGGGCTGTAAGAGGAACGGATCATGAAACCTTTCAATCGTGATTCCGCCGTGGGATTGGTGTCGCCGGTGTTGCGAGGGCTGCGCCCTCGATCGCGGCTGAAGGCCGCTCCTACAGAGTCCGCGCCCGTCCTGATCGACTCGATCCCTGTAGGAGCGGCCTTGAGCCGCGATCGAGCGCGCAGCGCTCGCCCGTTGGCATGGTGCGCACTGGCCGCTGCCATCACCCTGGCCGGCTGCGCCGGCCTGCCCGACCAGCGCCTGGCCAACGAAGCGCTCAAGCGCGGCGATACCGCCACCGCCGAGCGCAACTACAAGGCCCTGGCCGACCTCGGCTACAGTGACGCGCAAGTCGGCCTGGCCGACCTCGACGTCGCCACCCGTGACCCGGCCAAGCTCAAGGCGGCCGAGGCCACCTACCGCGCCGCGGCCGCCACCTCGCCCCGCGCCCAGGCCCGCCTCGGCCGCCTGCTGGTGGCCAAGCCCGACAGCACCCAGGCCGAACGCGAAGAGGCCGAGACCCTGCTCAAGCGCGCGGCACAACAAGGCGAGGGCAACACCCTGATCCCGCTGGCGATGCTCTACCTGCAATACCCACAGAGCTTCCCCACCCTCAACGCCCAGCAGCAGATCGACCAGTGGCGCGCCGCCGGCAATCCCGAGGCGGGCCTGGCCCAGGTGCTGCTCTACCGCACCCAGGGTACCTACGACCAGCACCTGGGCGACGTGGAGAAGATCTGCAAGGCCGCCCTGACCACCACCGACATCTGCTACGTCGAGCTGGCCACCGTCTACCAGAAACGCGCCCAGCCCGATCAGCAGGCCGTGCTATTGGAGCAGCTCAAGGCCGCCCATGGCCGTGGCGCGGTAGCGGCCACCCGGGTCGACAGTGTCGCCCGCGTGCTGGCCGACCGCAGCCTCGGGCAGACCGACGAAAAGACCGCGAAAGACCTGCTCGAGCAGATCGCCCCGGCCAACCCGGCCTCCTGGGTCAGCCTCGCCCAACTGCTCTACGACTTCCCCGAACTGGGCGACAGCGACCAACTGATGGCCTACATCGACAAGGGCCGCGAAGCCGAGCAGCCCCGCGCCGAACTGCTGCTGGGCCGCCTCTACTACGAAGGCAGGACCGTGCCAGCCGACGCCAAGAAGGCCGAGCAGCACCTGCAGGCCGCCGCCGACGCCGGCGAGATCAGCGCCGACTACTACCTCGGCCAGCTCTATCGCCGTGGCTACCTGGGCAACGTCGAGCCGCAGAAAGCCGTCGACCACCTGCTCAGCGCCGCCCGAGGCGGCCAGCTCAGCGCCGACTACGCCCTGGCCCAGCTGTTCAGCGAAGGCCATGGCATCCGCACCGAGCCCGCCAACGCCTGGGTGTTCGCCCAGCTGGCCCAGGCCAACCCGTCCGAGCAGTCCAGCGCGCTGCTGCATCAGCTCGACCAGCAACTGACGCCCGCCCAACGCAGCCAGGCGCAAAACCTGCTGGCCCAGGAAAAGCAGGCCCGCGCCGGCAGGCTCCAGCGTGCCGACAGCCCCCTGGCCATCGAAGCGCTGCAAGACGACAACGACGACGTAGACGCCGAGGATTCGCTATGACGCTCAACCCCTTCGTGAAAGCCGGCATCGGCCTGGGCTTCGCCCTGCTGTGGTCGATGCCGACCCTCGCCCAGGAAACCGCGCAGAAGAACTTCGGCCTGGACGTGAAGATCACCGGCCAGTCCGAGGACGACCGCGACCTGGGCACCCGCTCCGGCGGCGACGTCAACGGCCTGGGCCTGGACCTGCGCCCCTGGGTGTACGGCGAGCGCGGCAACTGGAGCGCCTATGCCATGGGCCAGGCGGTGGCCGCCAGCGACATCATCGAGACCGACACCCTGCGCGCCTCCGACACCGGCGCCGCCATCGACACCGGCGACGACAGCCGCAAGCCGGACAAGAGCTACCTGGCGATGCGCGAGTTCTGGGTCGGCTACAGCGGTTTCACCCCCTACCCCGGCGAGCAGCTGCGCTTCGGCCGCCAACGCCTGCGCAGCGACGACGGCATGTGGCGCGACACCAACATCGAGGCGCTGAACTGGACCTTCGACACCACCCTGCTCAAGGCCGACCTGGGCGTGGCCCAGCGCTTCAGCGAATACCGCACCGACCTCACCGAACTGGCGCCGGAGGACAAGGACCGCACCCATGTCTACGGCAACATCGCCACGCAGTGGACCCCTGGCCACTGGGTCGGCCTGCGCGCCCACCACAGCCACGACGGCGGCAGCCTGAAGAACCCCGGCGAAACCGTCGACGCCCTCGACAAGACCCGCACCGGCGACCTTACCTGGCTGGGCCTGGAAGCCAACAGCGACGCCTACAACTGGCGCAACGACCACACCGTCAACTACTGGGGCAGCGTCACCTGGTTGACCGGCGACCGCGATACGCTGAGCAGCCAGGCCATCGGCAACGAGCAGGTCGCCACTGGCAAGCAGAGCGGCGACGTCAACGCCTGGGGCACCGACCTGGGCATCCGCCTGCGCCTGGACCCGCAATGGCAGGTCGGCGCGGCCTATGCCCGGGGCAGCGGCGGCGGTGGCAGCGATGGCTCGAACAACTTCGAGCAGACGGGCCTGGAGAGCAACCGCTCCAACTTCACCGGCACCCGCTCGCGCGTGCACCGCTTCGGCGAAGCCTTCCGCGGCGAGCTGGGCAACCTGCAGGCGGCCAGCCTGTTCGCCTCCTGGCAGCTGCGCGACGACTACGACGCCAGCTTCATCTACCACAAGTTCTGGCGCGTCGACGGCAAGCAGAACATCGGTTCCAGCGGCATCAACGCGGTGGTCGACGACGGCGGCGTCAACCGCCCACTGGTGCAGGGCGAGAAAGACCTCGGCCAGGAGATGGACGTGGTGGTGACCAAGTACTTCAAGCAGGGCCTGCTGCCGGCCTCGCTGAGCCAGTCGATCGACGAGCCGTCGGCCCTGGTGCGCCTGCGCGCCGGCGTGTTCAAGCCGGGTGACGCCTACGGCAAAGAGGCCGACTCGTACATGCACCGCGCCTTCGTCGACGTGATCTGGCGCTACTGAGGCCGGGAGAGCAAACCATGACCCTGCACCCGAACCTTCGCCACAGCCTGCTCGCCAGCGCCCTGCTGCTGGCCGCCGGCCTCGCCCAGGCCGCCGAGCCCGAGATGGCCAAAGGGCTGCAACAGGCCAAGACCTACACCGTCGCCAGCGCGCCGATCGAACCGCTGCTGATGGACCCACCCAAGCTGCCCGACTTGTCCGGCTACACCGCCCAAGCTGTGCAGCAGAAGATCGACCGCGCTCACAAGGGCAAGGTCAGCGTGCGCCGCATGCTCCAGGAAGACACGCTCAAGGAGTTCGTCGGTGGCGACAACAAGGGCGCCGAATGGGTTCGCCGCCAGCATGGCATCCCCCAGGCGATCTTCATCGACGACGGGCATGTCGACCTGGTCGAACTCAGCAAGAAAGTGCCCGGCCAATACCTGCGCGAAACCGCACCGGGGGTCTACCTCGCTCGCCTGCCGATCGTGGTCGGGCACACGGGCGTGCTCGAGATCGACGGCAAGGTCAAGGAGTTGCGCCTGTCCGAGGAAGGCGGCGCGTTCATCGTCAACGACGGCAAGCTGTTCGTCACCGATACGAAAGTGACGGGCTGGCGCGAGCAGGCCAACGGCCCGGCCACCTTCCGCAAGCCCGACGCGTTCCGCCCGTTCCTGCTCAGTTGGGGCGGCACCGAGACCTACATCGTCAACAGCAAGATGGCCAGCTTCGGTTATTCGAAGTCCAAGTCCTACGGCGTGAGCATTTCGCAGTACACGCCGAACATGGCCAAGCAGATGGGCCGCGCCGAACCCACCGGCTGGATCATCGGCTCCGAGTTCAGCGACATGTGGTACGGCTTCTACTGCTACGAGACCCAGGACTTCGTGGTCAAGGATTCGGTGTACCGCGACAACATCGTCTACGGCATCGACCCCCACGACCGCTCGCACCGCCTGATCATCGCCGGCAACACCGTGTACGGCACCAAGAAGAAGCACGGGATCATCGTCTCGCGCGAGGTCAACGACAGCTGGATCATCAACAACAAGAGCTACGACAACAAGCTCTCGGGCGTGGTGATCGACCGCAACAGCGTCAACAACCTGATCGCCTACAACGAGATCTACCGCAACCACACCGACGGCATCACCTTGTACGAGAGCGGCGACAACCTGATCTGGGGCAACAAGCTGATCAACAACCGCCGCCACGGCATCCGTGTGCGCAACAGCGTGAACATCCGCCTGTACGAGAACGTCGCCATGGCCAACGGCCTGGTGGGGGTGTACGGGCACATCAAGGACCTCTCCGACACCGACCGCGACATCGCCCTCGACCCGTTCGATACCAAGGTGTCGCTGATCGTGGTCGGCGGCGAGCTGGCGGCCAACGGCTCCGGCCCGCTGTCGATCGACTCGCCGCTGTCGGTGGAGCTGTACAAGGTGTCGATGCTGATGCCGCGCAAGGCCAACGGCATCAGCTTCAACGGCGTGCTCGGCGAGCGCCAGGACGAAATCCTCGACCTGCTGGTGCGCCAGCAGAAAGCCGTGCTGATCGACCCGGTCGAGCGCCAGACCGAAATGATCGACTAAGGAAGCCCAGACCATGACTCCACACCTGATGAAACTGCTGGGCCTGTCCGCCGCCCTCCTGGCCATCAGCCAGGGCGTGCGCGCCGAGGACATCCAGGCACCGACCTTCACCGCCGAACCCTGCTGCCAGCTGTGCCCCGAAGCCCACGACGCCCGCCGCTACACCACGCGCTACCAGCAGAACTTCACCACCCTGGTGCAGGCCCAGGGCGACTGGCTGTTCCGTACCCGTGAAGACCTGCGCACCGAATTCGACACCACCCCAGGCGGCTACAAGCGCCTGCAGCAGGTGCACGACGCGTTCAAGAAGCGCGGCGTCGAGCTGGTGGTGGTGTACCAGCCGACCCGTGGCCTGGTGAACCGCAACATGCTGGGGCCCGAAGAAAAGGCCGCCTTCGACTACCAGAAGGCCCTGGGCAACTACCAGGGCATGCTCCAGCGCTTCGCCAAGATGGGCTACAACGTGCCCGACCTGTCGCCGCTGACCAACGAGCAACTGGCCGCGGCCGACCAGGGCAAGGACTTCTACTTCCGTGGCGACCAGCACTGGACGCCCTACGGCGCCGAGCGCGCGGCGAAGATCGTCGCCGACACCGTGCACAGGATGCCAGCGTTCGAAGGCATCCCACGTAAAGAGTTCGAGACGAAGAAATCCGGGCGCATGGGCAAGACCGGCACCTTGCACAACGTCGCCGGCCAGCTGTGCGGCACCAGCTACGCGGTGCAGTACATGGACCAGTTCGCCACCGAGCCGAAAGGCGCCAGTGGCGGCGACGACCTGTTCGGCGATTCGGGCGATGCGCAGATCACCCTGGTCGGCACCAGCCACAGCGGCAAGAACTACAACTTCTCCGGTTTCCTGGAACAGTACATCGGCGCCGACGTGCTCAACGTCGCCTTCCCCGGCGGCGGCCTGGAAGGCTCGATGATCCAGTACCTGGGCAGCGAGGAGTTCCAGAACAACCCGCCGAAGATCCTGATCTGGGAGTTCTCCCCGCTCTACCGCCTGGACCAGGAAACCATCTGGCGGCAGATCCTGGCGTTGCTCGACGACGGCTGCGACGACCGCCCCGCGCAGATGAGCGCCAGCGCCACCCTCAAGCCCGGCAAGAACGAGCTGATGGTCAACGGCAAGGGCGGCGTGATCAAGGACCTGATCAACCGCAACCACCAGTTCGACATCCGCTTCGAGGACACCTCGGTGAAGGTGCTGCAGGCCACCCTCTGGTACCTCAACGGCCGCCACGAGGACATCAAGATCGAGAAGCCCGAGACCTCCGACACCGACGGGCGCTTCGTCTTCCAGATGCGCGAGGACGAAGACTGGGCCGGGCAGAACCTGCTCGCCCTGGAAGTCCAGGGGCCGGAAAGCGGCACCCAGAAAGTCGAAGCGAAACTGTGCAAACGCAACAACTTCGCCGGCAACACGCAGCACACCGCGCACGCTGGCCAGTGAGGCGACCATGACCATCATCAACCGCAAGACCGCACCCGCCCTGCTCGCCCTCGCCCTGTTCGGCGGCGCGGCGCAGGCCGCACTGGTGCCGCCCCAGGGTTACTACGAGGGCATCGAGAAGCTCAAGAGCAGCGATGGCGACGTCCGTTGCGAAGCCGCGCCCCGGCCCTACACCGGTTCGCTGCGCTTTCGCAGCAAGTACGAAGGCTCGGACAAGGCCCGGGCGACGCTCAACGTCGCCTCGGAAAAAGCCTTCCGCGCCTCCACCAAAGACATCACCACCCTGGAGAAGGGCGTCAGCAAGATGGTCGGCCAGTACATGCGCGACGGCCGCCCGGCGCAGCTCGACTGCGCGCTGACCTGGCTGGGTAGCTGGGCGCGCGCCGATGCGCTGATGTCCAGCGACTACAACCACACCGGCAAGTCCATGCGCAAATGGGCGCTGGGCAGCATGAGCGGGTCGTGGCTGCGCCTGAAGTTCTCCAACTCGCAGCCGCTGGCCGCGCACCAGGCCGAGGCCGAGCAGATCGAGAAATGGTTCGCCCGCCTGGCCCAGCAGACCGTGCGCGACTGGAGCGGCCTGCCCCTGGAGAAGATCAACAACCACAGCTACTGGGCGGCCTGGTCGGTGATGGCCACCGCCGTCGCGACCGACCGCCGCGACCTGTTCGACTGGGCGGTAAAGGCATACAAGGTCGGCGCCAACCAGGTCGACGAGCAGGGCTTCCTGCCCAACGAGCTCAAGCGCCGCCAGCGCGCCCTGGCCTACCACAACTACGCCCTGCCGCCGCTGGCGATGATCGCCAGCTTTGCCCAGGCCAATGGCGTGGACCTGCGCAAGGAAAACAACTTCGCCCTGCAACGCCTGGGTGAAGGTGTGCTGGCCGGGGCGCGCGACCCGAGCCAGTTCACCGCCCACGCCGGCGTGAAGCAAGACCTGCACGACCTGAAGATCGACAGCAAGTACGCCTGGCTCGAACCCTGGTGCGCGCTGTACCACTGCGTCGGCGACACCCTCGAACGCAAGCACGAGATGCAGCCGTTCGACAGTTTCAGGCTGGGCGGGGATGTGACCCGGGTCTACGACCCGGGCGCGGAATCGAAGAAGTAAATCAAACCCCTGTAGGAGCGGACTCATCCGCGATGGCGTCGGCAGGCGCACAACGGCTGCCATGACGACCGCAATCGCGGATGAGTCCGCTCCTACAGGGGCCAGGTGCCCCCTGCATTTTCGTGGGGGGTTTGGGGGGCGCTGTGCCCCGGATGCTGTGAACAACAAGGAGAACCGGGATGGTCTTCTCGTCCAATGTGTTCCTGTTCCTGTTCCTGCCGGTTTTCCTCGGCTTGTACTACTTGAGCGGGCAACGCTATCGCAACCTGCTGCTATTGGTGGCCAGCTACATCTTCTACGCCTGGTGGCGGGTGGACTTCCTCGCCCTGTTCGCCGGGGTCACCCTGTGGAACTACTGGATCGGCCTGAAGGTGGGCCACGCTGGCGTGCGCACCAAGCCCGCCCAGCGCTGGCTGTTGCTGGGGGTGGCGGTCGACCTGGCGATCCTCGGCTACTTCAAGTACGCCAACTTCGGCGTCGACAGCCTCAACGCCATCATCACCTCGTTCGGGCTGGAGCCGTTCATCCTCACCCACGTGCTGCTGCCGATCGGCATCTCGTTCTATATCTTCGAGTCGATCAGCTACATCATCGACGTGTACCGCGGCGACACCCCGGCCACCCGCAACCTGATCGACTTCGCGGCGTTCGTGGCGATCTTCCCGCACCTGATCGCCGGCCCCGTGCTGCGCTTCAAAGACCTGGTCGACCAGTTCAACAACCGCACCCACACCCTCGACAAGTTTTCCGAAGGCTGCACGCGCTTCATGCAAGGCTTCATCAAGAAGGTGTTCATCGCCGACACCCTGGCAGTGGTGGCCGACCACTGCTTCGCCCTGCAGAACCCCACCACCGGCGATGCCTGGCTCGGCGCCCTGGCCTATACCGCGCAGCTGTACTTCGACTTCTCCGGCTACAGCGACATGGCCATCGGCCTGGGGCTGATGATGGGCTTCCGCTTCATGGAGAACTTCAAGCAGCCGTACATCAGCCAGTCGATCACCGAATTCTGGCGGCGCTGGCACATCAGCCTGTCGACCTGGCTGCGCGACTACCTGTACATCACCCTGGGCGGCAACCGCAAAGGCACCTTCAACACCTACCGCAACCTGTTCCTGACCATGCTGCTGGGCGGGCTGTGGCACGGTGCCAACTTCACCTACATCCTCTGGGGCGCCTGGCACGGCATGTGGCTGGCCATCGAGCGGGCGCTGGGCATCGACACCAACCCGCAGCGCTTCAACCCGGTGAAGTGGGCCTTCACCTTCCTGCTGGTGGTGGTCGGCTGGGTGATCTTCCGCGCCGAGAACCTGCACGTGGCCGCGCGCATGTACGGCGCCATGTTCAGCTTCGGCGAGTGGCAGCTGTCGGAGCTCAACCGCGCCAACCTCACCGGCCTGCAGGTGGCCACGCTGGTGGTCGCCTACCTGACCCTGGCGTTCTTCGGCCTGCGCGACTTCTACCGCAATGCCCAGCCAACGCCCAAGGCCACGCCGGTGCAGGTCAACGCCGACGGCTCGGTGGGCCTGGACTGGACGCGGATCATGAGCCGCGCCCTGGTCCTGCTGCTGTTCGTCGCCTCGGTGCTGAAGCTCTCGGCGCAGAGCTACTCGCCATTCCTCTACTTCCAGTTCTGAGGCCCTGACCATGAACCGGACACTTCGCATCACCTATTCGCTGTCATTCATGGGCCTGCTGGTCGGGCTTGGTGCCTGGTCGGTCGGCGGGCTGGACAGCTTCACCCGCAGCGGGCAGATGACCCTGCTCGACGGCAAGCTGGCCAAGGCCGCCGAAAGCCACTACGACGAGCAGTTCCCGATCAAGCGCATCGGCACCAACCTGTGGGCCGCGCTGGACTTCAAGCTGTTCAACGAGGGCCGCCCCGGCGTGGTGCTGGGCCGCGACCAGTGGCTGTTCAGCGACGAAGAGTTCAAGCCCACCGCCGGCGCCGAACAACAGATGCAGGACAACCTGGCACTGGTGCGCGGCATCCGCGACGCCCTGGAGCGCCAGGGCACCCAGCTGGTGCTGGCGATCGTGCCAGCCAAGGCACGCCTGTATGCCGAGTACATCGGCAAGCAGAACCCAGCCAGCCTGCACGATGAGCTGTTCAACCAGTTCCACGCCCAGGCACGCCAGGCCAACGTGTTCGCCCCCGACCTGCTGGCGCCGCTGGAGCAAGCCAAGGCCCGCGGCCAGGTGTTCCTGCGCACCGACACCCACTGGACCCCCATGGGCGCCGAGGTGGTGGCACAGGCCATCGCCGAGGCGGTCAACCGCCAGAAGCTGCTCAACGGCGACCCCCAGGCCTTCATCACCGAGGCCGGCGCCACCGCGCCATACAAGGGCGACCTGACCAACTTCCTGCCGCTCGACCCGCTGTTCAGCAACCTGTTGCCGACCCCGGACAACCTGCAGCAGCGCAAGACCCACCCGGTAGAGAGCGAAGGCGAAGCCGGCGACGCCCTGTTCGCCGACAACCGGATCCCGGTGGCACTGGTGGGCACCAGCTACAGCGCCAACCCGCACTGGAACTTCCTCGGCGCCCTGCAGCAGGCGCTGCGCAGCGACGTCGCCAACTACGCCGAGGACGGTCACGGCCCGCTGCTGCCAATGCTCAAGTACCTGCAAAGCGAGGCCTTCAAGAACACGCCACCGCAAGTCGTGGTGTGGGAATTCCCCGAACGTTATCTGCCAATGAAGAGCGATCTCGGCGCCTTCGATCCGCAGTGGATCGCACAGCTGAAGAACGCCAGCAAGTCCGAAGCCAACCTGGCCCTGTCGTCCAACCGGACCGACCACTGAAGATAGAGAGGAACACGCACATGACCACCAAGACTCACATTGCCAAAGCCCTCACCCTCGCGGCGGGCCTGTCCCTGGCCTCGCTGCAGGCCTTCGCCGGCGCCGACGCCGCCCTCTACGGCCCGAGCGCGCCAAAGGGCTCGACCTTCGTGCGCCTGTACAACGCGTCCAGCGCCCCCGCTGCCGCTTCCGTGGGCAACACCCAGATCAAGCAAGTCGGCGCCCAGGCCAGCAGCGACTTCAGCTTCCTGCCCGGTGGCGACTACACCGCCCAGGTGGGTGGCAAGAGCGTCCCGGTGAAGCTGGCCGCCGACAAGTACTACACCCTGGTCAACAGCAGCGGCGGCAACCCGCAGTTGATCGAGGAACCGCCGTTCAAGAACAAGCAGAAGGCCCTGGTGCGGGTACAGAACCTCAGCGACCAGCCGCTGAGCCTGAAGACCGCCGACGGCAAGACCGAAGTGGTTCAGCCCGTGGCGGCCAAGGGCCGCGGCGAACGTGAAATCAATCCGGTCAAGGTCAACCTTGCCCTGTATGCAGGCGACAAGAAGGTCGGCGACGTCAAACCCGTCGCCCTGGCACGCGGCGAAGCCGCCGTGCTGTATGTCACCGGCTCCGGCGGCAGCCTGTCGCCGGTGTGGGTCACCCGCCCCGTGGCCACCAACTGAATCCTGCCTCTTAACGACCTTATTGGAGAAACGACATGATCCCGGTAATTCTTTCTGGTGGTAGCGGTTCCCGTCTGTGGCCTCTGTCGCGCAAACAATTCCCCAAGCAGTTCCTGGCCCTGACCGGGGCGCACACACTGTTCCAGCAAACCATCGAGCGCCTGGTGTTCGAGGGCATGGACACCCCCATCGTGGTTTGCAACAAGGACCACAAGTTCATCGTCCAGGAACAGCTGAACGCGCTGAAGCTGGAAACCCAGGCGATCCTCATGGAGCCGTTCGGCCGCAACACCGCGCCGGCGGTGGCCATGACCGCGATGAAACTGGTCAATGAAGGCCGTGATGAACTGATGCTGGTGCTGCCGGCCGACCACGTGATCGAAGACCAGAAGGCCCTGCAACGCGCCCTGGCCCTGGCCACCGTGGCCGCCGAGCGCGGCGAGATGGTGCTGTTCGGCGTGCCGGCGACCAAGCCCGAGACCGGCTATGGCTACATCCGCTCCAGCCAGGACGCGCTGCTGCCCGAGGGCGTGGCGCGGGTCGCGCAGTTCGTCGAGAAGCCTGACGAGAAGCGCGCCAACGAGTTCGTCCACGCCGGTGGCTACTTCTGGAACAGCGGCATGTTCCTGTTCCGCGCCAGCCGCTTCCTCGAAGAGTTGAAGAAGCACGACCCGGACATCTACGACACCTGCCTGCTGGCCTTGGAGCGCAGCGACGAGGCCGGCGATGTGCTGAGCATCGACGAAGCCACCTTCGCCTGCTGCCCGGACAACTCCATCGACTACGCGGTGATGGAGAAGACCCAGCGCGCTTGCGTGGTGCCGCTGTCCGCCGGCTGGAGCGACGTGGGCTGCTGGTCGTCGCTGTGGGACGTGCACGAGAAGGACGCCGACGGCAACGTCACCAAGGGCGACGTGGTGGTGCAGGACAGCCGCAACTGCATGATCCACGGCAACGGCAAGCTGGTGTCGGTGATCGGCCTGGAGAACATCGTGGTGGTCGAGACCAAGGACGCCATGATGATTGCCCACAAGGACAAGGTTCAGGGGGTCAAGCAGCTGGTCAGTACCCTCGACGCCCAGGGCCGCACGGAAACCCAGAACCACCTGGAGGTGTACCGCCCGTGGGGCTCGTACGACTCGGTGGACATGGGCGGGCGCTTCCAGGTCAAGCACATCACCGTCAAGCCGGGTGCCAGCCTGTCGCTGCAGATGCACCACCACCGCGCCGAGCACTGGATCGTGGTGTCCGGCACAGCGGAAGTCACCTGCGACGAGAACGTGTTCCTGCTCACCGAGAACCAGTCCACCTACATCCCCATCGCCTCGGTGCACCGCCTGCGCAACCCGGGCAAGATCCCGCTGGAGATCATCGAGGTGCAGTCCGGGAGCTACCTGGGCGAGGATGATATCGAGCGCTTCGAGGATGTGTATGGGCGCACCTCGACGCCGGTGGAGCGTGGGGTATCGGTGAAAACCATCGCCCAGTAAGCGCGGCCCGTTCGCCGGCAAGCCCGCGCCTACAGGTCAGCGCGATCCTTGCAGGAGCTGGCTTGCCGGCGAATTTTGAGCCCTCCCCGATTTCTCGCTAGGATGAGCAGATCATTGCCATCAAGGTCTGCCCCACCATGATCATCGGCGCCCTGCTCGTCCTCACTTGGCTGGTCCTGCTGTTGCGCTACCCGTCCAAAGCCCTGCCCATCTCCCTGGCGGCCGTGTGCGGCCTGGGCCTGGTGGCCCTCGGGGTGGCCTGGCAGGACACCCGCGAGGCCTCGCAATTGGCACGCCTGGACATCCGCCTGACCTACGCCCCCGACCAGTGCCCCGCCGACCGCGCCCTGCAAGTGCACATGAAAAACGGCAACCAGGCCCCGCTCACCGAACTGCGCTGGCGCATAGGCGCCTACGCGCCGGGCGATACCGTGAACCTGGCCGAGAACGCCTACAGTGCTCCACGTTATCGTGGGCCAGGCGACTTGCAGCCGGGCGGCGAGTGGCGCGACTGCCTGCCACTGCCACCGCTGCGCTCAGGCTATCGGCCGCAGAACCTGGAGTTCCGCGCCGAGCACCTGCAAGGTACATTCGCCAATTGATCGACTGTCTGTACCGGCCGCTTCGCCGGCAAGCCGGCCCCTACGAGGTGTAGGTGCCGGTTTGCCGGCGCAGAGGCCAGTAAAGCCCTCCCTTTTTGCTGACAGGTTCCCTGCATGCCCACCGTCCTGATCACCGGTTGTTCCAGCGGCATCGGCCGCGCCCTGGCCGACGCCTTCCGCGATGCCGGCCATGAAGTCTGGGCCACCGCCCGCAAAGCACAGGATGTCGAACAACTGGCCGCCGCCGGCTTCACTGCCCGGCAACTGGACGTGAACGACGCCGCAGCCCTCGCCCGCCTGGCCGAGGAACTGCAAAACCTCGACATCCTGATCAACAACGCCGGCTACGGCGCCATGGGCCCGCTGCTGGACGGCGGCGTCGAGGCCATGCGCCAGCAGTTCGAGACCAACGTCTTCGCCCTGGTCGGCGTAACCCGCGCGCTGTTCCCGCTGCTGCGCCGCGCCCGTGGGCTGGTGGTGAACATCGGCAGTGTCTCCGGTGTGCTGGTGACGCCGTTCGCCGGCGCCTACTGCGCTTCGAAAGCGGCCGTGCACGGGCTGAGCGACGCTCTGCGCCTGGAGCTGGCGCCGTTTGGCGTCCGGGTGATGGAAGTGCAGCCGGGTGCGATCGCCTCGCAGTTCGCCAGCAATGCGCAGCAGCAGGCCGAGCAGGTGCTGGCGGCCGACTCGCCGTGGTGGCCGTTGCGAGAACAGGTTCAGGCACGGGCACGGGCCTCGCAGGATCACCCGACACCCGCGGCGATGTTCGCCCAGGGGTTGCTGGCCGCGACGCGCAAGTCGCCGACGCCCGCGTTGGTGAGGTTGGGCAATGGCAGCACAGCCTTGCCGTTGATGGCCCGGCTGTTGCCGCAGCGCCTGCTGGATTGGGTTTTACGCAAGCGTTTCGGACTGTTGCGGCCGCTGTGAATGGGACGTGTAGGAGCGGCTTCAGCCGCGATGCAGGCATCGCGGTACCTGGCACCCGCTTCGCGGGTGATCGCGGCTAAAGCCTCTCCTACAAAGGTTGCATGAGGTCAAACCTGGTCGAACGCCTGCCAGCCGCCACCCAGCGCCTTGTACAGCCCCACCAGCGCCTGCGACACCGCCGCCGAGCTGTCGATCCATTGCTCCTCGCTGGCCAGCAAAGCCGACTGCACCGTCAGCACATTGAGAAAGTCCACCGCCCCTTCCACGTACTGACGCTGCGCGGTCTCCAGCGCAATGCGGTTCTGCCGCACCGCCTCGGCCAGGTGATCGCGGCGCAGCTGGCTGGCGTTATAAAGCCGCAGCACATCGTCGATCTCATGCCAGGCCCCCAGCACCACCTTGCGGTAGTTCAGCGCCGCCTCCTGCTGCTGCGCCTCGCGCAACTCCAGCGTGCCCTTGAGCCGCCCACCTTCGAAGATCGGCAGCGACAGCTGCGGGCCGAAGGCAAACCTTCGCGAATCCCAGGCGCCGAAATCGGACAGTTGCATGGCCTGGAAACCAACACTGCCGGACAACCGGATGCTCGGGTAGAAATCAGCCTTGGCCACCCCGATGCTGGCGGTGGCCGCATGCAACCGTGCTTCGGCCAGACGGATATCTGGCCGGCGTTCGGCCAGTTCCGAGGGCACGCCAATGGCGAACCGCTGCTGCGGCGCTGGCAACTCGCCGCTCTGCAACAACTCGCCCTGCAAGCTGCGCGGCGGTTCGGCGGCCAGCAGGCTCAATGCGTTGATCAGGTCATCGCGGCGGGCTTCGAGCGTCGGCAAGCGCGACTCGATCGAAGCCACCTGGGCGCTGGCCTGGGCAACGTCGAGGCGAGTCGCGACACCTTCGGCCTGACGATCCTCGGACAGCTTCAGGCTATGTCGCGCGACGTTGAGGTTGTCCTGTGTCACTGCCAGAGTGTGCTGCACGGCACGCAGCTGGATGTAGTTGCCTGCCGTCTCCGACAGCAACGCCAGCAGCACACCACGACGGTCGTTCTCGGCAACTTCGACCGTGGCATCGGCAGCCTCGACCTGACGGCGCACACGCCCCCACAGGTCCAGCTCCCAGCCAGCTACCAGGTCGCCCTGCCACAGGTTGTAGGCTGACTTGCCCGCCTTGCCGGACGGGTCGTTCAACCCTTCGGCGCTGTTGCGCGCCCGGCTGTAGCCGGCGTTCACATCCACCGACGGCGCCTCGTCGGCGGCCACGGTGCCGCGCAGGGCGCGGCTCTGCAACAGGCGCGCGCTGGCCATGCGCAGGTCAAGGTTGCGCTCGGTGACCTTCTGGATCAGCGCGCTCAGCCGTGGGTCGTGAAAACTGTCCCACCAGCGCAACTCCACGGGCTCGGCCAAGGGTTGGCTGGCCGCCGCCTCGCCTTGCAGCGCGGCCCACTCTTTCGGCGCCTCGCTGTCCGGGCGCTGGAAGTCCGGCCCGAGTGTGCAACCCGCCAGCAGCACGACCAGCAGCAGGGGGCTCAAGCGTGTGACCGGTCTCATCGCACAGTCACCTCTTTGCCCGCCAACCTGTCGCCCTGGGTATCGATGGTCGCCTCCACCGACATGCCCACGCGCAGGCGTTCGAGCAGCGGCTGACCGTCGTCGAAGACGATCTTCACCGGAATACGCTGCACCACCTTGGTGAAGTTGCCGGTGGCATTGTCCGGCTTCACTGCGGCGAAGGTAACGCCGGTGGCCGGGGCGATGCTTTCGACATGGCCCTGGAGTTTCTCGCCGGAGAAGGTGTCGACCGTGATGCTCACCGGTTGGCCCGGCTGCACATGGGTCAGCTGGGTTTCCTGGAAGTTGCCGACGATATAGGCATGGGCCAGCGGTACCACCGACAGCAGGCGCGCCCCCGGATTGACGTAGGCACCGACGCGCAAGGCGCGCTCGCCGACCATGCCGTCCAACGGCGCGGTGATGCGGGTGTAGGACAGGTCCAGCTGGGCCTTTTCCAGCCCCGCCTCGGCCCGCTTGAACTGCCCGTCGGCACTGGCCACCTGGGCCTGGAGGATGTCCACCTGCTTGCGCGTGGCCACCAGCGCCGCCTGGGTGTTGGCCAGGCGTGCGCGGGCCTGGTCGACCCGGCTGCGCGCCTGCTGGGCGTTCTGCACGGTGCCAGCGCCCTGCTCGGCCAGGCGGCCGTAGCGGGTCACTTCATGGTCGGCGAAAGCCGCCTCGGCCTGGGCTGCCTTCACCGCGGCCTCGGCCTGGGCGATCAGCGCGGCCTGGCGCTCGAGGGTGGCGCGGGCATCCAGGCTCTGCGCCTTGGCCACCAGCAACTGGGCCTGGGCGGCGTCGAGGGCGGCCTGGTAGTCGCGCGCATCGATGGTTGCCAGCAACTGGCCGGCCTTCACTTGCTGGTTGTCCTCCACCAGCACCTCCTTGATGAAGCCGGCCACCTTGGGCGCGACCACGGTGTAATCGGCGGTGACGTAGGCGTCATTGGTGCTTTGCCGATGATCGCTGCCGAACAGCCAGGGCCCGAGGGTGGCGGCCAGCACGGCGACGGCGAGCACCGAGCCGATGAAGAGTGTCTTGCGCTTGTTGGTCATTTTCGGTTTCTCGAATTCAGCCACGGGCTCAGGCCACCGCGCGCGGTGGGTAGATCCGGGTAGGCACGAAGGGGATCAGGCAGATCAGGGCGACGGCGAAGCACGCCATCACCAGGTACAGGTCGGCCGAGGTCAGCACCAGGGCCTGTTCATGGATGCGTCTGGCCAGGCCAGCGACGCCGTCGTCGACCAGGGGCGCGTTGCCCAGGCTGTCGACCAGGTGGTTGGAATGGAAATGCCGGCGCACGGTACCCAAGGCATCGAGCAGGCCACCGGCGATCACCGCCGACAGCCCCTTGACCGTGTTGAACCAGGCCGAGGCGAACGGGCCTTCCTGCGGGGTCATGCCGTTGGTCGATAGCATCAGCAGCGGCAGCACCGCCATCGGCTGGCCGAACACCTGCAGCAGGTAGAACGGGTAGAAGTCGCCACGGATCCACTGCGAAGTCAGCAGGCTGCTGCCCACGCACGACGCTGCCAGCATCGCCAGGCCAGTGGCCAGCACCCAACGGCAGTCCACCGCGCGGATGTTGCACAGCGCCGCGGTCAACGGCAAAGCGATCAGCTGCGGCATGGCCACCAGCATCATCAGCGGGCTGGTCTGCGCCGGGCGGTAGCCCTGGATCTGCGCCAGGTACGCCGACGGGATGCTGCCCACGCCCGACAGCACGATCAACACGCCGGCCAGGGTCAGCAGGGCAAAGCTCAGGTTGCGCCGGGTCAGCATGCGCAGTTGGAAGAACGGCAGCGGCTCGGACCATTCGTTGTACAGGAACAACACCAGCAACAGCAGGCCGCCGCCGAGCAACCAGCAGATCAAAGTCGAATCGAACCAGCCCCAGCGGTCACCCAGCGACAGCCCGAGGACAATGCCGCTGATCGCCGGCAGGCCGAGCAACACGCCACGCCAGTCGAACTGCTTGAAGCGCTCCAGGCGCAGCGGGTCCTGGGGCAGGCCCCAGCCAACGCAGAAGATCGCCAGCAGCGACGGTAGGATGATCTGCCAGAACGCCCACTGCCAACCGACGTATTCGGTCCACAGGCCCGCCAGCGGCGTGCCGAGGTTGGGCCCGAAGGTGGCGGTCAGGGCATAGCAGGCCAGGCCGTAGACCTTGATGCCCGGCGGCAGGAAGCGCAGCGCCACGCTCATCAGCATCGGCGGCAAGGCGCCCGAGGCGAAGCCTTGCAGCACACGCAGCAGCATCAGGCTATGCAGGTCGGGGGCGAACGGCTGGATAAGGCCCAGCACGGCGAACAGGCCGACGGCGCTCATGGTGAAGCGGCGTAGCGAGAAGGTGGTGGCCAGCCAGGGCGCGAAGGCCATGGCCGAGACCGAGGCGGCGCTGTACACCGCCAGCAGCCAGGCACCTTCGTCGGCACCGATACCCATGGCGCCACGGATGTCACCCAGGGAAATCTTGGTCACCGCCTCGTTGAGCCCGGCACACAGTACCGCCAGCAACACGCCGAACAGCCCCACCACCACCCGCAGGCCGAATGCCGTCTGCGCAGGGGCGGCCGGCGCGGGGGCGGCGGCCAGCGCGGCGGAAGGCGCGGTCAGGGAACTCATGGATAGACATCTCCAGCAACAAATTCAGGGCTGGGGAAAGTCTAAGAAGGTCGAATGCTGACGAAAACTGACTTGTCGGCAGGTTTATGTTGCGTCAGACGCAATCGTTAGGTCATCTGCGGTGCCTGCCTCAAGCCATGCACGAGCCCTGTAGGGCTTTAGCCGCTCCTACAGGAGGCCCCAGCAAGTCTCAAGTAATGCTCAAGGCTCACCCGCACAGCAGGCCCGCATGGTCTGGCGCAACCAGCGGTGCGCCGGGTCGTTGTCGAAGCGCGGGTGCCATGCCTGCATCACCCGCACCTTCTCCAATGGCACCGGAATCTCGAACGAACGCAGCGGCAGGCCGAACTTCTTCACGCTGCCGAGAATGTTAGCCGGCATCGGCAGGATCAAATCCGACTCGGGCAGCGAGAACATCGCCGAATGGAAACTCGGCGTGATCAGCGCCACCCGCCGCTGCACGCCATGGCTGCCCAGTTCCACATCGATCGGCCCATTGGCCCGCCCGCGCCGCGATACGCTGATCTGCGGGTACAGGGCAAAACGCTCCGGGGTGATCACCTCGTCGAAGATCGGGTGGTCCGCCCGCGCCAGCCCGACGAACCAAGTGTCGAACAGGCTCTGCACCTTGATCTCCGGCCCCAGCTCGATACTCGAGCTGACCACCAGGTCGATCTGCCCATGGCGCAATACCAGGTCGTCGTCACCTTGGTGCTCGGGCACGAAGCGCAGCACGGTGTTCGGCGCCTGGTCGAGCATCATGTGCAGCAGGCGGGCGCCGTAGAGGGCGATGAACAGGTCGTTGGTGCGGATGTTGAAGGCGCGGTCGAGGTTGGGCAGGTCGACCTCGTCGCCACTGCGGAACACCAACCCGGCTTGCTCCACCAGTGCCCGCACCTGGTCGCGCAGGGCCAGTGCCCGGGGCGTAGGCACCAGGCCCCGGCCAGCGCGCACCAGGATCGGGTCGCCCATGGCCTCGCGGATACGCCCCAGCGTGCGGCTCATGGCCGCCGGGCTCAGGTTCATGCGCTGGGCGGCGCCAACCACGCTGCCTTCGTCGAGCAGGGCATCGAGGGCGACGAGCAGGTTCATGTCCGGGAGTTGCATGGCCGTTTTCCGTGACAGCTGTGGGAAACGCGATGGTATCAGGTTGCTGGATTGCGTCAGGCGCAATGGCACCGTGCGTGGGGGGCCATTTATCCGGGCGCGCAATCCCTCAAGAATGGGGCACACCCGCCAGCTCAGTTCAAGGAACCCCCATGCCCCGCCCGGTCCTGATCGCCATCGACGCCTCCCCCGCCAGCCACGCCTTGCTCGACCTCGCCCGCCGCTACTGCCGCCCGGGCGAACACACCCTGCACGTGCTCCTGGCCATCGACGCGACCTTCGCCGTGCACGACCACCCCACCGCCTACACCGAGCAGGAACAGGAGGAATACCCCGCTGCTTGTGACGAACAGCAACTGGCCGAACGTGCTGTGGCAAATGCCGTACACACCCTGCGCGAAGCTGGGTTCGACAGCCTGGGCTGCCTGGTTGCCGATCAACCGGTGGAGGCCATCGTCGCCAAGGCCCGGGAGCTGGAGTGCGAGTTGATCATAATGGGCCACCGCCATCTGTCGCGGCTGGGGCGGCTGCTGGATCCGTCGATCAGCACCAAGGTGATCGACCGGGTCGATGTACCCGTGTTGGTAGGTGCCGCGATCCACGCCTGACCTCGCCCCCCTGTAGGAGCCAGCTTTGCTGGCGAACAGCCCCGCACACAGATCCAAGCCCTGCATTGGCCCCGGTTCGCCAGCAAGGCTGGCTCCTACAGGGGATCGCGGTCAGCGTCAGTCGTCGCTCGGCTTGACCACCACCGTGCACGTGGTGCCCGCCGCCAGCAGGAACCCGTCCGGCACCTCGTCGATGTGAATCCGCACCGGCACCCGTTGCGCCAGCCGCACCCAGTTGAAGGTCGGGTTCACATCGGCGATCAACTCACGGCTCTGCGGGTTGTCGCGGTCATAGATACCCCGGGCGATGCTCTCCACATGCCCCTTGATCCGCTCGCCGCTCATCATCTGCAACTCGGCCACATCACCCACTTTCACATGGGGCAGCTTGGTCTCCTCGAAGAAGCCATACACCCAGAACGACTGCTCATCCACCACCGCCATCACCGCCTCGCCGGTGCGGGCGTAGTCGCCCTTGTGGATGTTCAGGTTGGTCACGTAGCCATCGACGGTGGCGACGATCTGCGTGCGCTTGAGGTTCAGCTCGGCGGCGGCCAGTTGGGCCTGGGCGTGCTGGTAGTCGGCCAACGCCGAGTCGGCGATGTTGCTGGCGTCGTCGCGGTTTTCTTTCGAGATCACCAGGTTGTCCATGTCGGCGCGGCGCTTGGCGTTGACCTTGCGCATCTCCCAGGTAGCCTTGCGCGAGGCCACCAGCGCCTTGGCCTGGTCCACCGCCAGCTGGTAGTGCTCGGGGTCGACGCGGATCAGCACGTCGCCCTTCTTCACGCGCTGGTTATCCTTGACCGGTACATCCACCACATAGCCCGGCACATCGGCGGCAACGTTGATGATGTCGGCGCGCACCCGGCCGTCGCGGGTCCAGGGCGTGGTCATGTAGTGCAGCCACAACTGGCGGCCGATCACCACGGCAGCGGCCAGCACCAGCAGGGTGGCGATCAGGCTGAAGAACTTTTTCATCGAAGGATTCTCACCAGTAGAGCGACAGCGCCAGGGCGCCGAACAGGCAGACGAACAGCGACAGGCGCAGCAGCGCCGGGTGCCAGAAGAAACGGTAGCCATCATGGCTGGCGATGAACCGGTCCAGGCCCCAGGCCAGGCCCAGGGCGAACAGGAACATCAAGGTCATGGTGGGCATGTACACGCCATGGAAGGCGATCTCACGGGGCATGGTTTCACGGAACATCGTGCAATCCTTTCGCCGGTGCCAGCGGCGACTGTGGGTCGAGCAGGGAGGAACGGATGAAGTGCAGGTAGCTCTGCGCCCGGCGCAGCACCGAGGTGTCGAAGTGCCGGGCGAAGGGTTCGTCGGTGGCCTGCACGCGGCTGATGGCGTGGTCCACCGCCACCAGGGCGCGCTCGTGGTTGCTGGCGCTGGGTTGCAGGAACAATCGCGCCAGGGCCCGGCCCATCACACGGATGGCCTGGCGCCAGGGCTGCGACTCGGCGTAGGCCGGGTGCACCGGTGCGCGCGCCTGCTCCTTGCGCAGCTCGATGATGGCGTGGCCGATCTCCAGCACGGTGAACATCCAGCCCATCAGCTCGCTCTGCACCTGCGGTTTGCCTGCGGCCAGGCCATAGGCCTGGTGCAGCAAGTCGCGGGTGCGGCTCTCGAACGCCGAGCCCAGCCCGCGCAAGCGCCCACCGATGGCGAACAGCACCTGCTCGCGCAGCTCCTGCTCCAGGCGGCTCCACAGCCAGCGGCTGTTCGGCGGCAGGATGATCGCTCCGGCCGCGGCGCAGACGAACATACCAATGACCATGCCGATGTAGTCGTTGATGAAGGTGTAGGGGTCGTAGACCGTCAGGTTGTTCGGCACCGAACCGATGGCGAAGAACACCAGCAGGCCCAGGCCGTAGCCGGCATAGGCCGGGCGCGAGGCGAGGAACGCGCCGAGCACGAACACCGGCGCCAGCACCATGCACAGCAACGGGAAACCGTCGATCCAGGGGAACACGAAGAAGGTCTCGAAGAACCCGATGAACGCGCCGATCGCCGTGCCGCAGGCCATCTGGAACGACATGCGCTTGGGGTTCGGCGAGGCCGCCGACAGGCCCACGGTGACCGTGGCGATCAGGGTCATCATGGCGCCGCTGGGCCAGTCGCTGAGCAGCCAGTAGCTGCCCAGCAGCAACAGCACCGCCGAGGCACGCACGCCGGCGGCCAGCGACACCAGCCAGCTGGTCTGGGCTACATAGGGCTCGTCCCACTGTTCACGCTCGTGCTTGTGCACGGCCAGCGAGGCATGGGTCTCGGCGTAGCTGTACATCTCGTCGACGAAGCGATAGAGCAATTCGAAGGCGGTGTGGAAATCGAGCAGGTCGGACTCGCTGGGGTTGGTCTGCAGGTACTCGGCGCGCAGGCCGCGCACCTGGGCCTGCAGGCCTTCCTTGTAGGTGCCCAGTTCCAGTGCCAGGCGCAAGGCATCGGCATCGGTCAAGGCCCGGCCCACATAGGGCTTAAGCAGCTCGGCCAGGGTTTCCAGGCCAGGCTCGATGGCGCCGACGATCTGCAACGGGCCACGGGCACGCAGGCGCTCGAGCAACCGATGCAGAGCGTTGAAGCGCGTGGTGATGGCCATGAACTCGCTGTTCATGCGCACCAGGCGACCAGAACGCCGACGCATGTGCGGGTCTTCGAAGGCGGTGACGTTGCGCAGGCTCTCCAGGCCCACCGCCTCGGCGACGAAACGCACGTTGCTGGTCTCGAAACGGTCACGCTGGCTGTCGCCGCGCAAGGCCTCGACCACCACCCCGGCGAACACGCCGAAGCGCTGGTACAGGGCGTTGCGCATGGCGGCACTGGCCGACTGCGGCAGGATCGCGGCGCTGACGAAGGTCGAGACGAGGATCCCCAGGGCGATCTCCAGCACCCGCCACACCGCCGCCATGAACGCCTGGTCGGGGTGCTGCAGCACCGGCAGGCCGATCATCGCCGCCGTATAGCCGGCCAGCACGAAGCCATAGGCACGGAAGGTGCGGTAGCGCATGGCCCCCGCCGAGCACAGGCCCACCCACAGCGCCAGGCTGGGCAGGAACAGCTCGGTGTTCTGCGGGAAGAGGGCGATCAGCGCGATCATCATCGCCGAGCCGGCCAGGGTGCCGAGCACCCGGTAGAAACTCTTGGCGAATACGTGGCCGCTCTGCGGCTGCATGACGATGAACACGGTGATCATCGCCGTGCGCGGCTGTGGCAGCTCCAGGCGCATGGCCAGCCACAAGGTGATGAACGCCGCGGCCAGCACCTTGAAGATGTACACCCAGGTAACCCCGTCGGTACGCGCCCAGGCGAAGAAGCCCCGGCGCCATTCCAGGCTCCGCAGCCAGCGCAGGGGCAAGCTCAGTGTGCTCATTCGGCGTGGTCCGGCTGGTCGAAGATGGCCAGGGTGGCCGGCGTTTTCGGTGCGGCCTGACGCTCTTCGGCCGGCACATCCTTACCCGCCTCCAGGCCACCGCCCAGGGCGGTGACCAGTTCGGCGTGGGCCACCAGGCGCGCGGCCTGCACCTGCTGCTGCAGCTGCTGCTGGCGGAACAGCAGGGTCTGGGCATTGAGCACGTTGAGGTAGTCGGTCAGGCCACGCTGGAAGGCGACGGTGGCGATGTCGTAGGTCTTCTGCGCGGCGGCGACGGATTCGGCGGCAAAATGCGCCTGCTCCTCCATCGACGCGCGGCGGATCAGTTGGTCGGAGATATTCTTCAGCGCGCCGATCACCGTCTGGTTGTAGCGCGCCACCGCCACGTCATAGCCGGCCGAGGCCACGCCCAGTTGCGAACGCAAGCGACCGCCGTCAAAGATCGGCAGGCTGATGGCCGGCCCCACGTTGTAGTTGAACTTGCGCCCGGTGAGGAACTCCAGCGGGCCGCCGCCGGTGGCCATGAAGCCGAGGCTGCCGACCAGGTCGACGTTGGGGAAGAAGCCGGCATGGGCCACATCGATGCCACGGGCCTGGGCCGCCACCTGCCAGCGGCTGGCGACCACGTCCGGGCGCTGGCCGACCAGCTCGGCGGGCAGGTTCGACGGCAGCTTCAGCGGCGCGCCAAGGGTCAGGGTCGGGCGTTGCAGCTTCGCGCCCTCCCCCGGCCCCTTGCCGGCCAGGGCGGCCAGCTGGTTACGGGTCAGGGCGATCTCCTCGTTGAGGCTGTCGACCTGGCGGTGGGTTTCCGGCAGCGGCGCCTCGGCCTGGCTGACCTCGAAATGGGTACCGATGCCGCCGTCGAGGCGACGCTTGGCCAGGGCGACGATCTGCTCCTGCTGCGCAAGCTCGGCCTGGACGATATCGCGCCGGGCGTAATGCAGGCTGAGCTGGATGTAGGCGCGCACCACGTTGTTCTCCAGCTCCAGCTGGGCCTGGCGCGCTTCGGCGACGCTCATGTGCGCCTGGTCCACGGCCTGTTCGCTGGCATTGCGCTCGCGGCCCCACAGGTCCAGGGCGTAGCTGAAGCCAATGGCGGCATTGTTGTCCCAGGTGTTGGCGCCGGACAACGCGCCAGGGCCGTAGAACTGATCCTCCGGCCAGTTGTGGCGCTTGAGCGTGGCATTGCCGTTGGCCTGCAGCTTTTCCGCCGACTCGACCACACCCGCCATCGCCTTGGCTTCACGTACCCGCGCGGCGGCCATGGCCATGCTCGGGCTGCCAGCCAGCGCCTGGGCGACCCAGGCATCGAGCTGCGGGTCGCCATAGGCGCGCCACCATTGCTGGGCCGGCCAGTGGGCGTCGCGCGCGGCCTCGCGGATCGCGTCGTCGGTGGTCAATTGGTTGGCTTGGAGTGTCTTGCTTTGCGGGGCGATGCCCCAGGTTCCGATACAGCCGCTCAAGGTGAGACAAAGGGCACAGGCACTGAGCGCATGGAGCGCTCTGAGGTGGCGACGCGGCACAGCTGCGATTTCCCGAGGAAGAGGTGGAGGGGCCGGGCAATTCTAGGGGCCGCCCGCACTGGCGATAAGCGCATAATCCTGCGAATCTTTGTTACCAAAACAGCGATAATCCGGCTTTAGTCGGAGGCGAAACTCCGTTACTTCATGTCACAATTTTGTCCTCTAAACCGAGAGTGACCCATGGACACCCTGCAAAACATGCGTGCTTTCAGTTGCGTGGCCCAGCTCGGCAGCTTCACCGCCGCCGCAGCGCAACTAGACACCACCACCGCGAACGTGTCGCGGGCGGTCTCCAACCTGGAAGCCCATCTGCAAACCCGCCTGCTCAACCGCACCACCCGGCGCATCGCGCTGACCGAGGCCGGCAAGCGCTACCTGATGCGCTGTGAACAGATTCTTACCTACGTGGAAGAAGCCGAGGCCGAGGCCAGCGACGCCCACGCCCGCCCCGCCGGGCAGTTGAAGGTGCATTCGATGACCGGCGTCGGCCAGCATTTCGTGGTCGATGCCATCGCCCGCTACCGCGAGTCGCACCCGGACGTCACCTTCGACCTGACCATGGCCAACCGCGTGCCCGACCTGCTGGACGAGGGCTACGACGTGTCCATCGTGCTGGCCAGCGAACTGCCCGATTCGGGCTTCGTCTCCCAGCGCCTGGGCATCACCTACAGCATCGTCTGCGCCTCGCCCGAGTACGTGGCCCACCACGGCACCGCGCACAAGCCGGCCGACCTGCTCAAGCACGCCTGCCTGCGCATGGTCAGCCCGGTGATTCCGCTGGAGAAATGGCTGTTCGACGGGCCGGAAGGCCAGGAGATGGTCAACATCACCAGCTCGCCGTTCCAGGTGAACTCGGCAGACGCGATGAAGACCGCGATCCGCAGCAGCATGGGCGTGGGCGTACTGCCCATCTACTCGGCCATCGACGGCCTGCGCGACGGCAGCCTGGTGCGGATCATGCCGGAGTACCGCCTGCAGGAGCTGAACCTGTACGCGATCTACCCGTCGCGCCAGTACCTCGATGCCAAGATCAAGACCTGGGTCGAGTACCTGCGCAACTCGCTGCCGGAGATCCTCGCCGCCCACGAGGCTGACTTGAAGACCCACCAGGTGCTCATCGCCAACTGAAAAGGGCTGCATTGGGGGTGGGGACAATGGTAGGTTGCTAACCATCGATTCCAGCGTCTGGCAGACAGGGCCATGGGAGGGCTTCGCCCTCCATCGCGGGTAAACCCGCTCCTACAGAAAACCTGTGGGAGCGGATTTATCCGCGATGGGCCGCAACGCGGCCCCCTCTGCGCCCGACTCCGTCCTTCCGCCTTGCAGAGAAGCAGCCCGATGAAAAAGACCGTCCTGGCCTTCAGCCGCATCACCCCGGCCATGGCCGAACGCCTGCAGCAAGACTTCAACGTGATCGTGCCCAACCCCAAGCTCGGCGACATCAACGCCCAGTTCAACGAAGCCCTGCCCGAAGCCCACGGCCTGATCGGGGTGGGCCGCAAGCTCGGCCGCGCGCAACTCGAAGGCGCGGGCAAGCTGGAAGTGGTGTCCAGCGTCTCGGTGGGCTACGACAACTACGACCTGGACTACTTCAATGAGCGCGGCATCGCCCTGACCAACACCCCCGACGTGCTCACCGAAAGCACCGCCGACCTGGGCTTCGCCCTGATCATGGGCTGCGCCCGGCGCACCGCCGAGCTGGATGCCTGGACCAAGGCCGGCCAGTGGCAGGCCACCGTGGGGCCGGCGCACTTCGGTAGCGATGTGCACGGCAAGACACTGGGCATCGTCGGCCTGGGCAACATCGGCGCGGCCATCGCCCGCCGTGGCCGCTTCGGTTTCAACATGCAGGTGCTGTACACCGGCAACAGCCGCAAAGCCGCGCTGGAGCAGGAGTTGGGCGCGCAGTTCCGCAGCCTGGACGAACTGCTGAGTGAAGCCGATTTCGTCTGCCTGGTGGTACCGCTGTCCGAGGCCACCCGCAAGCTGATCGGCGCCCGCGAACTGAAGCTGATGAAGCCCAGCGCGTTCCTGATCAATGTCGCCCGCGGGCCGGTGGTGGATGAGGCTGCGTTGGTCGAGGCGCTGCACAACGGCACCCTTCGCGGTGCCGGGCTGGACGTGTATGAGAAGGAGCCGCTGAGCGATTCGCCGCTGTTCAAGCTGCCCAACGCCCTGACCCTGCCGCACATCGGCTCGGCCACCGCCGAGACCCGCGAAGCCATGGCCAACCGGGCATTGGACAACCTGCGCGCGGCGCTGCTGGGTGAGCGGCCACGGGACCTGGTGAACCCGCAGGTGTGGAAGCACTGAAGCGCGTTACCTTGTAGGAGCCAGCCTTGCCGGCGAACCAGGGCCAATGCAGGCCATGGCGCTGTGCGCGGAGCTCTTCGCCAGCAAAGCTGGGTCCTACGGGGGTATCGCGGTTGACTGGGGGACAGCGATCACCTCGGCTGCCGCCGCCTGCCCAACACCTTGCGCACCACATACCGTGGCCGGTGCTTGGTCTCCTGGTAGATCCGCCCGATGTACTCCCCCAGGATGCCGATGCCGATCAACTGCACCCCACCCAGAAACAGGATCGCCGTCATCAGCGACGGATACCCCGGCACGTCGTTGCCGAACAGCACCTTGTCGATCACCAGGAACACCGCGTACAGCAAGGCGAACAACGACACGCCGCCGCCCACGTAGGACCACAGCCGCAACGGCACCGTGCTGAACGAAGTGATGCCGTCCAGCGCCAGGTTCCACAGGCGCCAGAAGCCGAACTTGCTGTTGCCCGCAGCGCGCTCCGGGCGATCGTACTCGACGATGTCGGCACGGAAGCCCACCCACGACAGCACCCCCTTCATGAACAACTGCTGCTCAGGCATCTGCCGGATCGCCTCGACCACCTTGCGGTCGAGCAGGCGAAAATCCCCCACGTTCTCTTCGATCTGGGTGGAGGCAATACGGTTGTGCAACCGGTAGTAGAGCCTGGCGCTCCAGCGCTTGAGCCGGGTGTCGGTGGCCCGGCTGCGGCGCTTGGCCAGGACCACGTCGGCGCCGTCCTGCCAACGCTGGACCATCGGTGCGATCAGCGTGATCGGGTCCTGCAGGTCGACATCGATGGGCACCATCGCGTCACCATCGGCGTACTCGAGGCCGGCGAACAGCGCCGACTCCTTGCCGAAATTGCGCGAAAAGTTGATCACCGTCACCCACTCGTCACGCGCCGCCAGCGCCGCGCAGATACGCTCGCTGGCATCGCTGCTGCCATCGTTGACGAACAGGATCTCGACCGTCATGCCCTGCAAGGTCGGCTCTTCACGCACGGCGTAGTAGAAACGCTCGAGGGTGTCCTGCTCGTTGAACACCGGCACGATCAACGTAATGTTCATGGTCCCCTCCGCCGGAACACCACCGCCAGGGAAAAGCTGTAGCCCACGATCAGGCTGACGGCTGAAAAGCTCACCAGGGTCAGCCAGGGTGACAGGCCCGCCCAGTCGGACAGCGCGCCCAGCGAAAGGCTCAAGCCCCCCATGCCCAGCAGGAACATCAAGTAATGCTGCCCGGCTGGGCGAACCGCGAAAGTGAAATGCGCGTTGATGTAGTACGACAGGCTCGCGGCCACCGAGAACGCCAGCAGATTGCTCGGCCCCTGGCCGAAACCCAGCCCGAAATGAATCAGCAGGAAGGTCAACCAGTGCACCAATGTGTTGCCAATGCCCACCAGGGCGTAACGAGCAAACCGGGTCACTTGAAGTACTCCACCCAGCGATCTGGAGACTTGATCACCACATAGCCAACCTCATCGACCAGGTAAATCGAAAAGAACCGTTCATCCACCTTGGGGACCGGGCTGCGGGCCAACACCTCGTCCCGCGTCAGCGGCGCCACCGAGCCGAATTCAGGCAACCCTACCCTGGGCATCATTTCCGGCAGCACCTGGTAACCGATGCTCAGCACATACTTCAACGCAGGCATGGCCTGGAACGAACCGCTGGCGGCAGGCAGCCAGACGCGCTTCGGATCGTAGTCATGCAGATAGAATCGATGGGCACCACTGAGTGCCGGGCTGGCCTGGATGGCCCGGGAAATGGAGAACGTCACCAACTGCTCCAGTTCTTTCTGGGCAACCAGCACCCGCCCGTAGGCATACGAAAACGAGAGCATGAACACCAGTGGAATGGCCAGCGCCCAGGCCAGGCCTTCGTGCCACTCGGCCAGCAAACGATAGGCCAGCAGCGCCACCAGCACCATGGCCGGGCCCAGCCCCATCAACAACCTTGGGGCACAGTTGAAGTCGGCGAACAACAGTGACATCCCGGGCACCAGCAACACGACCGCGACCAGGCATGCCATCAGCACAGCAACCAAGCCCAGCTTCTGACCGTAATGGCCATCCGCACGGAACAGACGATAGACGGCCTGCATCAAGGACAGGAACGCCACCATCGACAGCCCGACGAAAAACCACGCGGTGCCTGGCGTGATCAGCAAACCGACATGCTCGGCCGTGGTCTCGAGCCGCTGCATGATTGCAAGCGGCCACGCCTGATCCAATGGCAGCATCTGCGTGCGCGGGACAGTGATCAGCTGATATCCGGTCAACAGATACAGCGCACAACCACCGGCCAATTGGGCAATACGCATCAACGCTTGTCCGCTTACCTGTCGCAAGCCTGTGCCTGCCAGGATGAGGCGGATGGCTTCGATACAACACAACCCAGCGAACAGATTGATGCTGATCTGGTAGAGACTGGCCGCCACCGCAACCAGCAGCATGCCCGCAAGAACGCGATAGCCATTCTGCGCCCCCAGGGTGATCGCCACTATGGATGCAGCCAATGACAATGCCATAAGCGGTGCATCGTACTGGTAGGAGAGGTTCTGCAGGAAAAACGGGTTGTACCACAACGGCAGGACCACCAGCAGCGATGCCAACCGCGGCGTCTCGAAGTAGTGCGTCACCAGGCCGGCCAAGGCCTTTGCCGTGATGACGCTCGCCAGCATCAAGGGCAGCGGAAAGAGATCAGGGGCTGCATTGCCAAAGCCCAGGACGGCATGGAACACGTCGGCCAGCACCCGCCCCTGCCCGGTCCAGGAGTCGTTTGCATTATCGATCCGGCCTGCCAGCTGCGCGCGCCAGATATCGTCTATGTACGGCAAGTCGGCCAGGATCAGCGGCAACACGTGAACCACTATCGCGAGCAGACAGAGCCACCCGACGTGTTGCGGCGAGAGCACTCGATTCCATGTTGCCGTACTGGACATTCCTCTTCCCCAGGCCATTGCACCCGGCAAAGTCTAGCCATGCCGGGCCAGGCTGCACCTAGCAGAAGTGACAGGTGCGGCCTGAAGGTCACCTGGCCAGGGCAACTTGTGCCTTTTCCCGCGGTTTACGAAACACCAGCACATTCCCCGCCATCACCGCCACCAGCCCCAGCAACGCCGGCGCCGTCCACTGGTACCCCTCGGCCACCGCCGACACATTCAGTGCCACCAACGGGAACAGCACCGTGCAATAGGCCGCCCGCTCCGGCCCCATGCGCCCGACCAAGGTCAGGTAGGCGGTGAAGGCGATCACCGAGCCTGGAATCACCAGGTACAGCAATGAGCCGACGTAGCGGGCGTTCCACTCCATGTCGAACGGGATGCCCTTGGCCAGGCAGTACACCGCCAGCATCGAGGCGCCGTACAGCATGCCCCAGGCGTTGGTGGTCATGGGCCTGAGCCCGGCCTTCTGCTGCACGGTGGACAGCATGTTGCCCGCCGAGAAGCACAACGTGCCGAGCAGCCCCAGCCCCAGGCCATACAGGGTCTCGCGGCTGGCGGCGTGGTGCGAGAGCTCCGGCCAGAACAGCAAGCCCAGCCCGAGCAGGCCCAGAGCCCCGCCGGCCAGCACGTTGGCGGCGATACGCTGGCCGAAGAAGATCCGCGCGTTGATCGCGTTCCACAAGGTGGCGGTGGAGAACACCACGGCGATCAGGCCGGTGGCGACCCACTGGCTGGCGGTGAGGAAGCACATGAAGTTGACGCAGAACAGGCACAAACCCTGGGCCAGGCACACCTGGTGGCCGCGGCGGTTCATCGGTTGCAGGCGGCGGGTGAGCAGCAGGAAGGCGAACAGGATCAGCCCGGCCAGGGCGAAGCGATAGACGATCGACACCGGGATGGCGACCTCGCCCAACTGCAGTTTCAGGGCGATCCAGGTGGTGCCCCAGATCAGGACGGTGAGCAGGTAGAGCGACAGGTTCATGGAAGTCCTCCGGGTGTTGAGCCAAGGGCCGCGTTGCGGCCTTCGTCGGCAAGCCGGCTCCTACGGGGACGCTGCAGGAGCCGGCTTGTCGGCGAACACCCGAGACGACATGCCCATTGTCAGTCTCCATCGCCCTGTCTGTTCCGGCTTGCACAAACTTGCGCTTTTCCACCTCGGGTAGCTGCCAGCCCGCCCCGCGCGCAGTACGATGGGCGCCAGAGGAGTCGCCCATGCCCCCACTCGATCACCTGCAGGTCTTCAACACCCTGAACGCCTCGCCCCACGCCCGGCTGGAGCTGAGCGCGCACCTGGGCGACGGGCTGGCGGCGGCGCTGTGGAGCAACCGCCACGACGCCCGCGACTACCAGGCCCCCAGCCACCACACCCTGTCCTGCTATATCGCCGAGGGCACCGGCACCTTCCGCCGCCAGCGCCCGGCCGACAAAGGCGCGCCGGACAAACTGTGCGTCATGCCCGCCGGCCATGAGTCGAACTGGGTGATCAACGGCTCGATCCGCCTGGCCCACCTGTACATCAGCGAGGAACAGTTCGCCCTCGGCTGCGCCCGCCTGCTCGACCGCGAACCCCGGGAGATGCAACTGCGCGAAGAAACCTTTCTCGACGACCCGCAACAGGCACGGCGCTTCCACCAGCTGATCCAGCTGGACTGGGCCGAGCCCGGCGAACGCCTGCTGGCCAGCAGCCTGGCCCACGCCATCATCGACCATGCCGTGCTGCACCAGGCCGGGTTGCGCGAGGGGCTGCGACTCAAGGGTGGGCTGGCGCCACACCTGCGCCGGCAATTGGTGGAGTACATCGAGACCCACCTCGACCAGCCGCTGACCCTGGGTGAGCTGGCGCTGCGCTGTAACCTGTCCGAATACCACTTTGCCCGGATGTTCCGCGAAAGTTTCGGCCTGCCGCCGCATCAGTTCCTGTTGGCCAGGCGCCTGCACCGGGCCTGCGAATTGCTGCGCCTGGGCGACTTGCCGCTGGGGCAGGTGGCGCTGCTGTGCGGGTTCGCCAGCGCCAGCCATTTCAGCAACCGGTTCAGGCTGGCGCTGGGGGCGACGCCGGGGGAGTACCGGGCAGCGTTTGCCGGTTGATCCAGGTGCACACCCAACTGTAGGAGCCAGCCTTGCTGGCGAAGGCGTCCTCAAGGTACAGGGCAAGGCTGCGCCTTGCATCGCCAGCAAGGCTGGCTCCTACAGTGTCAGTACGCTAGAACTCGAAGGTACTCGACAGGCTCACCTGCCGCGCATCGCCGATCGCCACGAAATACCGGTTCACCGCCGAGCTGTAGTACACCTTGTCGAACAGGTTCTTCACGTTCAGTTGCAGGCGCACCTTGTGCTCGTCGAGCTGGGTCTCGTAGCTGGCAAAGGCATCGGCCACGGTATAGGCCGGCAGGTCAAAATCATTGGTCGGGTTGCCGGCACGCTCCCCCACGTAGCGGGCACCGGCCCCCAGGCGCAAGCGATCGCCACCGAACAGGCTGCCGTAGTCGTACACCGCCGACAGCGAACCACTGTGGCGGGCGACATTCTGCAAGCGGTTGCCCTTCAGGTCCGGGTCCTTGGTCACCTCGGCATCGGTGAACGCATAGGCGCCGATCAAGCTCCAGCGCTCGCTGAGCTGGCCGGCCAGGTCCAGTTCCACGCCACGGGAGCTGACTTCGCCGGCATTGCTGTACAGCGTTTCGCCCGTGCTGGTATCGAAGTTGGACACCAGCACATTGCGCTTGGTGATGTCGAACAGCGCCAGGGTGCCGGAGAGCCGCCCGGGCATGTCGAGCTTGGCCCCCAGCTCCCAGGACTTACCCTCCTCCGGGGCGACCGACGCGTCCAGCACCCGCCCGCCGGTCAATGGCGCGATGCTGGAATTGGGCTTGAACGACTCGCTGTAGCTGCCATAGAACGACAGCTGCTCGTCCACCTTGTACACCACACCCGCGTGGGGCACCCAGGCGCGGTCGCGGGTATCGGTGTTGGCACTGAACGGGCGGCCACGGCCGGCGTACTGGTCGTACTGCTGCAGGCGCGCGCCCGCCACCAGGATCCAGTGCTCGTCCAGGTGCAGGGCGTCCTGGAAGAACAGCGCGTCGGTGCGCAGCTTGTCGGTCTGGTCGCTGTCGCTGGCGCGCACGGTGCTGCCTTCGACCTCGCGGCCGTACACCGGGTCGAGGTAGCTGAAGGTCGAGCGGCTGGCCTGGCGGATCAGGTCGGCGCGGTAGACCTTGCGGTCCTCGTGGTCGACTCCCACCAGCAGGTCATGCTGCAGCCCCGCCAGTTGCACGCTGCCGTTGAGGCTGAAGGTGACGAACTGATCGCGGCTCATGGCGCCGTGGGTGCCGTCGATGCTGCGGGTGAGCGTGCCGCGGGCGTCGTTGACGCCGGTCACGCGCACCTGGCTGGCGTCGTAGGTTTCACGGTTGAAGCTGTAGCCGACGTGCAGTTTCCAGTCGTCGGCGAGCTGGTGATCGACCTCCAGGCGGTACAGGTCGGAGCGCCCTTCCATGTCGTTGAACGGCTCGTCCAGGCGGCGTGTGGCGGGAATATCCAGCGGGTGGTTGGTGCGGTTGCTGATGGCCGTGCCCCGGTCGAACGGCGAGAGGAATTCGCGGTGCTCGTAGGCCAGCACCACCTGCGTGTCCTCGCCGTACCAGGCCAGCGACGGCGCCACCAGCGACTCGCGGTGCACGCCGTAGTTGCGCCAGTAATCCTCATCCTCGTGGTCGACGATCAGCCGGTAGGCGAACGGGCTGTCACCCAGCGCGCCGGTGCTGTCGAAGCCACCACCGCTGCCGTTCTTGCCGCTGCCGTAGGTGGAGCCGCGTAGCGTGAGGGCGTTGTACTGCTGCAATTGCGGGCGCTTGCTGACCACGTTGATCACCCCGCCCGGGTCCTGGATGCCATACAGCAGCGACGCCGGCCCCTTGAGCACTTCCACCCGCTCGGTGCTGGCATTGAGCGCCCGGCCCTGCACCACCGGCATGCCATCGCGCATGATCGAACCGTCGCGGTTGTCGCCGAAGCCGCGCTTCATCACGGTGTCGGCGGTGCCGCCGAAGTTGTTGCCCTGGGTGATGCCGCTGACGTTGTACAGCGCGTCGTCGAGGTTGCGGGGCGCCTGGTCGCGGATCACCTGGGCGGGGACCACGTTGATCGCCTGGGGGATGTCCAGGGTCGAACCCTGGCCGCGCATGATCGAGGCGCTGGCCGGGGGTTGGTAGCTGTAGTCGTCCATCTGCGAGTTGATGGTGGTGGCCTGCAGGTTCAGCGCGCCGGACGTGTCGACGGGTTCCAGGGTCAGGGTGCGGGCGTCGAGGCGGCGCCAGGCCAGGCCAGAATTGTCCAGCAATTGCTGCAGGGCCTGCTCGGCGCTGAACGTGCCATTGAGCGCGGGCGCCTGTTGCTGCGGCAGTTCCAAGGTGTAGACCACGCTTTGCCCGGTGACCCGGCTGAAGGCATTGAGCGCCTGGGCCAGCGGCTGGCTCGGCTGGGCGAAGGCATAGGCCTGGCGCTGCTGCTCGGCCAGGGCCTGGGGTGCCAGGGCCAGGGCGGGCATGGTGCAAAGGCCGAACCAGAGAGGAACGCAACGCAGGGTGAACTTCATGGACGCTGACCTGTGAGAGGGATAAACGTTTGCGAATGAATCGCACTTCCACTCACTACACGGATGCCGTGGCCGTATACCTCATCACTTTCTCGATTTTTTCTTCACCGGCCTCTTCGCCGGCAAGCCGGCTCCTACAGGTACGGCGCTGCCTTCTGGATTTTTGGATACCGTTCCAACCTTTGGGGGCAGTCCACCTTTGTAGGAGCCGGCTTGCCGGCGAAGAGGCCAGAACGATCAACACAAGGCTGTCGCTCCGACAAAGTTCAACGCAGCACCGTCAACCGCCCCAGCACCGTCCGCCGCTCGAAGCCCAGCACCTTACCCAGCGAATCCAACGCCACTAGCGGCTGCGCCACCGGGAAACTGCCACTGACCTTGCGCTGCGCCAACTCGCCATCGAGCAACAGGATCCGCCCCGGGTAGTAACGCCCCAGGTCCTCGACCACCTGCCCCAGCGGCACCTGGTAGTAATTCAGCCAGCCCTGGCGCCAGGCCAGCCGGCCCTCACTGTCCACCGCCTCGACACCACCCGCCACGCCCTCGGCGTACGCCAACTGCTGGTTGGCGGTCAGCTCCCGGGCCTGCTGCCCTTCGGCCGCCGTCACCGCCACCCGCCCGCTGCGCACGGTCACCTGGGCTCCGGCGCCCTGCTCGCGAACTTCGAACTGCGTCCCCAGCACACGCACCTCACCGCCACTGGCCTCGACCAGGAACGGCTGGCCGGTATGGGTCACCTCGAAGAACGCCGCACCGCGCAACAGCCGCACCCGCCGCTCGCCATGGTCGAAGTCCACGGCCAGCGCGCTGCCGGCATCCAGGGTCAACTGCGAGCGATCCGCCAGGGTCACCTGGCGCACCTGTTCGCCGCTGCTGTAGTCGGCGCGCAGGTCCTGCAACCAGGCCTGCGGATGCCAACCCGCCACGCTGCCCACCCCCAGCACCAGGCAAGCGGCCACGGCGAAACGACGCCAGTGGGCAGTGCGCCGCGGCCTTTGCATCGCCGCCAGGTACGGGCGCAGGCTGTCCTGCTCTTCGGCGGCCAGGCGCGCCGCCGGGGCTTCGCTCAGGCGCCACAGGGCCTGGGCCTCTGCATAGGCACGGCGATGGGCGGGATCTTCCAGCAACCAGCGCTTGAACGCCGCGCTGTGCGCCTGCTCGGCCTGCTGGTTGATCCGCCCCAGCCAACCCAGGGCCGCCCGGGACTGTTCGGCGGTGATCGGCGGCTCAACATTCATCGACAGGCGCTCCCTGGCCGGCGCGGAGGGGGTGCGGCTTCGGCGACACTCGCCTTGCACGCTTCGAGGGCGCGCATCATATGCTTTTCCACGGCGCTCTGGGACAGTTGCATGGCCTTGGCGATCTCGCCGTAGGTGCAGCCGTGGATGCGATTGAGCAGGAAGATCTGGCGGGTGCGCTCGGGCAAGGCGCGCAGGGCCGACTCGATGCGTTGCAAGTCGTGGTCGATCTCCAACGCCTGCTCGGGCGCCTGGGTGGCGGGCTCGTCGTCGTTGATATGCAGGCTTTCGGCGGCGCGATCACGCGAGCCTTCGCTGCGCAAGTAGTCGATGGCCAGGTTGCTGGCGCTGCGCAGCAGGTAAGTGTCGAGGGCCTCGACCTTGACTTCGGGGCGGCGCCAGAAACGCAGGAACAGGTCCTGCACCAGGTCCGAGGCGGTGGCCCGGCAACCGATGCGCCGGCTCACCAGCGCCTCCATGCGCGCCCGCTGGGCCAGGAACACCTGGACGAAGCGCGCCCGACCCGCGCCGTCGGCCTCGGCGTCGATCACCTCCCCCGGCTCGCTCAAGCTGTCACACCGCCAGCAAGGCCAGCAGCGGACCGAGCAGCAGGCTCGCCGCCGCCAGCCCCAGCAACAGGCGAGGTTGATACGGCAGGCCGAACACCCACACGGTGACCCCGGCCATCAGTACGGCAGTCCATTCCACCAACCCCAACGCCCAACCGCGCCCCTGCACGGCCAGCACCAGCGACAGCAGCAGCAAAGCCCAGCCACCGAAGCGCAAGGCGCGCAGTTGAACAGCCGTTGGCTTGCGCCCGAGCAGCTCGTTGAAGTGCTTTTCCATGGCCAGACACAGCCCGGCAAAACCGGCGAAACCGATCAGGGCGACACTCAGCATCCACTCGCCTCCACCGCTTTCGCGGCACGCGGCGCACGCTTGGCCACTGGCTTGAGCGCACGTAGCATCTTGCCGGCGGCCCAGGCCAGGAACAGCCCGGTGCCCAGGGCGGTCAGGTCGAAACCGGCCATGGCCCAGTCGCCTGCGGCGATGGAATGGTTCAGCCCCTGGCCGGTGGTCAGCGCATTGAGCAAGGGCAACAGGGCGAATGCCAGCGCACCCAGCGCCAGCTGTTCACCCCAGGCGCGGCGCCCGGGGCGCAGCATCGCGTGCAGCAACGACAGCGCCCAGGCCAGGAAGAACCCGTTGATCTCCCAGTCAGCGCGCCCTTCCTGCGCAGCCGGTACCAGGCGGTTGACCCAGAAAAACGCCGCCACGCCCAGCAGCAGGCCGCTCATGCTGGCGATATTGAGCACCTCGACCAGGCGCAGCTCGCCCGGCATCCGAGCGCTCTTGGCGTGCTTGAGCTGGCGCTTGCCCAGCCACATCACCAGGCCCGTGCCGATCACCGCCGTGCCAGCCACGCCAAAGACGAAGTACAGCCAGCGCAACCAGGGCCCGGCGAAATTGCCCATGTGCAGGCCGACGAAGGTGAACGAGGTCAACATCGCCGCGCTTTCCGGCGCGCCCTGGGTGAGCAGCGCGCCGCTGGCGCCGTCGAAGGTCCAGTTGGCGCTGCGCCGGTAGGCCACGCTGTCGGACGAGGCGCGGTTGAAAGTGACGCGGGCGTTCCGGTCGCCGGGGTTCTGCACCTGGATGAAACCCAGCCGCGCGCCCGGCGCCTGGGCCTGCAGCTTGCCGTACAGCTCGCCCAACGGCACCAGCGGCGCGGCCTGGGCCGCCGCCTTGGGCACCTCGTTACGGCCGAACACATCATTGAAGTAGCGGTTGCTGTCGCCATAGCTGGCCATGATGCTGGCCGGCATCACCATGTACATGAAGATCACCAGGCTGCTGTAGCTGATCATCAGGTGGAACGGCAGCACCAGCACGCCGATGGCGTTGTGCCCGTCGAGCCAGGAGCGCTGGCCCTTGCCCGGGCGGAAGGTGAAGAACTCCTTGAAGATCTTCTTGTGGGTGATGATCCCGGTGACCAGCCCCAGCAGCATGATGAACGCGCAGAAGGTCGACAGCCAGCGGCCCCAGGGGTGCGGCATCTGCAGCTGGAAGTGGAAGCGGTAGAAGAACTCGCCGCCGCGGCTGTCGCGGGCCTCGACCTCCTCGCCGCTGCGCGCATCCAGCGTCTTGTTGACGAAGCCCCGTGGCCCGCCGGCCTCGGGGTCGCGCCAGCCGACGCTCAACGCCGCCTCACGCTCGCTGGGCAGGCGGATGAACCAGCCGCTGGCGTGCCCGGCGTTGGCTTCCAGGTAGCGCTGCGCCGCCGTCAGGCTGGCTGCGGGATCGAGCGCGTGGCTGCGGATCTCCGGTTGCGTCCAGTGGCTGATCTCGTCCTTGAAGTACGACAGCGTCCCGGTCAGGAAGATCGCGAACAGCAGCCAGCCGAAGATCAGGCCAGTCCAGGTGTGCAGCCAGGCCATGGCCTGGCGGAAGCCTTCTTTCATGGCTGTTTCATCCAGTAGGCCAGGCCGTTGATCGCCCCCAGCAACACGCTCGGCAGCAACACCCCCAGCCAGGCGCGCCAGGCGCTGCGGCAGGCAAAGCACCAGAGGAAGGCCAACAGGTAGAACATGAACGACAGCATCATGCCGGTCATGGTCGCGTCCACTTGGCTCATGGGTGCCAGCAGGGTGATGCAGACACTGGCCATGGACGCCAGCAGGTAGCCGCCCAGCAGCGCGGCCAGGCTGCGTGAGGTCACGGCCAGGCGGTAGCTCAGGAGAAGGCCGGCGGCTTTGCGGGTCATGGCGGAGGTCCGGGGAATGGGGGTGCAATAGTAATGATTTCAATTCTCATAAGCAAAGCCCCGTCAGACCTGTAGGAGCGGCTTCAGCCGCGATCACCCGCGAAGCGGGTGCCCTGCACCGTGTTGGTTTCATCGCGGCTGAAGCCGCTCCTACAAGGATCCCAACACTCCTTGCGTCGCCAACAATTGCCGAACACTGACTGCATGAATACAATGCGAACAATTCTTACTTACAGTTGCGCTATCCAGCGCCGGAGTCGCATCGGTGCCCAGCGCCCTCTCCTCCACCGTCGAAGGCCTCTATGTCGCCCACCACAGCTGGTTGACCGGTTGGCTGCGCCAACGCCTGGGCTGCCCGCAGAGCGCCGCCGACCTGGCCCAGGACACCTACGTGCGCCTGCTCCAGGCCCGCGAGACGCCACACCTGATAGAGCCCCGCGCATTCCTCACCACCGTGGCCAAGCGCGTGCTGTGCAACCACTTCCGCCGCCAGGAGCTGGAGCGCGCCTACCTCGAGGCCCTGGCCCAGGTGCCCGAGCACGTGGCGCCGAGCGAAGAAGACAAGGCGATAATCTTCGCCACCCTGCTCGAACTCGACCGCCTGCTCGACGGCCTGGCGCCGCTGGTCAAGCGCGCCTTCCTGCTGGCCCAGGTCGATGGCCTGGGCCAGGGCGAGATCGCCCGCGAGCTGGGCATCTCGCTGGCCACCGTCAAGCGCTACCTGAACAAGGCAGCCCTGCGCTGCTACTTCGCCCTGTGAACAGCAGTTTCTCGCCGCAGATCGCCGAGCAAGCGGTGCACTGGTTGATCGAGTCCCAAGGTGAGGCCTTCGACCCGCAGCAGCGCCAGGCCCTAGAGCGCTGGTTGCAGGCCGACAGCGAGCACCAGCGCGCCTGGGCGCATATCCAGCAGGTCAACCAGCGCCTGCGCGGCGTCGCCTCGCCAGTGGTCCACGCCACCCTGCAAGCCCCGCCCTCCCCGGCCCGACGCCGGGCGCTCAAGGCCCTGCTGCTGGTCGGCGTGGCCAGCGCCACCGGGCTGGGCCTGCAACAGCACAATCCACTGCCTGGGCTGATGGCCGACTACCGCAGCCGGGTGGGCCAGCGCCGCCGCCTGAGCCTCGACGATGGCAGCCAGTTGCACCTGAATACCCGCAGTGCCGCCGACGTGCGCTTCGACAGCCAGCAACGCCTGGTGCGCCTGCGCGAAGGCGAATTGCTGCTCGACGTGATCGAGGAACCCCGTCCGCTGCGCGTGCGCACCGCCGAAGGCGAGCTGCACCTGGCCCGTGGCCGTTTCGACGTGCGCCAGTTCGATGGTTTCAGCCTGGTCTCGGTGTTCAGCGGCCAGGCCAGTGTCGCCGGCCAGCCCCTGCTGGCCGGGCATCAGGCTCGCTTTGCCCGGGGAGGCTGGCAGGCCATCGCGCCCCTGGACCCCAACCGCGCGGCCTGGGTGGACGGCATGCTGGTGGTGTCGCAGATGCGCCTGACGGATTTTCTCGCCGAGTTGTCGCGCTACCGACTCGGGCAGCTCGCGTGCAGCGAACGCGTGGCGGACCTGAGAATCTCCGGCTCGTACCCGCTGGAGGACAGCGAACGGATCCTCGACATGCTCGAAGTGGCGTTGCCGGTGCGGGTGCGGCGCTTCACCCGCTACTGGGTCAGCGTGGAAGCCGCCACCAGTTGAACAGACGCGCCACCCTCCCCTGTAGGAGCCAGCCTTGCTGGCGAACAGTCCCACGCACGGATCCAAGACCTGCGCTGGCCCGGTTCGCCAGCAAGGCTGGCTCCTACGGAGAGCGTGACGCGAAAAAATTTTCATCCACTTGAGCCATTTCCCGAACCTCGCGTGACAGAGAAGGCAGAACCCCTCGTCACAGGACCTCCGCCCCATGCCCCTGCGCCCCAGCCCGCTCGCCTTCGCCCTGATCCTCGCCGCGCCGTTCGCCCTGGCCGCCGAACCCCGCGCCTACCACATCGCCCCCGGCACCCTGGAACAGGCCCTGAACCAGTTCGGCCGCGAAAGCGGCGCGCTGATCTCGTTCAGCCCGGCCATCACCCAAGGCCTGAACAGCCCAGGCCTGGAGGGGCAATACGAAGTCGACCAGGGCCTCGACGCCCTGCTGCGCGGCAGCGGCCTGCAAGCCCGCCGGGAAACCGACAACGCCTACAGCCTGCAACCGCAGCCCGCTGGCGGCAACGGCGCGGCCGTCGAGCTGGGCGCCTCGACCGTGGTCGGCGACTGGCTGGCCGAGGCCCGCCAGGACAACGTCTTCGAACACCCCGGCGCCCGCGACGTGGTCCGCCGCGAAGAGTTCGAGCGCAACGGCGCCAGCAGCGCCCGCGAAGTGCTCAACCGCATCCCCGGGGTCAACGCCCCCGAGAACAACGGCACCGGCAGCCACGACCTGGCGCTGAACTTCGGCATCCGCGGCCTCAACCCGCGCCTGGCCTCGCGCTCCACCGTGCTGATGGACGGCATCCCGGTGCCCTTCGCCCCCTACGGCCAGCCGCAACTGTCGCTGGCCCCCATCAGCCTGGGCAACATGGACGCGGTGGACGTGGTGCGCGGCGGCGGCGCGGTGCGCTACGGCCCGCAGAACGTCGGCGGCATCGTCAACTTCGTCACCCGCGCCATCCCCGAACAAGCCACCTTCAAGGCGGCGATGCAGAACCAGATCAGCCCCTCGTCCAGCCACGATGGCCTGAAGAACAGCGCCAACCTGCTGATCGGCGGCACCAACGCCAACGGCCTGGGCGGCGCCCTGCTTTACTCCGGCACCCGGGGCAGCGACTGGCGCGAACACAGCGACACGCAGATCGACGACCTGATGCTCAAGGGCAAGCTGCAGCTCGACGAAGCCAACAGCCTGCACGCCATGGCCCAGTACTACGAGGGCGAAGCCCAGATGCCCGGTGGCCTGAGCACTGCCGACTTCGACGCCGACCCGTACCAGTCGACCCGCCTGAAGGACAAGTTCTGGGGCCGCCGCACGTTGTTCAACTTCGGCTACGACTACAAGCAGGACGACCGCCAGTTCAGCGTCAACAGCTTCTTCACCAAGACCCTGCGCAGCGGCTACCTCGACCAGGGCAGCTTCGTCTCGCTGTCGCCGCGCGAGTACTGGGTGCGCGGCATCGAGACCCGCTTCTCGCAAGGCCTGGCCCTGGGCGACAGCTGGCACGAGCTGGGCATCGGCTACCGCTACGTCAACGAAGCCGGCCACGAGCTGCGCTTCCGCGAGCCGGTCAACGGCGCCCTGCCCACCACCGCCAGCCGCAACGACCGCGACACCCGCGGCAGCACCGAAGCCCACGCCATTTACCTGGACGACCGCATCGACATCGGCCGCTGGACCATCACCCCGGGCGTGCGCTACGAGATGATCGACTCCGAGCAGAGCAACAAGCTCAACGGCCAGCGCTACCAGGGCAGCTACAACACCGCGCTGCCGGCGTTGAACGTGATGTACCATCTGACCGACACCTGGAACCTCTACGCCAACACCGAAGGCTCGTTCGGCAGCGTGCAGTACAGCCAGATGCCCAACCGCGTCAGCAGCGGCGAAGTGAAGCCGGAGAAGGCGCGCACCTGGGAAGTCGGTACCCGCTACGACAATGGCGACCTGCAGGCCGAGATCGGCGCCTTCCTGATCAACTTCGACAACCAGTACGAAAGCAACCAGACCAACGACTCGGTGATCGCCCGCGGCGAAACCCGCCACCAGGGCATCGAGACCAGCGTGCGCTACGCCCTCGACGGCCTGAGCCCGGCCCTGGCAGGTTTCGACGTGCACGCCGGCTACGCCTTCGTCGACGCCAGCATCCGCGAGGATGGCCCGAACAAAGGTAACCAGGTGCCGTTCTCGTCGCGCCACAAAGGCACGCTGGGCGTGGGTTACACCGAAGGCCCGTGGCAGTTGAACCTGGACAGCAGCTTCCAGAGCAGCCAGTACGCCGACAACGCCAACACCGGTGCCGAGAGCGCCGACGGCAGCACCGGGCGCATTCCGGGCTACATGCTGGTGAGCACCCGCGCCGGGTACGACTTCGGGCCGCAGTTGTCGAATTTGAAGGTGGCGGTGGGGGTGAAGAACCTGTTCAACCGCGAGTACTACACCCGCTCGTTTGATGACAACAACAAGGGCAAGTATGTGGGGGAACCGCGGACGTTGTATGTGCAGACGTCGGTTGAGTTCTGAGGGGGATGTGGGATCAGCGGTTGATGATTTCAGCCGCTGGGCCGGTGATGACAACCAGGTGCCCGTCTGAGGATTCGTAGTGGTGCGCAAATCGAGCGCCGCCCGCGCGGCGTATCGCGGATGAATCCGCTCCTACCGTGGCCATGTCTGATAGGTCATGGTTGTCCGCCTGGTGTGTACGACGCGTTTTTTTTGCTGTCGCCACCGCCGCCAAGCCATGCGCCAAGGCTGGCAACCACGGCCTTGCAGGTGCGGCACGTTGCAACAAATGTAGGAGCGGATTCATCCGCGATGCGCCGCGCGGGCGGCGCTCGATCGGATAGGCACTTAAGATTCTGTGGCTGACCCTCTCGCCCACAACGCCGATCAAAAATGCCCCCCAAGAACAACCAGAAAATCAGATTAAGCCGCTTTCTTGTAGTCCATTTCCCAAACATACTCCCGCCGCCTTTTTTCCGTTGCGGCTGCTCTGGGAGCGCCCTAGTCTCGGCGAGTCGCTGAAACCAGCGATCAGCTTTGACAGGCTGCGACGGTAATCACGCATACGGCTCGGCTTCAATGGCGGCTGTACGTGTGGGCACGCTCGCGTGCGCCGGAGCTTTGTGATTCCGCCGGTCTGTCAACCCACGTACAGCTGCCACCCTTCTGTTTGACAGCAGGCAGGTGACGGCCCCTTTAACAGGAATCATGTGATGTTAAAGATCGTCCCCGACCCACCCCACAACCCTCACTCCCTCGAAGACACCCTCATCCAGGCCACCGAGTACGCCCTGTGCGCCTTGACCGTGGCCCATCAGGCGGTACTGGCTCAGCCCAAGTCCCCCGCCACGATCCTGATGATGGCGTCGATGCACGAAGTCGAATCGCTGCGCGTGCTGCTCGAATCGGCGTTGATCCAGGTGCAGATGTCGGCGCAGCCGCAGGCACTGCACTAAGCCCTTGCCGGCCCTGTTCGCCGGCAAGGCCGGCTCCTACCGGGGCTGCATTTCACCTGTAGGAGCCAGCCTTGCTGGCGAAAGGGCCCGCCCAGGCACCCACAACTTCAGGGAGATTGATTAATGACCACAGACGACACCACCCCCAACACCACAGCCGGCAAAACCAAGTTCTACCAGGGCGAAGGCCAGACCGCGCCGCTGTTCTGCATCGAACCCGGCATCCCCAGCCAGCACGCCCGCGAACAGGCCTCCGAACTGATGGGCTGCGTGCGTGACCTGACCATCACCGGGATCATGGAAGAGAAACCCCAGCTGATCTGGGCCTCGTATTACCTGAGCGCGCTGGCCAAGGCGCTGATGGATGACGCCGAGCTGGGCATGAGCCACTGAGTGTCGCGATGCCTGGGGGTGAATCACACCGGCTCCCAGGCAATCGCGTCAAATGCCCATTGGCTTGCTGGTACACCTCGCCTAGCCAAGTTGCAGGAAGAAGCCGCTGACGCCACCCGTATCGCCTGCAACGAAGGCGTCACTCAACAGCAAATACCCCATGCCATCGCAGAGCAGGCCTTTGTGCCCAGGCAAGGACATGTCCAGATCGCCGCCATACAGCGAAAGCCTTCTATGAGCGCCCGGTAGTTCGAGCGGGGCCTGCAGCCAGGCATCGACGCCATCCACCTTGGAGGCCAGGTTCTCGTCGTCATCACGCTCATCGACTTGCACGAGCACGACTTTGCCGGGAGGGTCGCCCCCTGCATCGGCCCCATGGCGCAATTCAACGTGCCTTGCGTACCTCAACACCACCGCCTGTGAGCGCCCATCCTGATAACGAAGTGCTCGGTAGTGAGGCCCACCCTCCGGCTGTAGCGGAATGAAGATCGATATCCAGCACCTGGCATCGGCGTCACCCAACCAGTGGCTCGGCAACGCCAGCAGATGCATCAATGGCTCGCCATCACTGGACGTCGGCCAACTCAGGGTGGCGGGCAAGTATGCACCGCCACCGGCGTAAGCATCGTTTTCCGTCGGAGCTTCCTGCGTGAACACCAACTCCTTGAACATCTCATCCTCCTGGAACATCACCTGGCATTTCAAGCCCCACGCTCGAAGCCTTGTCCTTCAAGCCACAATCACACCACCAGGATATCGCCATCATCCAGGTAGACCGTGTATTGCTCATAGGCATCGTTGGCCGAGCCGTCCATCATCAAGGAGTCCCCGCTTGAAAACGTCACCTTCAGATCCGAGGCGTTAAGCTTTTCGAGACGCGCCACATCTTGCAATACCAGCGCCACCAGCCCGCCAGCCGTGCTCGGCGCCGAGAAATCCCGATAGCTCGTCGCCCCGTTCACGCAAACACTGAGCGTACCCTCGACAGCAAACGAAACGCGGTAGGGCTTCTCCCCGATTGACCGGGCCCGGCTGAAATTGAGAACCGTCGAACTTGCGCCGAAACACACCGTCTCGAGGTAGCACCCCGACAACAGGTTGAGATCAAAATCATCTGGCAGCGGATACATGCGTCTGGCCTTCCTGTGAAATCTGCGACTCAGTCGGTAGCGGTGGGAACCGTGACGGTGGCGTTGACCAAGATGAAGTCCACATGATGTTCAGGGTCGAAGTCATCCATCACATCCTGCCAATGCAGATGCTCCACCCCTTCCGCAGCCATCCGCTGTGCAGGAACGTCCCAAGGGCGTTGAAGGCCTCAGGTGATGCATGGAGGGTTACCTCATCCAGCCTCAGCGATTCAGAAGAACCGACTTCACATCCCGATACCTGGGTGTGGGTCAATTTAGACATTCAGATCCCCTTGTCACCCGCCCGGGCGACCCGCACGGCTTTCAGCCATAAAAATAATCAAAGAATCGGCCAAAGTTCTCCGCCCCCAAGACAGGCTCAATCTCTGCCTGCGCGCGCGATCGAAAAGCCTCCACAACGCCATCGTCATCGAAGACATCGAAAATGCAGAACTCGCCATGGACGATATCGATCAGCCTTGCCAACGCGATCAGCAAGTCGGCGAACGTGGCAGCGACTTCAAAGGGCGGGCCGGCACCATAGTTTGCGTAGACAGGCAGCCCTGGCTCACCGGTAACGGCGATCAACGGCTTGCCGCCGCCGATGTCGTCCATGATGACCACATGCTGCTCAGGCCAGGCAGCAAGGGAAACCAGACCACCCGCCGCGTTGGACCACCGGTATCCGATCTGCGCCTTCTCCAGGTCGTCCAAGGCCATGAGCTTCAACGGCGTCAGCCCAGTCTCCAGTTTTACGCCGAGCGGCTCGCACGCGTTGTAAAACAGCACCAGTTCCCTGGCCGCAGGAATACTGGCAGGCCAGTCTGTTTCAGCGCCGTGACCCGAACGAAAAACGCCGGGCAGGTGGTACTTGGCATGTGCGCTCTTCAGTTCCTGTAGCGCTATCTCAAGGTCTCTCAAACTGCCTCCCGATACTTGGCAGCCACCAGAATACGGCCACCTTCTGAGTCTGCCTCGATACACAAGGCTTGCACGCGTCCTGATCGACTTCGCTTGCGATGAACCTGTCGACGAAGGCCTATGGATCTGGCAAGACGTCCGCGAACCGGAAATCCAGCGCTCCAAGTGTCTTCAGCGTGTAGGTGCTCAGCAGGGTGTTTGATTCCCGCTCTTCTAAGGATTCTCCGATCAAGTCAGCACAGGCTAGCCGACCTGTGCTGAAATAGCCTTCCGTTTAGCCACCGCAGCAAGCCTTGCCAATGAGTCAAATGAGCTTCTCCGATTTCGAATATGCCGGTAAGCGCAAGCAGACCCGTCGAGAGCGTTTCCTGGCAGAGATGGAACAAGTCGTGCCGTGGAGTGGCTTGGTCGCGTTGATCGAGCCTTACTATCCGAAAGCCGGTGGTGGTCGTAAACCGTACCCCTTGGAAACCATGCTGCGCATTCACTTGCTGCAAAACTGGTTTTCACTGAGCGATCCCGCCATGGAAGAAGCGCTGTACGAGATCACCTCGATGCGCCAGTTTGCTCGGCTGACGCTCAGCGCGCCGATCCCCGAAGACACGACGATCATGAATTTCCGGCACCTGCTGGAGAAGCATCAGTTGGCGGCGGGCATTCTGGAAACCATCAACAACTACCTGCAAGACAGAGGCCTGTCGCTACGCCAGGGTACGATTGTCGATGCCACAATCATCCATGCGCCCAGTTCGACCAAGAACAAGGAAGGCAAGCGCGATCCGGAAATGCATCAGACAAAGAAGGGCAATCAGTACTTTTTCGGCATGAAGGCCCATATCGGCGCGGATGCTGAATCGGGCCTGGTACATCACGTTCATGGCACCGCCGCGAACGTGGCCGACGTAACGGAAGTTGCACATCTGCTGCATGGCGCAGAGAACGTTGTCTGTGCCGATGCGGGCTATACCGGCGTTGAGAAACGACCCGAACATGAGGGGCGGCCAGTCCTCTGGCAGATCGCAGCGCGACGCAGCACTTACAAATACTTGGGCAAACGCAGTGCGCTCTACAAAGCCAAGCGCAAGATCGAAAAGGCCAAGGCGCAGGTACGGGCGAAGGTTGAGCATCCGTTCCGGGTGATCAAACGCCAGTTCGGCTATGTAAAAACTCGCTTTCGCGGCTTGGCCAAGAGTACGGCGCAACTGACGACGTTGTTTGCGCTGTCGAATCTGTGGATGGTGCGCCGGCAGTTATTGAACCCTGCGGGAGAGGTGCGTCCGTAGCGCGCAAGAACCTGGGCAAAGCCATGGTTTTGAGCCGATTGACGCCTGAAAAATCTGTCTTGCGGCGTCGAGAGGTTGCTCATTGCGCGCTCGGGGCAGCTTGTTCGGAGTTTCCCTAAAGCTGCAGCGTCCCTGATCGCCTAGTGTCCCGCACGGTTAATTCGTTTATCTACTTAAATGGTTTCGCCCAATGATTCCGGGGCTTTTAGATTAACGAACTACCCGAGCGGGACACTAGGGGACAGGGATTGCCGCCGCAATAAAAAGAAGGCGCGCGCATTATCTTTGGGAAATGGACTACAAAAAATCGGAAAAACCAGATAATTCAGAGAAATAAATGGTTCTTGCAAACCAGCTTCGGGCATAAGCCCTTTATAGCAATCTTACAAAGCTCTTGCCAGCCATCCAAAACATGACCTACACAACCTTAAAATACAACTACAGACCCATGCTTTATAACGACCGAGCCGGACAGCTTATACCAAATCAGGTAAAAATCCTCAATGGCAGTCTCTTTTTACCTACATGACACCCTTGGCCTCTATTAATAGACCCTTTAATATCATGGACCCCTCCTAGAGAAGCCCATGCATCAAAAAAACTACGGACAAGCAACCACTTTGCGCACCCAGTCAACACCCCAAAAAATCTGACACCTTGACCGATAACTCTTCAACACAAAAATCTATAGCATCAGACAGACTGTCAAAATCCCTGCGCAAATAAGTTATATATAAATCAGTGGCATCCTCATATTTATCCAAGTAATGATCAAAACCTAAACTAAAGCCAAAATCAGAAACCCTCAGGAAAAGCTCTTTCTTTATAAGCTCTCCCCCCTCCACATACTCTGCATTAATCCATATGCACCCCTTACTTCTAAGGCGAGCATTTATCTCTCTCAAAGTACTTGCCTCAACCATACACCCTCCTATTTCCGCGGACAGCTAGTGCGGCGCTCTACGAATATATCAGCTCTCTTCCCCTCAGGTGTAATGACGTTCACGTGGGGGATAGTTTTATGTGGATGACCGTCCGGCAGAGATTCGTGTCCATAGAGAACACCGGTGGCAGGGTTAATTTTAAAGTCCATATGGTAAGACGCCAGACCTGATCCATTTTGACGATTCGATTTGAACGACGCCTTGTCTCTTGCAGTTTTACTTGGATCCTTATCACCCGCCCCAGCAGACTTTTGAGCGCCAGGGAAGGCTCCGAACAGAACTGCTGATGCATCCTTGAACGAGCATACCGTAACACTGCGACCCGCTCTCAGTTCAACAACTGCTTTAGCAATTGACTGGGGAGACAGCCCTAACGGGTCGGTCCATTGTGTTGGATTGAATGCATAAGCATAGACGTTTAAACCTCCAACAAAGCTGATGGGGTCTTTACCAATGAAACGACCATTAGCAGCGTCATAGTAACGATACCGGTTGTAGTGCAACCCCGTCTCGTGATCGTGATACTGCCCCTGGAAGCGCAGCGGGCTGCCCAGTCCGTGCTGCTTCGCCCAGTCCGAGCGCTCTTCTTTGACTTCACCCCACGCCTTGTACTGCCCGGCCCAGGCGATGTGGCCGTGCTCATCGGTCAGCTCCATCGGCGTGCCGAGGTGGTCGCAGTGGTACCAGGCAATCGCGTCGAATGCCTGTGGTTTCACCTCGGTGTGCCACAACGGATCCTGATCGAAGTCGTACTCGCGCTGACTCCAATCCGGTTGCTTGTGCAAGCGGATCGGGCTTTTGCGCAGAGCCTGGGCGACCGGCACGAAGCTGCCCGGTTCGTACAGGTAATGCACGGTGCGCCCGGTGTCGCCTTCGTCGCGTGGCGGTGAGCTTTCCCAGGCCAGGGTGTCGCCATCCCAACCAAACAGGGTGAAGCCACAGCCAAGCTCACGTTGGCGCTTCGCTCGTTGCAACTGGTTCCAGCCGGTCCCCGCTTCCGGGCGATCCCAGAAATGCGCCACCGAATGCTTGTGCAAACGCCGGCCCAAGGCGTCGTAGCTGTAGTCGACCTTGAGCTTGTCGTCGTTGTAACTGGCCAGCCGGTCGAACAGGTCCCAGGTGAAATGGGCATGTGCGCCTTTGTGTAGGCGGTGAATCAGGTTGCCGCGTTCGTCGTATTTGTAGTGGGTGCCGGCGTACTCGCGCAGCAGGTTGTCCATCAGCTTGTTGCGCCGTGGATCAGCTTCCAGCGGGCGGTTCAGTTCCTGGGTCTTCTGGTCCAGCAGGTTACCGGCTGGGTCGAAGGCGAAGGTTTCCACGCCCAGGCGGCTCGTGGCCTTGAGCAGGCGCCCCACCGGATCGTACTGGTACTCCAACGGCCCCCGACGGCTGTCGTGGATATTGGTCAGCTGGCCTGCGGCGTCATAGCGGTACTGACGCTTGAGCAGCGTGGACTGGCCATCATGGCTGCCCAGCAGCTGCTCCTGCAAACGCCCGGCCGGGTCCCAGGCCTGGGTCTGCATCAGCTTATTGCCCTGATGCCGCACGATTTCACGGTGCAGGTCATCGCGCTCGTAGGCCAGCATCTCGTGCTGGTCGAGGGTCATGCCGAGCAGGTGGCCGCTGCCGTAGGTCAGCCAGCTGACTTTGTGACCGTCCGGACGAATCGTTGCAGTACGTTGGTTGAGCGCATCGTATTCGTGCTGCCACACCGCAACCATCGGCGTGCCGGTGGCCAGGTAGTACTGGTGCTCGCGGGTCAGGTTGCCCGCTTCGTCACGGAACCATTGCAGCTTGCTGGCGGCGTTGGTGGCCTGGATCAACTGGCCGTTGCCATCGTAGGCAAAGGTTTCGGTCTGGCTCTGATCGCCCAGGCGGGCGGTACGCTCGGCCAACCGGCCCATGCGGTCGAGGCGCAGTTCGATACGGCGTTGGCCGACCTGAGTGCTCGCCAATCGACCGGTGTGCGGGTCGTACTGGTAGCGGGTGACCAGGCCATCGAAACCGGTTTCTTGCAACAGCCGGCCAACCGGGTCGTAGAGGAAGTTGGCCTTGCTCTCGTTTTCGTTTTCCAGCCCGATCAAGCGGCCGAGCTTGTCCCAGCGGTAGCGCAGGGTATGTTCTGCCGCATCGACGCGCTCGGCCAGCAGGCCAACCGCGTTGTAGGTCCAGGTGGTGCAGCGGTCGAGCGCGTCGACATGCGCCAACAGGCGGCCTTCGGCGTCGCGCTCGAAGTGTTCTTCGGTCTTGTCGGGGTGGATGAGCTTGGCCAGTTGGCCAGCCTTGTATTCATAGGCGGTCTTGTTCCCCGCCGCATCGGCGAACTCGCTCAGTTGGCCGAAGGCGTTGTACGTCCACTGGCTGCTCTTGCCGGAGCAGTCGGTGTACTCAAGCAACTGCCCGGCGTCGTTGTAGGCAAGTTTCTTCTCATTGCCGATAGCATCCTTGATCGCCTTGACCAACCCGGCCGGGGTGTAGGCGAACTCGGTCTTGTTGCCCAGCGGGTCGACGGTCTCGACCAGGTTGCCGCGCTCGTCGTAATCACGTAGCCACAGCCCGCCCTCGGCATCACGGATCTTGATCAGCTGGTCGTGGTCGTCATAGGCGTAGTGCACCACGCTGTGGTCGGCACGGATGTGCTTGAGCAGGTTGCTGCGCTCGTCGTAGGCGAAGCGATCCTGGCTGCCGTCGGGGTGGACGTGGCGGATGATGTTCTTGCGATCATCGCGGAACAGCCATTCGGAGTTACCGTCCGGATGCTTGATGCGGTAGGTGTAGCCGAGGATGTCGTAATAGTGCTTTGTCTGCTGGCCGTGGGCGTCGGTCACGGTGGTCAGGCGGATGTGCTTGTCCCATTGCAGGCGTGTTTCGAAGCTGCCGTCGTCGGCCCACTCGCGGATGGCTTTGGCATGCGCCCCCGAGCCGTCCCATTCGAGGTTGAAGCCGCGCTGGGTGCGGTCGGTGTAACGGGTCACCAGGTGATGCTGGTACTGGTAGTGCCAGGCTGCGCCGTGCTCGTCCTGGGCGATGACCAGGTCACCCTGGTCGTCGTAGTGGTAGGCGCACAGCTGGCGCAACGGTTTGCCGTCGACCACCTGCCACAGGCCCTGGATATGCCCATGGTCGTCGAGCAGCGTGCCCAATTGCAGGTGCACCTTGGTCGGGTCGTTGTCCTCGTAGGTGTTGATATCGGACAACACCGGTCGGCCGTTGAAATGATGCTCGTAGTGCAGCATCGCGCCGGCGCCGCTGCGCAGGACGATATGCACCAGATAGAACCGATCACCGACACGCTCGTAGGTTTCACGCCGCTCCAGCCCTCGGGTGAGGATGATCTGGGTCTCTGTGGTGCGCACCAGGCCACGGTATTCGATCGGGTCATAGTGCGGCTTGCCCTGTTTGGGCATCGGGTACGGGTGGCTACGGCCGTCGACATCGTGGAATACCAGGCCATCGTCCACGACATCGATGCAGGTGGTGAACTCGGTCAGCCAACGGGCGCCTAGGCTGCTGTCGTCGAGTTCTGCCAGCCGTGAGTTGTAGGTCCGCGCCCAAGTGACCGGGAATGGCCCGGGCAGGCTGAAGTCGACGTGCTGTAGGGTTTCGCTGCCCAGGGCGAAGTTGATGTCGCGGGTGGTCCCCGGGCAAGGGCCGTTCTTGCAGCGGTTAGCCGCATTCTTTGGCGGCGCTTCCTCGCGCTGGGTTTCGAGCTTGCCTTGCGTGGCCTGGTGCTGCGCGGTGCTGGTTGAGTTGGGCTTGATGTTGGTGTTTACCAGCTGCGGATTGCGCCTGCGCCACAGTGCCACGCTGCCGGCCAGGATCAGGCGCAGCGCCTCGATCGAGTGCGGGTTGCTGGCCGAACCTAGCTTGAGGATCTCGCTTTTGATCTGAGATGCCAGCACCCGCAATTTGGCGACTTGCTTGTGGCCGTAGACCTTGGCCTCTTCACTGATCGTCGCGCTGGCGGCCATGTTGGCCATGCCCTTGCCGGCCGCCTTGTAGGCGCTCCAGGCCGCGTCGAAGATGTTGTCGATACTGGCCAGAGGGTCATGCAGCAGCTGGTCGGCCGCCTTGCTCGCTTTCTTGCCTGCCTCGCCAAGGTCTTTGCCGCTATTGAGGTTGGCATCGATCAAGGCATCCAGGCCGTTGCAGATCTCGTTGAGTATTTCCTCGCCCTTGCCACCCGCCGCCGTCAGGGTTTTCTTGAGCTTGCCTTCGGCTTGGCTGACGAAGTCATCCAGGCTACCGACGATGTCGGCGTTCAGGTGCCCGGCAATGATCTCGATCAGCGCGTCACCGAGGATCTGCTTGCCTTCCTGGCGCACCATGAACAGCATCGGCCGCAGGCTCATGCGCGCGGCCGCCATGTTCGGCGGAATAGGTACCATGCCGATCAGGTTGATGCCCAAGCTGACCCAGTCCCACGGGTCGGGCTTTTTACTTTCAGCGAGGGTGACGATATCGCCCAGGGCGTCGACCAGGGCGATGATGTTACCCACCACCGGCAAGGCACCCGCGACGTTCTTGATGCGCTCGAGGGTGACATAGCCATCGCTGACGTCGCGCAGCCAGGCATCGAATACTGCAGCACCACGGCCGACGTCTTCGATGTGGATTTCGTTCAGGGGAACGATGGCGACTTCGCGGCCACCGGGTTGGGAAGTCTGTTCGGTCATGAAATCAGCTCGCCTGGCATCAGGTCAGTCAGGGTGTTCAGGTTCGGTGCCTTGAAGGCAGGGAGTTTGGGTGGCGCCGGCAGCTTCGGCAGGCTGGCCATGGCCCCCTGCACGGCTGCACCGGCCTTGCCCGCGACGCCCAGGGTGCTAGAGGAGGCAGGCAGTGCCGAACTGGCGGCGCTCGCCAGTTGCGGCAGGCCGGCGACGCCGCCTTTCAGCGCGCCTTGCACCTGCTGCACGCCCTGCAGCGCGTTCTGCCCGGTCTTGAGCAGGCTCATGCCGCTCTTGGCCGTGTGCATGCCACTGCTGGCCAGTTGCTTGATCGTGCCCATCGTCGCGCCACTGCCATCAGGCGTGAGCGTGTCAATCATCGAATCGAGCATTGAGGGCGCACCTTCTTCGGTCGCCGCCAGCTTCGGCCAGGGCAAGCCCTTGGCGAAGCTGCCGAGACTCCAGGTGTCAGCCGTGTCAAGGCCGAACGCCGCCGTGGCCGGCCCGGGCGCGGCGCCGGCCACGGCATTGAAGCCCTGCCCGTCCAGCGAACCCTTGAGCACCGTGCCCAGGGCGTCGGTGACTTCGTAGTCGCCGGCCTTGATGCCCTTGGTGTTGGCGTACAGGTTGAACAGCTCCAGCGCGCCTTTGCCGGGCTTCGGTGGCTCGGGGAAGGTGCCGGCCATGCTGGCGGCGCCGATGTGGGCGAACTGCGCGGCGTGGGCGGTGTAGTTGGCGCTGGTGACGTGGGTGATGCCGCTGGCGTTGTAGGTCGTCGCGCTGCCGCCGCCCTGCACCACCAGTTCGGTCTTGGCCTTGAGGATGATGCGGTCGGCGTTGGCGGTGATGTCGAGCTTGGCCAGCAGGTTGATGCTGTCCTTCAGGGCGCGGATGTCGATGTCGCCGGAGGCCGACACCAGCTTCCAGCCCAGGCTCTGCACGAACAGGCGCATGCCTTGGCTGGCGCTGGCCAGCAGGCGTTTGCCGATCGACAGACTGGTGTGGCCGGTGCTGCTCAGCGCCAGGTGGCTGCCGCTGGTGATGTGGTTGGGGCCGGGGGTGGTCAGGGCGATGCCGGCCGGGCTCGACACCACCAGGTGCGGCTGGGTGAACTCGGCGAACTCGTTTTTCGTGAGGTCGCCTGGGCCACTGCCGAGGATGCCTTGGTGCTGCTTGTGCAGGTCCTTGGCCACGGCGTCCTGGTCGCCCGGTTCCTGGGCCTGCATCTGCTTGGCCAGTTCGGCCAGGCTGTCCTGCTGTTCGCTGGCGGTAGCCAGGCGTTCGGCGGTTTCGGGCAGGTCCTTGTGGTGCTTGGCTTCGTTGGCGCGGGGCTCGGTGGTGATCAGCAGGCCACCGGCGGCGCGCACGGCGCCGTGGCGGTCGGTGCGCAGCTCGAAGCCTTCACCGCGTGGGGCGCCGCCCGACGGTCTGGGGTGCGTGAGGTAGCCGAGGTTCAGCGCACTGGCACCGTGGTCGCTGCGCAGGGCGATGCTGATTTCGCTGGTGGTGTCGTCGATGCGCAGTTCGTTGCCACGGCTGCCCTTGTATTCCTTGCTCTTGATCGTGGCGAGGGTCTTCAGGTCAGGCAGCTTGTAGTGCGGCATGTTCACGCCGTGGTACAGGCAGCCGGTCACCAGCGGCTGGTCGGGGTCGCCTTCGAGGAAGCTGACCAGTACCTCCATGCCGACGCGGGGCAGTTGCAGGCCGGCGATGCCCTGCCCGGCCCAGCTGCTGGCCACGCGCATCCACACGCTGGACTTGTCGTCCGAGCGGCCTTCGCGGTCCCAGAAGAACTGCACCTTGATGCGGCCGTATTCGTCGCAGTAGATCTCTTCACCGGCCGGGCCGCTGACCACGGCGCGCTGCTCGCCGAGCACCTTCGGTTTCGGGTGGTTCAGCGGCGGGCGGTACGGTTGCTCCCACGGGGTGACCACGAAGAAGTTGCGGTAGCCCTGCTGGAAGCCGTCGAAGCGCGGGTCGATGTCGCTGGTGATGGCTTCTTCCAGGACCTGCGGCTGACGGCCCTGGTGCTGGATTTCGGTGAGCAGCCAGAGGTCGTTCCACGAGGCGTTGGGGTGGCTGGCCAGGGTCAGGAAGTGCCCGCTGGCCAGCAACGGCTGGTCGCTGTAGCCGCTCGCCTGGCGGTAGTCGCTGCGGTGGCGTTCCAGGGCGCGGTTGGCCAGGTGCTTGCCACGCGGGCGGTCGAGGAAGCGGCCGGGGTAGTCGTAGTCTTCCAGGGCCGGCTCGTCGTGGCTGTCGGCCTCGCCTTCGAGCTGGATCAGCGGTTTCTTGAAGTCGTAGTCGCGGCGCGTGACGCTGCTGGTACGGGTTTCCAGGCGCAGGGCGAAGCGCTTGATCATGGGGGTGTCGGCGACCAGCCCGGAGTCGTGCTGGAACTGCACCGGGGCCAGTTTCGGGAACACCGTCTGGTCGTCGCCGAACACCAGTTGGTGGCCGTCGGCGCTGTGGCGGAAGTGGTAGTGGATGCCTTCTTCTTCACACAGCCGCTGGATGAACTGCAGGTTGGACTCGTCGTACTGCACGCAGTACTCGCGCTGCGGGTACGTCGCGCCCAGTTGGAATTGGTAGGCGTTGGCGAGGATGCCGTGTTCCTCGAGCACCTGGGCGATGATCTCCTGCACGGTCTTGTGCTGGAACATGCGCTGGTTGATGCGGTGGGCCAGGTAGGCCAGTTGCGGGCGTAGCGTGACCTGGTAGCGAGTCAGGCGCTTGCCGGCCTCGCCTTGCGCGGCGCGGTAGATCAGGCCGTGCAGGCCGCGGCCGTCGTCACCGAGCTGGAGGAACGCGGGCTTGTGCAGCAGGCTCTCCAGGTCCCGCGAGGGGTGCTCGCTGACCAGTTCCAGGTCGATGGCGTAAGGTTGGCTGATGGCCTCCTTGCCGTCGAAGGCAAGCACCTGGAAGTCGTGCTCCAGGCCGTCGATGTGCAGGCTGAAATGGGTCTGGTTCGCGGCGGCAAACATCCCTGTCCCTCTGTTGCGAAAATTCGATGGTCAAAACGACCGCAGCCCGCGGCGCGAACGCGGCGGGCTACGGTGGAGTCCAGGCTTAGCCTGCGACCGGCGCGCGCCAGTCGTCGGAACCGGAAGTACCGGACACTTCGTGGGTCCAGGTGATCTTGCGGTAGGTGAAGTGCACGTCTTCCAGGTGGGTGAAGTGGGCGTTGCCCGGGTCCTGGCAGTTGTGCATGTAGTCCTTGATGTCGACGATGATCGCGTCTTCCAGGACGGTGGTGTAGTAGTGCTCTTGGGTGCCCTGGGCCGAGGTGCGGTACCACTTGATCTCGACCTTGGTCATGCGCTCGCCCGAGGTCAGGGCGGCCAGCAGCAGCGGCGAGGCCTTGTCGAAGACCTTGGTGATTTTCACCGGCTTGTGCACGCGCTGGCCGGTCGGTTGGCCGGACTGCGGGTCACGCGGGATGATCACTTCGTGTTCGAAGCCCTGGACCATCACCTGGTCTTCGTGGCCTTCCTGGTAGGTGTTGCCCACCGAGTCGGCGGTGAACGCGCCGGCAGTGATCAGACCTTGTTTTTCGCCGGTGACGGCCATGTAGGCGGGAGTTGCCATGTGTTGCTCTCCTTGCTGGATAAGTGCCTGTTCTGGCAGGAAATTGCCAGTTGGCTAGCAAGAGAATTATCAAAAGTCGTGCCAGAAAATATTTTCCTAATATTTTCAGATACTTATACGCATGACGCATCCATTTGGATGTCTTCAAAAGAAAAACCCATCCAAAAGTTGCGCAACTTTTTGCGCAGTGGTGGCAAAAAGTTGCGCAGTTGGCTGTAGGCCATGGTGCATAAGGCCTACATCAATGTATTCACACACTTACCCACATTCGAGTGCGCAACTTCTTGCGCAGTTGACCCAAAGGTCAGAAACAGAAATTCCCACCATGACCGAGGTCATGCCACTGTGCTTTTGCAACAGGAAATTTATTTTCAAAAGGGGGTTGAATTCGCCCCGCGGTTGCCTGACCTTAGAGTCAAGAGGCAAAGAAATACCAACGGCCTCAAGGGCCTAGGCACGCCTCCCTGCGAGCAAGCTGAATAAGGATTGAATCATGCAAATCCAGGTCAACAGCAGCAACCATATCGAAGGCAACATCCGGCTCGACGAGTGGGTCCGCAGCACACTGCACGCCTCGCTCGAACGCTTCGAGGACGACCTCACCCGCATCGAGGTGCACCTGCGCGACGAGAACGGCATAAAACCCGGGCCGCATGACAAACGCTGCCAGATGGAGGCTCGCCCCAAAGGCCACCAACCGATTTCCGTGACCCACACCGCCACTTCGCTGGACCAAGCCGTCGACGGCGCGGCCGGCAAGCTGAACAACGCGCTGGAGCATTTCTACGGCAAGTTGCGCAGCAAGCGCGGCACGCTCGAGATGAGTGACCCGGAGGCCTGAAACTCAAGCCATGCACACGACCAACGCCCGGCCTTGCGCCGGGCGTTTTCGTTCAGCCTGATCAGCGGGGCTGAACCAACCCCGCCCTGCCCCGGTCAACTCCTGCAGTCATTCAGCCAGTGCAGAACGCGACCATGAACAACCCCTTCGACCAGATAAGCGCCGCCTTCGCCCCCGAATATCGGGTCAACCTGAGCATCGAGCACCTGGACGGCAGCATCATGCTGACACTCTCCGACGACAGCGGCGTGGTCGCCAAGCGCCTGGTCAGCGAGGCCCAGCGCAACGACCCGCTGCGCCTGCAACGGGTCATCGACAGCATCCGCCTGGGGCTGGCCATCGAACTGGGGCAGAACCCGCTGGAAGTGCTGGCCGCCCTCACCTGCCAACAGCGCTTCCCAACCACCACGCTGGCCAATTGAGGCTTACTTGCCCTCTTCCACTTCCTTGCCGTTGGCGTCCAGCACCTTGGTCGACGGGTAGCGGTACGAGGCGTAGCGCACCACCAGGATGGCGAACGCCAGCAGCAGAATGCCGCCGCACACGTACAACAGGCCGACATCCGGTGCCTTGTGGTGCGACACATCGCCGATCAGCAGGCGGGTCAGCGCGGTGATCGCCACGTACAGCAGGAAGCGAATAGGCATGTGGTTGGTCTTGAAGTAGATCCCCACCATGGCGCCCAGCTCCAGGTAGATGAACAGCAGCAGGATGTCGTCGACGCTGACCCCGCCCTTGCCCAGCATATCCATGAAGGTCACCACCGCCGCGTACGCGGTGATCGCGCCGATGCCGAACAGCGCCAGGTAGTGGAAGGCCTCCACGCACAGGTTGCCCAGCGAGTCGGCCGAGCCATGCAGGCCCTTGCGCAGTTTTTCTGCCCATTTGATGTTCACGATGTTCGATTTCCCCGATACGGCTGAAGGATGGTGCGCCACCTCTGTGACGCTTGTGCCATGCAGTTAAAGGGCCACGCCCCTGCCTTGGAAGGCGGCCGATTGCCGCAGGGCACCTGTGGGCTACGCTGTTTTTCAGCGCAAAAGGCCATCATCGTGGTTGCGGTCCGGTGGCTTTCGCCTGTACTGTATAAAAACACAGTTATCTGCAACCCCAATCAGCAAAAAGGCACAGAGGTGATGAATGGCCGTCGAAGTGGTGTACCGCAGCAGCCGCGACCCGGAGCGCTTGTTCATGGATAAGGCCGAAGCAGACCGTCACGACAAGATGCTCGAACTGGCCGAACGCCTGGCAGAGGTGCTGCACAAGGCGGTGCCGTCGCTGAGCGAACAGCAGGTCGAGGAAGCCGGGATCTACATGGCCAAGAACCGCGATGTGTTCGCCCGGGCGTTCAAGAGCCAGCCGGATGCGCTGGCGGAGTTGCTCGAGGGTGGTTCGGCGCAGTGATGTCGGCGGTGGGCGCCGGCTTGCCGGCGAACCGCACCCTCACCCCTCTCAACCGTACAGCAACCGCTCTGCCAGCATCTGCGCCACCCGCGCCGGCGAGCGCTTCTCCGCCTGGGCATGGGCGAACACATCGGTCAGCCTGGTCGGGATTCGCGCCAGGTGCGCGGTAATGGTGCCCAGGTCTTCGCCGCGATGCTTGAGCACCACGTAGATCAGCCCACCGGCATTGATCACATAGTCGGGCGCATACAGAATCCCACGGGTTTCCAGCTGATCGGCCACCTGCAAGGTGGTCAGCTGGTTGTTGGCCGAGCCCGCCACCGCGGCGCAACGCAACTGCATCACGCTCTGGCCGGTGAGCACCGGCCCCACCCCGCACGGCGCGAAGATATCGCACGGCGTGCTGATCAACGCGTCGTTGGCCACCGGATGAGCGCCGAACTGCTCCACCGCCAAGCGCACCTTCCCCGGGTCCAGATCACTGACCAACAGCTCGGCGCCCGCCGCATGCAGCTGTTCGGCCAACGCATAGCCCACATTGCCCAGCCCCTGCACTGCCACCCGCAACCCTTCCAGGTTGTCGCTGCCCAGGCGTGCCATGGAGGTGGCGCGAATACCGGCGAACACGCCCATGGCCGCGTGGGGTGACGGGTCGCCCGCAGCGGTGGTACTGGTTACATGAGGGGTGCTCTGGGCAATGCAGTCCATGTCGAGAGTCGAGGTGCCGCTGTCCACGGCGGTGATGAAACGGCCCTGGAGCGTGTCGACGAAGCGGCCGAAAGCCTCGAACAGCGCAGCGCGGTTTTCCACATGGGGGTTGCGCACGATCACTGCCTTGCCGCCCCCCATCGGCAGCCCCGCCAGGGCAGCTTTGTAGCTCATGCCCTGGGCCAGGCGGATGGCATCGGTCATGGCGCTTTCGTCATCGGCATAGGGCAGGTAGCGGCAACCGCCGATCGCCGGCCCCAGTTGCTCGCTGTGGATCACCACCACGGCCTTGAGGCCCGTGGGCGGGTCGATGAACAGGTGCAGCGACTGGGTGCGGGTACTTTGCATGAGGGCGAACATCAACAGGCTCCCCCGTGAGGTGCTCTCTCCAGTATAGGCAGGTGCAAACCCGCCGCGACGCAGTCGGACCACTGGACGAAAACCAGCGCCAGGGCTACAAGTTAAGCGTGATGGAGAGGTGCCATGAACCCACGCCAAGCCTGCCTGGCCTGCCTGGAACGCGAGCCGCCCGCCCTGCTGGAAGCCGCCCTGTGGGTCGCCGCCGAGCATGACCGGACCGTCGAGCCCGCGGCTGGCCTTGCCCGCCTGCACGAGCTGCAGCGCGAGGTCAGCGCCAGCCTGCCAATGCTGCCGCTCAACGAGCTGGCCCAGCCGCTACTGCGCCAGTTGAACGCCCTGGGCTTTCAGCAGGACGAGTACCAGCCGCTGCGCCCGCAGGCGGCCTTGATGGACAAGGTGCTGCAACGCCGCCGTGGCCAGCCGCTACCCCTGGCCATCCTGGCCCTGGAGCTGGCACGCTGCCTGTCGATCCCGCTGGAGGGGGTCAACTTCCCCGGCCACTTCCTGCTACGCGTGCCCGGTGCCGATCACCTACTCGACCCTTGCGGGGGCCGTCGCCTCTACCCCAACGACTGCCGCGACCTGCTGGCGCGCCAGTTCGGCCCCCAGGTCACGCTGACCGCCGAGCACCTGCGCAGCGCCTCGCCGATGCAGATGCTCCAGCGCCTGTCACGCAACCTGCGCCAGCTGCACAGCAGCAACGACAACGACCTGGCCGCGCTGATCGATGCCGAGCGGGTCATGCAGCTGGGCCCGGTGCAGGTGGGCGACTACCTGGCACGCGCCACCCTGTACCAGCACCTGGACTGCCCCCAAGCCGAACGCTTCGACCTGGAACACGCCCTGCTGCTGACCGACGACCCGGTGCAGCGCCTCAAGCTTGGCGAACGCCTGGGCCAGTTGCCCAACGGCAAGCGCTCAATCCATTAACGCTTCACCCTTGGGCGCCACTTCACGCGGCCGTGGCGCCCGCACCTGGCTGACCAGCAGCGCCCCCAGCAACGCCGGGATGGCGCAGAAGAAGAAGATCTGCTCCACCGGCATGTGCAGGGTCAGCAGCAAGCTGCCGACAAGCGGCCCGAGGATCGAACCGAAGCGCCCGACACCCAGCGCCCAGCCAGTGCCGGTGGCGCGCACCTGGGCCGGGTAGAAATTGCTGACGAAGGCATTGAGCGTCAGTTGCCCACCGATGATGCAAAAGCCCGCGGCGAACACGCTGGGCACCAGCCAGCGCGGGTCGTCGTGGTTCAAGCCGACCAGCACGCTGAACACCGCCGCCCCCAGCAACACGCCGGCCAAGAGGCGCGCCTTGTTCTTCATGCGGTCAGCGCACCAGGCCAGGCACACCGCACCAAAGGTGCCAGCGAACAGGAACAGCGAAGTGACCAGGTTGGCCTGCTTCAGCGCCAGACCGCTTTCCTGCAACAGCGACGGCAGCCAGCTGATCATGAAATACAGCAGGATCAGGCTGACGAAGAAGGTGCCCCACAGCAGCAAGGTTGGCCGGGCGAAACCGTCGCGAAACAATGCCACCATGGTGAGCTTGCTGTCCGCGGGTTCATCGGTGCAGACCTGTGCCGCTGGAACCTGCCAGCCCGGCAGCACGCGGGTGGTAATCCGTTGCAACCGGGCATACGGCGGCGTATCGCGCAGCAGGCGCGGCAGCGATTCGGGCAGGTACAAAGCCAGGAACGGGAACAACAATAGCGGCGCCACACCACCTGCGAGAAACACCGCCTGCCAACCGTGCTGGTCGATGAAACCCGCCGCGACGAAGCCCCCAGCAGCGCCCCCCAGCGAGAAACCGCAGGCGGCCAGGGTCACCATCAGGGTACGCAGGCGCGGCGGCGCGTAGTCGGCCATCAACGCCATGGCACTGGGCATGGCGCCGCCCATGCCGATACCGCAGAAGAATCGCGCCAGCATCAAGCTGTCGAGGGAAGTGGCAAACACCATCAGCACCGTCAGGCTGGCGTACAGCAGCACGCAGCACAACAGCACCCGGCGCACGCCGAAGCGGTCAGCCAGGGGCGTCACTGCCAGCGAGCCGACCGTCAGGCCGAACAGGTTGGCGCTGAACACCGGCCCGAAGGCGGCCTTCTCCAACCCCCAGTCCTGGGCCAGCGCGGGAATCACATAGCCCAGCACCTGGGCGTCATAACCATCGGTGACCAACAGCAGAATCAACAGCAGCAGCAGGCGCCACTGGTAGGGTGACACCGGGCGCCCATCGAGCGCCGCGCGAAAGCTGGCTATCTGGTTGTGCATCGCAAGGTACCTGTCTTTTGTTGTTATGCCATGGGTCGCGATGGTCGTGCAGGAGCCGGCTTTGCCGGCAAGCCGGCCCCTACAGGTGCAGTCAGTTGGGGGTGTCGGGCTGCCTCGCCGGGTGCGCTTTCTGGAAGGCGGGGTGCTGTTCGGCCAGGGCGGCTACCCGGCGGATACGCGGGTAGCCGGCGAGGTCGATGTTGAAGCGCTCGGCCGCGTACAACTGCGGGATCAGGTAGATATCGGCCAGCCCCGGCGTGGCGCCAAAGCAGAAGCCTTCATCGCCGATCAATTGCTCGATCGCCGCCAAGCCCTGGCTGATCCAGTGACCGATCCACTGGTTGACCTGGGCTTCGTCATGCCCCAGCTGACGCAGTTGGTTGAGCACGCTGACGTTGTGCAGCGGATGGATGTCGCAACCGATGATTGCCGCCACACCGCGCACCTTGGCCCGGGCCTCGGCGGAAGTCGGCAGCAGTGCAGGCTGTGGATAAGCCTCCTCCAGGTACTCGATGATTGCTGGCGATTGCACCAGTAATTCGCCGCCATCGGTACGCAGGGCCGGCACCCGCCCTTGCGGGTTGAGCGCCAGGTAAGCCTCGCCACGCTGCTCGCCCTTGAGCAGGTTCACCGGCAGGGCCTGATAATCCAGGCCCTTGAGCGCCAGGGCGATACGCACGCGGTACGACGAAGTGGAACGATAGTAGGTGAACAGCTCCATCGCCCCGCCCCTCAGTTGGCCGCGACGACGGTGCCGCGGCACTCGCCAAAACCGATGCTGGCCACGCCATCACGCACGCAGCGGGCGCGCAGGATGATTTCGTCGCCGTCCTCGAGGAACTTGCGCACCTCGCCGCTGGCCAGCTCCACCGGGTGCTTGCCGCCCTCGGTGATCTCCAGCAGGCTGCCGAACGAACCCGGCGCCGCACCGGACAAAGTGCCCGAACCGAACAGGTCGCCCGGTTGCAACTGGCAGCCGTTGACACTGTGGTGGGTGACCATCTGCGCCACGGTCCAGTACATGCTGCGGGTATTGCTCAAGGTCAGGCGGTGGGCCGGCAGGTTCTGCTCGCGCATGCCTGCGGTCAGCAGCAGCACTTCCAGCTCGATGTCGAAGGCGCCACCGGCCTGGTCGCGCTTGTCCAGCAGGTAGGACAGCGGCTGCGGGTCACCTTCCGGGCGCGCCGGCTGGGCGCAGCGGAACGGCTCCAGGGCCTCGGCGGTCACCACCCACGGCGACACCGTGGTGATGAAGCTCTTGGACAGGAACGGGCCCAGCGGCTGGTATTCCCAGGCCTGGATATCACGCGCGGACCAGTCGTTGAGCAGGCAGAAGCCCGCCACGTGCTCGGCGGCATCGCCGATCGGGATCGGCTGGCCCATCTCGTTGCCCTGGCCGATCCAGATCCCCAGCTCCAGCTCGTAGTCCAGGCGCGCGCAGGGGCCGAAGTTCGGCTCGGCCTGGCCGGCCGGCAGGGTCTGGCCCTTGGGGCGGCGCACGTCGGTGCCGGACGGGCGGATGGTCGAGGCGCGGCCGTGGTAGCCGATCGGCACGTGCTTGTAGTTGGGCAGCAGCGGGTTGTCCGGGCGGAACAGCTTACCGACGTTCTTGGCGTGCTCGATGCCAACGTAGAAGTCGGTGTAGTCACCAATTTTCGCCGGCAGGTGCAGTTGGCATTCACTGGCCGGATACAACGCAGCCTTCAATGCGGCCTGGTGCTCGCTACCCTCACCCAGCAGCGCCAGCAGGCGCTCACGCAGGGCCACGCGGGCCGGGCGGCCCAGGGCGAAGAAGGCGTTCAGCGCCCCCCCTTGGGTGGCCTCGACGGCGGCCTTGGCCTGGCCGTCGAACAGCCCGCTGGCCAGCACGGCTTCCAGGTCGAGGATGGCGTCGCCGATGGCCACGCCGCAACGCGGCGCCTGCCCTGGGCGGCTGAAGATGCCCAGGGGCAGGTTCTGCAGCGGGAAGTCGCGGTGCCCGTTGGCGTGCTCGACCCAGCTACGGGCGTTGGCGGTCTGGTTCATCGGTTATCTCCGGTTCGGGTTGAAGGTGCTCGGCAAGGTGGCCCAGCAACTATCGTAGTCGGCCTGCAATTGCGGGCTTTCGAGGGCCTGGCGGCTCGGGCGCAGCACTTGGCTGGTCTCGAACATGAAGGCCATGGTGTTGTCGATCTTGTGCGGCGCCAGGTCCACCGAGATGGCCTTGTCGCAGGTCTCGGCGTCCGGGCCATGGGCGCTCATCACCCCGTGCAGCGAGGCGCCGCCGGGCAGGAAGCCTTCGGCCTTGGCGTCGTAGGCGCCCTGGATCAGGCCCATGAACTCGTTCATCAGGTTGCGGTGGAACCACGGTGGACGGAAGGTGTTCTCAGCCACCATCCAGCGCGGCGGGAAGATCACGAAGTCCATGTTGGCCATGCCGTGGACGCTGGTCGGCGAAGTGAGCACGGTGAAGATCGACGGGTCGGGGTGGTCGAAGCTGACGGTGCCGATGGTATTGAAACGGCGCAGGTCGTACTTGTACGGCACGTTGCTGCCGTGCCAGGCGACCACGTCCAGCGGCGAGTGCTGCAGCTCGCAGGCCCAATGTTCGCCGAGGAACTTCTGCACCAGCTGCACCGGGCCGCTGGTTTCTTCGTAGTGGGCCACCGGGGTGAGGAAGTCACGCGGGTTGGCCAGGCCGTTGCTGCCGATCGGGCCGAGGTCCGGGATGCGCAGCGGCGCGCCGTGGTTCTCGGCGATGTAGCCACGGGCCTGGTCGTCGAGCAGTTCGACGCGGAACTTCATGCCGCGCGGAATCACTGCGATTTCCAGCGGCTCGACCTCCAGCACGCCCAGCTCGGTGGCGATGCGCAGGCGGCCTTGTTCGGGTACCAGCAACAGCTCGCCGTCGGCATTGAAGAACACCCGCTCCATGGAGCGGTTGGCGCGGTAGATGTAGATGCTCACCCCAGCCGGCTTCTCGGAGGCCGAGTTGGCCACCATCGGCAACCAGCCTTCGATGAAATCCGTGGGCTCGGCCGGCATCGGCTGGGGGCTCCAACGCAGGCGATTGGGGGTGATGGCGCCCAGCGCGCCGGTCAGCGGCTGGCGCTCAAGGCGCTCGAAGCGCGGGTGCAGTGCCGACGGGCGGATACGGTACAACCAGGTGCGGCGCAGTTCGCTGCGGGTCATGGTGAACGCGGTGCCCGACAGCAGCTCGGCATACAGCCCGTAGGGCGCCTTCTGCGGCGAGTTCTGCCCCACCGGCAAGGCGCCAGGCAGGGCTTCGCTGGCGAATTCGTTGCCGAAGCCGCTCAGGTACTGGCGTTCAGGGGATGTGTCGCGGGTCATCGGTGCCTCCGGGCTCGCGCGGAGCCGTTGCTGGCAGCTGGCTGCTGGCCCGATCCGGAGATTGGTACGGGGGTGGCAGCGCGTCTGCATTGTTTTTATCGTAATCAGATTACGAATAACGTAATTTGCTCGTGCGCAGGCGTCAAGCTATAAAGGCGCCACCCAATGAATTCTGCGTAGACGTCCCTCATGGCCAAAGCCAGCACCAGCGCCGACAACGGCAAACAGAAGGTCCGCTCGGCGGAAGTCGGCACCGACATCCTCAAGGCCCTGGCTGAACTGTCCCCCTCCACCTCGCTTTCGCGCCTGGCCGAGCATGTGCAGATGCCGGCAAGCAAGGTCCACCGCTACTTGCAGGCGCTGATCGCCAGCGGCTTCGCCGAGCAGGACCCGGCCACCAACCATTACGGGTTGGGCCGCGAGGCGTTGCGGGTGGGCATGGCGGCACTGGGCAGCATCGATGTGCTGAAGGTGGCGGCGTTGCCGCTTTCGCAGTTGCGCGACGAACTCAACGAAAGCTGCTTCATCGCGGTGTGGGGCAACCAGGGCGCGACGGTGGTCAGCATCGAGCCGGCGGTGCGCGCGGTGACAGTGGTGACGCAGATCGGCTCGGTGCTGCCGCTGCTCAGTTCCTCCACCGGGCTGGTGTTCGCCGCCCACTTGCCGGAGCGGGAAACCGTCGAATTGCGCGACCAGGAACTGGCCGCGCGGCATCAGACAGCCGACGACTACACGGTGCTGCTGGAGCAGATCCGCCAGCGCGGTCTGCACCATGTGCACGGTTTGCTGATGCCCGGGGTGGATGCCCTGTCCGCCCCGGTGTTCAATGCCATGGGCCAGATCGTCGCGGTGATGACCGTGGTCGGGCCGACCTCGATCTTCCACGCCGATGAACAGGGGCCGGCGGCACAGCGCCTGCTGGCCGCCGTCGGGTCGGTCAGCAGGCGGATGGGGTATGTCAGCAGGGCGTGAACCTAGACCGACGATCAAGGTTGCAAAGCGCTACCGACACGATGCTCCCGCTCACCTGAGCTCATGGCTCGCTCCCGGCTCCTGCCGGTAAACAGCCAGTTCAGTGAGCCACGCCACCTCGTCCTCGAATGTGCCGTACAGACGCTTGGTGCCGGCCACGCCCACTTCGATGATCAGCTCGTGCTCCGCGTACAACGCCTTGAGCCACTCGACTTGCCGCTTTAGCCACACGGACAGGCTGGATGATGGCCCTGGGAACAGTTGCGACCAGAGCCGGCTACCATGGTCGAACAGCCGAGTCCCGTAGAACTTCAGCACGCTGGTTGCGCCCGGCAGGCTGATAAGGCCTTTGAGCAAGGCAAAGAGTGCCGCGGTCCTGTCGCCATCGCGTAACGCGACCAGGCTGCGATAGAACGTAATACCGGCCTTGACGAAACCCAGCACGATGCGCACGGGTGGAAACACCAGGGCGACGGCCTCGGCAACCAGCTCGACCATCCACAGTACTTCCCGGGTGATACGTCTTGCAGCGCTATAGGCATCCCGCTCTGCCTCGGCCAGCAGGCGCTCGATACGTTGACGCAGGGCTACGGCAAGGTCCTTGATGTTATGGAGCACTTGCAGCGAAGCGACGATCCGATCATTGCCCTCCCTGTCCGAGTCGGCGTTCCGAACACTTTCGTTGAGCGTGTGGATCTTCGCCTCATCGTCTACCGCGATTCGATCGAAAACCCAATCCTGCATGGCGTCGCCGCGCCACTGGTCGACAAATTCGCCGACGTTGTACAGGTGACGCCCCTCAAGCCCGTCTCCAAGATAGATCAACGTCCCCCGTGCTTCAGCCGACTGCAGCAGGTAGGCCCCGGCGATGACGGCGCCATTGATCTGCAACTCGGCAAGCTTGCAATCTTCGACGAAACTGCCACGGTGAAAATCCATGCAGACGGGCGTCAACCAGCGGGCATGCTCGTCGCTGACTCTGCCCCGCTGCAATTCCAACAGGCAATCCCGTTGGATTTTCATGCCCAGGATATGGCGGTGCAGCTCCAGCAGGCCTGATTGGTCATCGCCCTCCGGGTCGAGATAGCGTTTGCGGACCTCACCACAGTAACCCTTACCCAACTCGGCAGCGCGGATGTAGCCGTCGATTTCCTGGCTCTTGAGGTGCGACAGGTCCTGGCCCACCGTGGAAGTGAACCGGGCGTAGTCCCTGAAGTTGAAATCCGCTGGGTAGCCACTTGCCACCACCAACGTCAGCGACTGCCGTACCCCGTCCTCCAGCTCGACCAGGACGGTATCCGCATCGATCCAGCCCCCTTTGTTACCCGGGTAGCGGTTGATCCGCTCGCTGACGCGCTCCCGAGCATAGGCCATGAAGTCCGGGACCTGGGCCGCTTCCTGGTACTGCGCGGTCAGCACACGCAGTTCATGGCCGAGATCTTCCACGCGTCGTTGCAGTTCGTCATCCGGCCTGGCGAATGTCTCCGGCCTGACCGGTTCCAGGTCATCGACGATCTTCAAGACCCTCAGTTCGCTCCAGAACTGGATCAGTTGCTCCCAACTATCGATGTCCTGCTGATCAACCTGGATGGTCTCGTGGGACCACTCCTGGGGAAGCCTTGCGATCAGTTGCAGATATCGCTTCAAAACGGGACGCTGGGCATGCTGCACGTGCTCGACAAGGTATTCGCGGCCTTGTGGCGTGGCAGTGAGCGCCCCCAAAGCAAAACTCATTTGCCCCGCTGAAGTGAACGCCTGCAGGTCACCCGCCGGCGAGCCCGGGGCATAGAGCACGTGGATATCGTCGTTGTACAGATACAGGTGGTCGGTCAACAGCATTTCACCATTGATGGACAGCAAGGCCACCTTGAACTGGCCTGGGCCCGAACCCTGCGACCACGGACCTTGCACAGCCTCTTCGAGCAACTTCACGGCCTTGCGGTCGAGCCCCTGAAAATCCGCAGCCTGCCTGGCGAGCTGCAGCCTGGCATCCAGCGCCTTGCCCAGCAGATACAGGGTCCAGTCGTGCTGGTAGATGTTCTCGACCCTCTCGACATAACCCTGGTGCAACTGCAACTCGTCAGCTAACCGCGATACGCCCTCCTGCCCCACGGCATCGCGCAATTCATCGTGCTGAATCGCCACAGCCAGATGCCGCCCCCGATAGCGCCCGCCACATACCCACTCGAGCAGCGAAACCACGTTGACTTGCGCATCCGGGGTGAAGTCATGCGTGATGTGCAGTAGCACATCGGCAGGCTTGAGCTGCGGGAAGCCCTGGTCGGCCAGCCAAAGGCCGATTCGGTGCTCGGCGTAGGCGTAGAAGTCGCCGTGCCCGGACTGCTGCTCCAACTGCTCTTCAGCGTCGATCACGGCCTGGTTGAGATCCGAGAGCCGCTGGGCCTCGGCCTCCGAGAGATGGCGCAGCCATTCTGGGGTCAGGTCCTGGCGCAGGGTCGCAATGATTTCAGCAACGCAAGCCTGCAGCCCGGCCAGCCAGGGTTCCAGTGCCACGGCTGCGTCGGCGCTGCCATCGTCGGCATTGAGCGCGTTGATGACCAGTTGGCGCTGCAATGCCTGCATATCTTCCAACAGGTATTCCTCAGGCGCCCCCTCGACCCATGACAGTTTCAATGTGACGCCGCTCGCCGCCTTCAATGCCGCACGCTCTTCTTCGGCCATGGCCTGCAGCCAGCAGTCGTCACCTTGCAGATGGGCGAGCAGCGCTTCGCCCAAGCGCGGATACGTGTCGAACCAGACGCCCGCGCCCAGCCCGCAAAGAACAAGGGGCTCCTCGTCATCGTACAGGTCGTGGCTCAGCGCCAGGAAACCCGGAACCCGTACGCTCACCTCGTCATCGATGACCAGCGTAACGGCAGCCAGCGTCGGTTCCTCCGCGGCGTCGGGCAACAGCGCCTCGATATCGGCCCTGGGCGCCCCCAGACGCTGAGCCTTGGCCCGGACCTGCAGGGTCAGCAGCTCGCGCAGTTGCGCCTGCAGCGTCGCAGATTGCCCCTGCCACCATTGGGCGGTGGCGGCTTGCCACTGTTCATCAGGCCACTGCCCTAGGTCGTCAATAGCTGCTTCGCGGGGGGGCAGCATGGGGGCCAGCGCCAGCTGTGCTTGCAGCGTCATGCTCAACACGACGAGCGCACTAAACGTTTCTTGATCGGAATCGGGAAGGGCCGTAAACGGGGCGGCAGTAGGGAGATTCAGCTTCATGATGAGTTCTCTTTCCGTGCGATGTAGGAAATCGCACAGTGAAGAAATCAGAAAAATGAAAGCGGATGGAAAGAGTGGCACATGAGCCTACTCTGCCCTGCACTTGAACCGGCGAACGCATAACGAACCAAGCCGGAAATACGGAGGATTATCGCGGTAGATGTAACAGAGAATGTCAAAAGCAGGTATTTTTCCTACGCTGCAATGTGCCTATTCTTAGCTCCATTGGTTCGGCGCGAAAAGCTCTCCCCCCGCTTTTCAAGCCACCAAGATTCACCGACGTTGATTTTGAAGCTCCTTGATCTACGTCTCGATTGGCCGTTGCGGTTGCAGCGGCCTTTTTTATTTCTGCAAGAATCACCTGGCAGCGGCAGGCAGGCGATATTCAAGATCACCGGGACTAGCATGCCCCTGTGGGACCACATTGGCCCTTTCGCCGGCAAGCCGGTGCCTGCAGATACAGCGCTGATCATGGGTTGGCGAGCCGGCTTGCCGGTGAACACTGGCAAGCTCGGCCACGGTTGGATCACGTCAAAGGAAACCGCTGCAAGTTCGCCATCATCTGCTGTAACGCCTGCAGGCTGTCCTGCGGATGCACCGCGTCTTCGAAATCGCCGATCCGTTCCCAGTTGTCCGCCACCTGTTCCGGTGTGAAGCCTTCGCGCGGGTCGAAGCCCACCCCCAGGCTGCGTTCCCAGCGCACCTTGCCCACCCAGCCACCGCCAACCTCGAACAACTGGCCGCTGTCCTGGCACTGCTCGCTGCCCAGGTACACCACCAGCGGGCTGATCAGCTCAGGCTTGAGTTGCTCGAACACCTGGGGCGGGATCAGCCCCTCGGTCATACGGGTCGCGCCGGTTGGCGCAATGGCATTGACCAGGATGCCGTGCTTGCGCCCTTCGATGGCCAGGGTGCGGGTCAGCCCGTAGAGCCCGAGCTTGGCCATGCCATAGTTGGCCTGACCGAAATTGCCATAGATGCCCGAGGTGGATGAGGTGAAGATCACCCGCCCCCAGTTCTGCCCTTGCAGATGTGGCCAAGCGGCGCGAGTGAGCTTGTAGGCGCCCTCGACATGCACGCGATACACCAGATCCCAGTCGCTGTCCTCCATCTTGTGGAAAGACTTGTCGCGCAGGATGCCGGCGTTGTTCACCAGCACATCGACCCGACCGAAACGGTCCAGGGCCTGCTCAACGATGCGTGCGCCATCGGTCACCGAGTCATGGTTGGCGACCGCCTCGCCACCGGCGGCGCGGATCTCCTCCACCACCCGGTCGGCCGCCGAGGCGTTGGCGCCCTCGCCATGGGTACTGCCCCCCAGGTCGTTGACCACCACCTTGGCGCCGCGCGCGGCAAACAGCAGCGCATGGGCCCGGCCCAAGCCGCCGCCGGCCCCCGTGACAATCACCACTCGATCTTGCAGACGTACCGGCTCGCTCATGCTCAGGGCTCCAGGCAATGGATGGATGCAACCAGTCTCCGCCTGCCATGGGCGCCGGGCAATCAAGCCCACCGTGGCGAATGCCGGGCGATAACGCCCAGCGATGTTCGTCCGGTCACGACCAGGCAACCTTCTGCGGGATGAAACTCCACGGCTGTTCACGAAACGCCAGGTAATGGCGCAACACCTGCACCGGCGCCTCGGTATGCGGGTAATGGCCGATCCCCTGCAGCACCACGGTGTCCGGCTCTGGCACCACCTGGCGGTAGCGTTCGACCATGTGCGCGCCCGACAACGGGTCTACCGCGCCATTGATGAAGCGTAGCGGCACGCCTGAACGCTGCAAGGCGCTGACCCAGCGTTCACGCTGGGCCCGACGTTCGGGCAGGAAGGTGATGAGTTTGTGCAGGATGCGCGGGCCGTGGTTGGTGGCGATCAGGCTCCAGTAGTCATCCAGGGCGCTCTCGCTGGGGTGCGTGCAGGGCCCGTAGACCTGGGTGACATTGCGCACCAGGTCATCGCGCCCGAACGAGCGCCCGACCAGCCAGCCCAGGCGGCTGAGCAGCAGCTTCTGGATCAGCAGCACCCGGCAGCTCTCCGGGAACAGCCCGCTGTTGAGGAACACACAACTTGCGATTTCAAGCCGTTGCTCATGGTGCCGTGCCAGCAGTTCCTGGGCGACGCTGCCACCGTAGTCGTGGGCCAGCAGGTGCACCGGCTGGTCGATCTGCAAGTGGCCGAGCAACGCCTGTTGCAGGTCGGCCTGCTCCAGCAGGCTGTAGTCGTGGTCCGGGGGCTTGGCCGAATCGCCGAAGCCCAGCATGTCGCAGGCCACCACACGGTAGCGTTGGGCCAGCGGTGCCCACAGGTAGTGCCAATCCCAGCTGGCGGTGGGGAAACCGTGAAGCAATAGCAGTGGCTCTCCTTGCCCTGCCGTCCAGTAACGGATGCTCTGGCCCCGGAAGCTGAAACTCTGGCTCCGGGTGCGCCAGACGCACAGTGGAATCTCGGCCAGAGGCATTAGGGGCGTCCCGGTGGGTAAGTGTCGGAATAGGGCAAGGCTGCTGCGTTCATTGCAAGTCACCTCGGCACATACATGTGCTCTCTATATCGAGGCACAGTCTAGAAGCCCCTACGAAGGTGATAAGTTGCCTTGGCAGCCAGCCTGATGACCGTGCGAGTCAGTGGCACGAACGGTCACAGCAGCATGACCAGCAGCGGTGCGGCGAGCAGGTTGAGCAAGCCGGTCAGGACCATGACCAACCCAGCCACCGAACCCTCCTCGCGCCCCACTTCCTGGGCCCGGCTCACGCCCGCGCCATGGGCGCCGACCCCGAACAGCGCGCCACGGGCCAGCGGCGTGCGCAACGGCAGCCAGCGCAGCAGGACGCCACCGAACAGGGCGCCCAGCACCCCAGTGAACATCACGAACACCGCCGTCAACTCCGGCACGCCGCCCAGATCCTGGGCCACCGGCATGGCGAACGGCGTGGTGATCGAGCGCGGCAGCAGCGACAGGCTGACCGACTCATCCAGCGCCAGCAGGTGCGCCAGCGCCCACGAGCTGCCAATCGACGCCACGCTGCCGGCCAGCATGCCCACCAGCAGCGCCGGCCAGTGCCGGGCCAACAGGGCCCGCTGCTGCCAGATCGGCACCGCGAAGGCCACGGTCACCGGGCCCAGCACACCCATCAGCCAATGGGTGTTGCGGGCGTATTCGGCGTACGCGGTGTGCAGCGGCACGGCCACCGCCAGCAGCAGGGCCGGCACCAGGATCAACGGCGACAGCAGGTAGCGCCCGCTGCGCCGGTACAACCAGCGGCTGCCCAGGTAAGCGGCCAGGGTCAACACCAGCCAGAACACCGGCATGGGCTCAAGGCTCATGGCGCAACCTCCAGCGGCATACCAGCTCCACGGTCACGGCGGTGACCACCATCACCAGCAGGGTGCTCACGGCGATCACCAGCAGGATGCGCCAGCCTTCGCTGCGCAGCAGGCTGCCGTAGTCCAGCAGGCTCATCAGCGCCGGGATGAAGAACAACAGCATCTCGGCCATCAGCCACTTGGCGCCCAACTGCAAGGTGACGGGCTTGACCACGCCAGTGGCGAACAGCACCAGCAGCAGGGCCAGGCCCATCACACCGCCAGGGACCGGCCAGGCGAGCCAGGCGGCGAGTTGGCCACCGATCAGGAACAGGGCGAGCAGCACCGCCAGCTCGGCGAGCAGGCGGAGGGTTTTCTTGATTAATTCGGCATTCATGGGCGGGGGTTCCTCGACAACGTGCTCATTGTAGAATTCGACCACCTAGGCCAGAAGCGAATTGTTAGACTAATCAGCATTCCACAATGGAATGGTGGTCATGGAATTCAAACAACTGCGCAGCTTCATCGAGGTGGTTCATCGGGGTGGTTTCACCCAAGCGGCGAACACCCTGCATATCAGCCAGTCAGCGGTGAGCAAACAGGTCGCCCAACTGGAACAGGCCATCGGCCAGCCCTTGCTGGAGCGCCAAGGCTCGCAGCTGCACCTGACCGACGCCGGGCGCATCCTCCTGCAGCGTGGCGAAGTACTGATGCGCCAACGCCAGGAGTTGCTCAACGAACTGGACGACCTCAGCCAACTGGCCCGTGGCGAGCTGCGCCTTGGCCTGCCGCTGCTCGGCAGCGATGCCCTGTTCGCCGGGTTGTTCGCCGAATACCGGCGACGTTACCCGAACATCAGCGTGCAACTGCTTGAAGGCGGCAGCCGCATGGTCGAGCAAGCGGTCAGGAGTGGCGAGCTGGAGTTGGGGGGCAGCTTGACCCCAAGCGATCCGGCGTTCGACTACCAACCATTCTGCAACGAAGCGCTGGAGGCCCTGCTGCCGGCCGATCATGCCTTGGCGGGGCAGATCGAGGTCGAACTGGAGCAATTGGCCGAGACACCGTTCCTGCTATACCAGCGCAGCTTCGTGCTCAACGACCGCTTGCTCAATGCTTGCCAGCAGGTGGGGTTCACGCCGAAGGAAGGCGGGCGCAGTGGCCAGGCAGACTTTCTCGCCGCGCTGGTGGCGGCGGGCCAGGGCGTGGTGCTGTTGCCCGCCATCGTGGCGCGGGCGCTGGAGCGGCCGGGGGTGGTGCGCCTGCCGTTGCGGGCGCCGGATTACCTGAAGTGGGATATTGCCTTCATCTGGCGGCGGGGGGCGTACCTGTCGCGGGCAGCCCAGGCGTGGCTGGCGTTACTGCGGGAACAGCATTGAACATCCATTTTACGCGCCACCGGTAGGAGCGGCTTCAGCCGCGATCACCCGCGACGCGGGTGCCAGACACCGAGTTGCCTCCATGGCGGCTGAAGCCGCTCCTACAGGTAAACCGCATCAGCCCTTGAGCACTGCCGCGAACTGCGCCAACCACGGCTCGGCATCGGTCTCCGGGGTCACCGTCTCGCTGGCATCGAGCCTCAGCATTGGCTCTACTTCACGCACCCCCAGCTCGGCGAACAGCTCGCGCATCTGCTCGCCACCGCCACAATACGTATCGCCATAACTCGAATCGCCCAAACCGATCACCGCGCCCGGCAGCCCACGCCAGGCCGCTGGCAGGGTGTCGCGGATCGCGCTGAACAGCGGCATCAGGTTGTCAGGCAGCTCGCCCATGCCGGTGGTCGAGGTCACGGCCAGCAATGCCTCGGGGGCAAAGCCCTCGAGATCCTGCAACGTGGCACGGGAAGCGTGCCAGGCTTCAAGGCCTGCCGCCTTGAGCAGGGACTCGGCGTGACGGGCGACTTCTTCGGCGGTGCCATACACCGAACCGGAAATAATGGCGACTTTCATCGGGTGAGGATTCCGAAACTGAGTGAAAACGTAGGATACTAGCATCCGACAGTGGCAAAAGGCCGCCTCCGCCAAAAGTCACAGGCGCCCGTCGGATCGAACCTCGACCCGACCAGTGGCGTGAACCAAGCCCCTACACCGCTGTCCATCGCCGTGAAGAAATCGACCATACCGCTCGCCCCTTCGAGTTCGACCATGCAAGCAGACGCCCTCCTCTCCCAGGACGAGCTGGACTTCATCCAGGACATGCAGCATTCGCCCCAGTTGAACCTGGCCGACCCCATGTCGAGCCTGCTGGTCAACGGCGACCGTCGCCTCAAGGACCTGCTCACCCGCCTGGTGGCCAACGAACAGGTCACGCTGCAGGCCAGCTTCAACAACCAGCAATTGAGCTTCCCGCTGCAACTGGTCGAGGACGAATTCCACGCCCTGCACCTGCAACTGGGTTCACCGGACATCTACGAGGATGGCCCCATGCTGCGGCCCTGGCGCCTGTCGCTGGAACAACCCGCGCCACTGCTGGACGAGCACCACCAACAAAGCGCGCTGTGGGTGCGCGACATCTCGTTCAAGGGCGTGTTGCTGGAAGTGCGCGACCGCAGCACAGCCCCCGCGCATTTCAACCTGCACTTCGCCCCCGAAGGCATCCCGGCAATCGGCCTGCACGGTACCCTGCGGCGGCGCATCGGCCCACGGCTGGCGGCCTATGACCTGTCGCACAGCCCCGCCGAAGAGATCGAGCGCCTGCGCGAGTACATCCTGCAGGCCCATCGCCAGGCCCACCCCGAGCTGCACGCCCAGGCGCCCCTCGCGGTCTGACGACCGTACAACGGCTGAAACTGACCGGTCATGATCGATCGGCGATAATCCGTGCCCGATTCTTGCAAGCTCGCTTGCGCCGCCCACCACCCCGGGCCGCGCATGAAGAGGGGCCGGCTACCCGCCAGCCCCATCGCCAGGAGATACACGATGTCTACCCCCGTCACCCTGATGGTGTCGCGCCGCGCCGCCCACGGCCGCTACCAGGACCTGCTGGCCTGGCTGCACGAAGGCGAGCAACTGGCCACCGACTTCCCCGGCTATCTCGGCTCGGGCATCCTCGCCCCGCCCACCGACGGCGATGAGTTCCAGATCATCTTCCGCTTCACCAACGAACAAACCCTGCACGCCTGGGAGCATTCCGCCTCGCGCCGCGCCTGGCTGCAACGCGGCGACGGCCTGTTCGAACGCCCCAAAGAGAAGCGCGTCAGCGGTATCGACGACTGGTTTGGCACCAACATGGTGCAAAAACCGCCGCGCTGGAAGCAGGCCACGGCCATCTGGCTGGCGTTCTTCCCGGTCTCGCTGCTGTTCAACCTGCTGTTCGGCCACTGGCTGGCGCCACTGGACTTGCTGCCCCGCGTGCTGCTCAGCACCCTGGCCCTGACGCCGGTCATGGTGTACCTGTTCATCCCCCTCTCGACCCGCTTGCTGGCCAGCTGGCTGACCCCCACCGCACGCCCGCGACAGGAGCGCCCCACGGGCCTGCGCAGCCGCTGAGGCGCGGGCTCGCAAGGCCGCGCAGTTCGGGTATGCTGGGGCATCTCGCACGGACAGACGAACAGACCGCCCCGAACATGAACAGCCCAATCCTCATCACCGGAGCCAGCCAGCGCGTCGGGCTGGCCCTGGCCCTTGAGCTGGCACAGGCCGGCCATACGGTGGTCAGCGCCAGCCGCAGCCTGCACCCACAGGCGCCGCACCCGAACATCCGGCAGTTCCAGGCCGACCTGACACAAACCGCCGACCGCCAGGCCCTGATCGACCACCTGCACAGCCACTACGACGGCCTGCGCGCGATCATCCACAACGCCTCGCTGTGGCTCGACGACGGCCTCGACAACCTCGACACCATGTTCCGCCTGCACGTCGAGGCGCCCTACCACCTCAACCTGGCGCTCGGCGAGCTGCTCGGCAAAGTGGCCAAGGCCGACATCATCCATATCTGCGACGAGACCTCCTCGCGCGGCAGCAAGAGCCACATCGGCTATGCGGCCACCAAGGCCGCCTTGCAGAACATGGTGCTGTCGTTCGCCGAAAAGTACGCGCCCAAGGTGCGCGTCAACGGTATCCTGCCGGGCCTGCTCATTCTCAAAGAGGGCGGCGATGAGCAGTACCGCCAGCAGACGCTGAAAAAAGCCTTGCTCGAATTCGAACCCGGCGCCCGCCCGCTGATCGACGCCGTGCTGTTCCTGCTGCAAAGCCAGTACAGCACCGGCAGCCAGGTGGTCATCAACGGTGGCCGCCATCTGAAGAACCGCATGACCTGAGAGACGCCCATGACCCCGCAACAACAGCTCGAACTCGAAGCCGCCGCGTTCCGGCGCCTGGTCGACCACCTGCAAAAACGCACCGACGTGCAGAACATCGACCTGATGAACCTTTCCGGCTTCTGCCGCAACTGCCTGTCGAAATGGCTCAAGGCCGCCGCCGACGATCGCCAGATCGAACTGAGCCTGGACGATGCCCGCGAGCAGGTGTACGGCATGCCCTACAACGACTGGAAAGCCCTCCACCAGAAAGAAGCCAGCGCCGAGCAACAAGCGGCGTTCGAACAAGGAAAACCCCGTGACTGACCTGAACACCCTGCGCAGCAGCCTCGCCAGCGGCGAGCATGTGTTTGCCGACACCCTGGCCTTCGTTGCCGCCCATTACAGCTACCAGCCCCAGGCCTTCGACAATGGCGACGTGCACAATGCCGCCGGGCAGAACGAAGGTTCGTGCAAAACCCTGGGGCTGGCCCTGCTGGAAGGGTTGAGCGACCAGGAAGCGCTGCAGGCCTTTGGTGAGCACTACCGCAGCGTGGTGGCCACGCCCAACGGCAGCGACCATGGCAATATCCGCGCGCTGATCAAACACGGGCTGGCGGGCGTGAAGTTCGCTGCACAACCGCTGACGCGGCTGGCCTGAAGCAGCACGCCCACCTGTAGGCGCCAGCCTTGCTGGCGAAAGCGTCCGTGTGATGCAGGCAAGGCTGCGCCTTGCATCGCCAGCAAGGCTGGCTCCTACAGGACGCGGCCTGGGGTGTTGGCGGGGAGGTTGGCGTGTTGTAGCCAACCCAACGCGATCGGCCACAGGCTTTCGCGGAAACGGTCGTGGAAAAAGGCGAAATGGCCGATCGCCCCGACCGAGATATCCACAGGCGCCAGGCGCAGGTGCCTGCGCACGGTACCGTCCAGATAGCCCAACAGGCGCTCGGTCGCGGCCACCGTGCCGAACGGGTCGTCGGTCAGGCTGATGGCCAGGGTGGCGGCCTGGACCTGGGCGAACGGCGGCGCTTCAAGAGAGCGCCCGCTCGGGCGCTGCTCGTAGCGTGGCGTGCGTGTGCTCCAGTCACGCACCACCCCTGCCGGGGTGTCCTCCAGCCAACCGAGGCGCTTGCCCGGAAAGTATCCGAACACTCGCGTCAGCAGCGGCATCACCACATGCCATTTGCCGAACAACTGCCAGCGCTGGCCCGCCGCGTAGTCGCGCCAATAGGCGAACTGCGCACCCACCAGCACCGCATGCCTGACCTGCGCCGCGGACGGCGCCAACCCCAGCGCCCACCCCCCGAAACTGTGCCCGACCACGTGTACCGGCTGGTTGGGGTACTCGAGAGCGGCCAGTTGCAGCATGGCCTCGAAGTCCAACCGCCCCCAGTCACTCCAGCTGGCCTGGAACCCGCGCAGCGACGCCGGGCGCGACTCACCGATGCCACGGTAGTCGTAGGTCAGCACATCGAAACCCTGGGCGAAGAGGTAGTCGGCGAAACGGGCGTAGTAGCGGCAGCGCACCGAGGTGGCGGCGTTGATGATCACCAACGGGCGCTGGCGGTCGGGTGTGGCATGGCGCCAGCAAAAGCCTCCGAGGCTGTAGCCGTCGGCGGCGGTGTGGCGAAAGGCGGTGGCGGGTTGAGTGAGGCTGCTCATGGCGCGCTCCCTGCGGTTGTGCGCCAACGCTAGCAAAACGGCCCTTTCGCCGACAAGCCGGCTTCTACGAGGGCTGCGCCAATCTCTGGGATGGCGCTCGCCCCGCAGTAGCCGGCTTGTCGGCGAACAACTAGATAGAAAGCGTTACAGCTCGACGCAGTCGAACTTCACGTCGGTGGCCACGTCTTCGTCGTAGTTGACGTCAGCGCGCTCGAAGCCGAACAGGTTGAGGAACTGCTTCTTGTAACCGGCGTAGTCGGTCAGTTCGAACAGGTTCTCGGTGGTCACCTGCGGCCACATGGCTTTGCAGGCGTCCTGCACGTCATCGCGCAGTTCCCAGTCGTCCAGGCGCAGGCGGGCTTTCTCGTCCACAGCTGCCGGGGCGCCGTCGGCGCGGTACATGCGGTCGCGGAACATGCGGTCCAGCTGGTCCTGGGTGCCTTCGTGGACGCCCTTCTCCTGCATGATCTTGAACACCATCGACAGGTACAGCGGCATCACCGGGATAGCCGAGCTGGCCTGGGTGACGACCGACTTGAGCACCGCCACGTTGGCGCCGCCTTTGACTTCGCCGGCCAGTTTCTTGTCCAGGCGCAGGGCGGTTTCGTCCAGGTCCTGCTTGGCCTGGCCCAGGGCACCGTGCCAGTAGATCGGCCAGGTGATTTCGGTGCCGATGTAGCTGAAGGCCACGGTGCGCGCGCCTTCGGCCAACACGTCGGCGCCAGCCAGGGCGTCGATCCACAGCTGCCAGTCCTGGCCACCCATCACGGTGACGGTGTCGGCAATTTCCTGCTCGGTGGCCGGCTCGATGCTGGCCTCGATGATGGTGTCCTTGTTGGTGTCGATGGCGGTCGACTTGTACGGCTGGCCGATTGGTTTGAGCGCCGAGCGGATCAGTTCACCGGTCTGCGGCAGCTTGCGCACCGGCGAGGCCAGCGAGTAGATGACCAGGTCGACCTTGCCGCCCATTTCGTTCTTGATCAGCTCGATCACTTTGGCGCGGGCTTCGTCGGAGAAGGCGTCACCGTTGATCGACTTGCTGTACAGGCCTTCGGCCTTGGCGAACTTGTCGAAGGCGGCGGCGTTGTACCAGCCAGCGGTACCGGCCTTGGTCTCGGTGCCCGGCTTTTCGAAGAACACGCCCAGGGTGTCGGCCTTGAAACCGAACGCCGCGGTGATGCGCGCGGCCAGGCCGTAGCCGCTGGAGGCGCCGATCACCAGGACTTTCTTCGGACCATCCTCGCGCACGCCCAGCTTGCGGGTGGCTTCGATCTGGTCACGGACGTTGAGCTCGCAGCCCTTGGGGTGAGTCGTGGTGCAGATGAAACCGCGAACCTTGGGATGAATGATGGCCAATGTCTGTACCTCGTCAGGTTTAGGCTGGGGCAGCGCCTGGATTCGGGGCGCTGCCGTTTGATCTAGAGGGTGAGACTACCCTCGCGGGATATCCGACACATATTACGGGGTGATTCACATTGCTGCATCGTCTGCACGGCCCCGTTCGCCGGCAAAGCCGGCTCCTACAGGTACGGCATCGATCTTGAGGTAGGCGCGGTCATCGTAGGAGCTGGCTTTGCCGGCGAACACGGGCCAAGCCCGGGCCATGCGCCCACAGGGAATCGCACCCTCAACGCAGCAGGGCTTCGCGCAGCCACGCCAGGAACTGCCGCGCCAGCGGGTCCTCCTGGCTTTCCCAATGCACCAGGCAGCTCCACACCGGCCCGCGCACACGCTGCTCAGACAGGGGCCGCAAGCGCCCTTCATCGACCATTCGCCGCGCCAGCAACTGGCTGACCAAGGCGATCCCCAGCCCCTCGCCCGCCGCCTCCAGCAGCAACCCCGGGTCGGAAAAATTCAGCCCTTTGCCCTGCTGCCCCACCGCCTCGCCGCCCTCCAGTTGCCAGTGGCTCCAGTCCATCTCCCGCTCACCGTGCAACGTGGTGCGCCCCTGCTCAGGCAATGCCGGGTGGCAAGCCGGATACAGCTGGTCCTGATGCAACACGGTGAAGCTGCATTCGGCCTGCGGGCCGATATCGTCGCGAATGGCCAGGTCGATGGTTTCGCTGGCCATGTCCGGCACCTCGAAGCTGGTGAACAGCCACAAATCGACGTCCGGATGACGCTGGTGGAAGTCCGCCAGGCGCGGCAGCAGCCAGTGGCGGGCAAAGGCCGGGGTGGTGTTGACCACCAGCTGGTTGGGCTTGCGGTACTGGTCGAGGCGACGGATCCCCACCGCCAGTTGCTGCAGCAGGGCCTGGGTGGTGCTGAGCAGGTCGTGCCCGGCATCGGTGAGGCTGACGCTGCGCCCACTGCGGTGGAACAGCGGCTGCTCCAGGTAGCTCTCCAGGCTGCGGATCTGCTGGCTGATCGCCGACTGGGTGAGGTTCAGGGCCTCGGCGGCCTTGTGGAAGCTGCCCAGGCGGGCGGCGGCTTCGAAGCCGCGCAGGGCGTTTAGCGGGGGCCAGTGTTTGAGCATGCTGATAAGCCTGACTGATCAGTAATCCGCTAAATCTATCGTTTGTCGGCCCGGCTTCCTAGCCATAGCATTGACACCAACACCCGCGACGGCGGGCTTCGTTGATAAAAATCCCTAATAGATCGGAGTTCACTATGACCCTGTCCCTCGACAGCGGCTGGCGCATGCCCGCCGAATGGGCCCGCCACGCCGCCACCTGGATGATCTGGCCGCACAACCAAGCGCTATGGGAGTCGGGCTGGGGCGTGACCCTGGCCGACGTGCAGCGCGACTACGCCCGTGTCGCGGCCACCATCGCCCGCTTCGAGCCGGTGAACATGGTGGTCGACCCCTCGGCCATCGCCATTGCCCGTGAGCTGTGCGGGCCCGGTATCGAACTGATCGAGCTGGCCGTCGACGACAGCTGGTGCCGTGACAGCGGCCCAACCTTCCTGACCCACCCGCAACACGGCGTGGCCGGCCTGAGCTGGCGCTTCAACGCCTGGGGCGACAAGTCCGAGCACGGCAAGGACCGCAGCCTGGCCCGGCGCATCCTCGACCACCTGGGTTTCGAAGGCCTGAGCACCCCGCTGTGCAACGAAGGCGGCGCCATCCATGTGGACGGCGAAGGCACGCTGATCACCACCGAGTCGGTGCTGCTCAACCCCAACCGCAACCCGGGCCTGAGCAAGGCCGAGTTCGAGGACTGCTTCGCCCGCCTGCTGGGCATCCGCAAGACCATCTGGTTGCCGGGCGACCCGCAGTACGTCACCGGCGACATGACCGACGGCCACGTCGATGGCGTGTGCGCCTTCGCCCGCCCCGGCGTGCTGCTGGTGGACGCCACCCACGACCAGCAATCGGTGTATGCCGAAGTGGCCCGCGAGAACCGCCGCGCCCTTGAACTGGCCACCGACGCCCAAGGCCGCGCGTTCGAACTGCTCGACCTGTATGAAGCCAGCGCCGCCGTCGACCCGAACGCGGAAGTGTTCTGCGCCTCGTACACCAACTTCTACCTGGCCAACGACGCCGTGATCATGCCGGCCTACGGCATCGACGCCGACCAGGCCGCCGCGCAACAACTGGCCCTGGCCTTCCCCGGCCGCGAGATCGTCCCGGTGCGCATCGACCACATCGCCCACGGCGGCGGCGGCATCCACTGCATCACCCAGCAGCAGCCAGCCTGGCCGGGAGCGCGCCCATGAGCACCTTGCGCATCGCCACCACGCAGATGGCCTGCAGCTGGGACCTGGCCGCCAACCTCGAGCGCGCCGAGCAACTGGTGCGCCGGGCCGCCGCCCAGGGCGCCCAGGTGATCCTGCTGCAGGAGCTGTTCGCCACCCCGTACTTCTGCATCGAGCAATGCCACAGCCACCAGGCCCTGGCCCAGGACTACCACGACAGCCCGCTGCTCAAGCGCTTCGCTGCCCTGGCCAAGGAGCTGGGCGTGGTGTTGCCGCTGAGCTGGTACGAACGCGCCGGCAACGTCTTCTTCAACTCGCTGACCGTGGCCGACGCCGACGGCAGCCTGCTGGGCGTGTACCGCAAGACCCACATCCCCAACGCCATCGGTTATCAGGAGAAGGAGTACTTCAGCCCCGGCGACACCGGTTTCAAGGTCTGGGACACCGCCTTCGGCCGCCTGGGCATCGGCATCTGCTGGGACCAATGGTTCCCCGAGACCGCCCGCTGCCTGGCCCTGATGGGCGCCGAGGTGCTGCTGTTCCCCACCGCCATCGGCTCCGAGCCGGGTGCCACCGAGCTGGATTCGCGCGACCATTGGCAGATGGCCATGCGCGGCCACGCCGCCGCCAACCTGCTGCCAGTCGTCGCGGCCAACCGGGTCGGTCATGAAGTGGCGCGCACTGACGACACGCTGTCGATGCGCTTCTACGGCTCGTCGTTCATCTGCGACCACAAGGGCGCGCTGCTGCAAGAGGCCGACCGCGACAGCAGCGGCGTCTGGCTGCACGACCTGGACCTGGAACGCATGCGCGAGGACCGCCTGACCTGGGGCATCTACCGCGACCGCCGCCCCAGCCTGTACACGCCGTTGCTCACGCTGGACGGCCGCACCCCACAGACTGCGAGGGCCTGAACCATGCCAAGCCGTGCATCGAAACTGCTGGCCATCGCTGCCCTGGTGGCCTGCGCCGGCGTCGCCCAGGCCGAGCAGCAAGCCCTGCGCCTGTACAACTGGGCCGACTACTTTGCCGAGGACACCCTCAAGCGCTTCACCGCCGAAACCGGCATCCCGGTGATCTACGACGTCATGGACGGCAGCGAGGTGCTCGAGGCCAAGCTGATGTCCGGGCGCAGCGGCTACGACCTGGTGTTCCCCGGCGACACCGTGGCCGAACGGCTGATGCGCGCCGGCAGCCTGCAGGCCCTGGACCGCAAGCAGTTGACCGCCCTCGACGACATCGAGCCCGGCCTGCGCCAGCTGCACGACCGCTACCCCAAGGCCAGCCAGGCCACCGTGCCCTACACCTGGGGCACCATCGGCCTGACCATGGATGCGAAGAAGGTCCGCGAGCGCATGCCCGACGCCCCGCTGGACAGCCTCGACCTGCTGTTCAAGCCGGCGCTGGCGCAAAAGTTCGCCGACTGCGGCATCTCGATCATCGACTCGCCCGACGAGGTGCTGGCCGTGGTGCTTCACTACCTCGGCCGCGAACCGCGCAGCGCCAAGCGCGAGGACCTGGCCGCCGCCAGCGAGCTGCTCAAGGGCATCCGCCCCTACGTGCGCAAGCTGCAATCGCAGCCAGTCACCGAGCTGGTCAATGGCAACACCTGCCTGTCGCTGGGCTACAGCGGCGACGTGATCCAGGCCCAACGCACCGCCGAAGCCGCGGGCAAGGCCATCGACTTCCAGTACCGCGTACCCCGCGAAGGCACCACCATCTGGATGGACACCATGGCCATCCCCGCCGACGCCAAGCACCCGGAGTACGCCTATCGTTTCATCAATTTCGTCATGCGCCCGGAGAACATGGCGGCGATCAGCAACTTCACCGGCTACCCCACCGCCAGCGCCAAGGCCCGCCCCCTGGTGGACGCGCGCCTGCGCGACAACCCGGACATCTACCTCGACGATTCCACCTATACCCGCCTGATCCCGGGCAAGGACATCCCCCAGGCCGACATGCGTGCGCGCATGCGCGTCTGGACCCGCTTCAAGACCGCACAGGACTGACCCCATGCCAACACGCCGCACCTTCCTTCAACAACTGAGCGTCGTCGCCGGCCTCGGCGCCGCCGCCAGCTTCGGCCTGCCGTTCGGCAGCAACAGCGCCCGCGCCGCCGAGGCGGGCCGCTGGTTCATGCCCGACGAAGGCGAAAAGCACGCCCGCGCCTACATCGCCTTCGGCGCCCAGGACGCGATCTGGGAAGACTTCACCGAAGACGTCCAGGCCGCGCTCGGGCGCATCGCCCGCGCCATCGCCAAATACCAGCCGGTAACGGTGTTCTGCCGCGCCAGCGAACGCGACATCGCCGAGGAAGAGTGCGCCAGCCACAACATCACCTATGTCGAAACCGAACTGGACGACATCTGGATGCGCGACATCGGCGCCAACTTCGTGATCGACGACGATGGCGAGCTGGCGGCGCTGGACTTCAACTTCAACGGCTGGGGCGGCAAGCAGCAGCATCGCCAGGACGCCAAGCTCGCCGCCCGTGTCGCCAAGCTGGCCGGTGGCGGTTACCAGCGCAGCAAGCTGGTCGGCGAAGGCGGCGGCATCGAGGTGGACGGCCATGGCACCGGGATCATGACCGAGAGCAGCTGGATCAACGGCAACCGCAACCCCGGCTGGAGCAAGGCCCAGGTCGAGGAGGAACTGAAGGCGCGGCTGGGCCTGCGCAAGATCATCTGGCTGCCGGGCATCAAGGGCAAGGACATCACCGACGCCCACGTGGACTTCTACGCGCGCTTCGCGGCGCCCGGCGTGGTGGTGGCGAACCTGGACAACGACCCGGATTCCTATGATTACGCCGTGACCCGTAAACACCTGGAGATCCTGCAGAACGCCACCGATGCCGATGGACGCAAGCTGCAGATCCACACCCTGTCGCCGCCGTTGAAACCACGCAACAGCAAGTTCAGCAAGGGCAACCCGGACTTCGCAGCGGGGTATATCAACTACTTCGTGATCAATGGCGCGGTGATCGCGCCGCAGTTCGGCGACCGCAGTGCCGATGAAAAAGCCAAGGCCTTGCTCGAACGACTGTATCCGAAGCGGGACGTGGTGCAGTTGGACATTGATGCGATCGCGGCGGGAGGGGGCGGGATTCACTGCGTGACCAACCAGTGCCCGGCAGTGTGAATGCCAGGGGCTGCTGCGCAGCCCATTCGCCGGCAAGGCCGGCCCCTACCGGATTGCGCAGGCCTTGGCTGCGAGCAAGCTTAGTTGCCCCGCCAACACCACCCATTCATTTGAAATTCGGATCAATGGCAAAGAAAAACAAACTTCCCAAATAAGCGGCGCCCATGGATGCTGTGGCGATCACGCTCGTATACGGAGAACAACAATGAACGAAGTCGTCATCGTCGCCGCCACCCGCACTGCCATCGGCAGCTTCCAGGGGGCCCTGGCCAACGTGTCCGCCGTCGAGCTGGGCGCCGCCGTGATCCGCCAGCTGCTGGCCCAGACCCAGCTGGGCCCGGCCCAGGTCGACGAAGTGATCCTCGGCCAGGTGCTCACCGCCGGCGCCGGCCAGAACCCCGCCCGCCAGGCCGCCGTGAAGGCCGGCCTGCCCTTTGAGGTCCCGGCCCTGACCCTGAACAAGGTCTGCGGCTCGGGCCTCAAGGCCCTGCACCTGGCCGCCCAGGCCATCCGCTGCGGCGACGCCGAGGTGGTGATCGCCGGTGGCCAGGAGAGCATGAGCCTGGCGCCCTACGTGCTGCCGTCGGCCCGTACCGGCCAGCGCATGGGCCACGGCCAACTGATCGACAGCATGATCACCGACGGCCTGTGGGACGCCTTCAACGACTACCACATGGGCATCACCGCCGAGAACCTGGTGGAGCAGTACGGCCTCACCCGCGAGCAGCAGGACGCCTTCGCCGCCGAGTCGCAGCGCAAGGCCGTGGCCGCCATCGAGGCCGGGCGCTTCAAGGACGAGATCACCCCAATCCACATCCCGCAGAAGAAAGGCGAGCCGCTGGTGTTCGACACCGACGAGCAACCCCGCCCCGGCACCAGCGCCGAATCCCTCGGCAAACTACGCGCCGCCTTCAAGAAAGACGGCAGCGTCACCGCCGGCAATGCCTCCAGCCTCAACGACGGCGCCGCCGCGGTGCTGCTGATGAGCGCCGATAAAGCCAAGGCCCTGGGCCTGCCGGTACTGGCCAAGGTCGCCGCCTACGCCAGCGCCGGCGTGGACCCGGCGATCATGGGCATCGGCCCGGTGTCGGCGACCCAGCGCTGCCTGGACAAGGCCGGCTGGCAGCTGGGCGAGCTGGACCTGATCGAAGCCAACGAAGCCTTCGCCGCCCAGGCGCTGGCCGTGGGCAAAGGGCTTGAGTGGGACGCCGCGAAGGTCAACGTCAACGGCGGCGCGATCGCCCTGGGCCACCCCATCGGCGCCTCGGGCTGCCGGGTGCTGGTGACCTTGCTGCACGAGATGATCAAGCGTGATGCCAAGAAAGGGCTGGCGACCCTGTGCATCGGCGGCGGCCAGGGCGTGGCGCTGGCGATCGAGCGCGGCTGATCCGGTTCGCCGGCGCCTGCACGCTGGACTGCCCGCAAAAGCTTGGACAGCCATCCAACCCTTGGGGCAGCCCACGATACCTGTAGGAGCCGGCTGTGCCGGCGAATGGGCCGCCCGCAGCGCCACCCGCCGTCAGAGCCTGTCAGAAGCGCTCATCCCGCAGCGCAGGCAGGGTGATGTCACGCACGTAGCTGGCCGCCGACAGGCTCAGCATCATCCGGCACACCTGCACCACATCATGCAGCGGGATCAACGAACCCTCGCCCCGCTGCGCGGCCTGCGCCAGCGGCACGTCCAGCCCGTCCTCGGTGTTCAGGTAGCCAAGGTTCAGGCAGCTCACGCCAAGGCCCTGGTCGCGGAAACCTTCGCGCAGTGTCTCGGCGATGCCGCGCAGGCCGAACTTGCTGGCACCGAAGGTGACTTCAGGCCGACCACTGCCTGGCAGGCCCGACGTGGAGCCGGTGAGGATGATCCGTGGCCGCTCGCTCTCGAGCAGCACCGGCAGCAGGCGCTTGATCAACAGCAGCGGCGCGGTGATGTTGGTGTCGACCATGCGCTCGATCTGCCCCTCGTCGTCGTCGAGGAAGCTGTAGCCTTCCTCGAAGGCCCGTTCTTCCCAGATCCCGACGTTGTACACCAGCACGTCCAGCCCGCCTTCAGCCACCGCCTCATGGATGACCGTCGCCGCCTGGCGCGGCTGGCTGAGGTCGGCCTCGATCCAGTGCACCGCGCCCGGCAACGACATCGGCCGGGTGCGCGACACGCCAATCAGCGTATCGCCTGCATCACCCAGGCCTTCGACCAGTGCCTTACCCAATCCCTTGCTCGCACCTACCACTAGAATTCGCATTCGAATCACTCCCTATGGACTGCGCCAGATAGTACCCTGCCCCGCCTAGCAATTCAGTCGGAAAAACCAGGCCACTCGTGGACAGAGATCAACTCGAACGCAATCAGATCCCCCTGTACTTCATTGCCGTGGCGCTCGCCGCCGCCATCGGCCTGCTGGCGCCGGGCGTTGCCCAACCGCTGGAGGCGCTGGTGACCCCGGCCATCGCCGTACTGATGTACGCGATGTTCCTGCAGATACCCTTCCTCGACCTGCGCGCGGGCTTGGGCAACCGGCGCTTCATGGGCGCGTTGCTGCTGGCCAATTTCGTGCTGGTGCCGCTGCTGGTCTGGATCGCCACCCGTGGCCTGGCCGGGCACCCCGCCGTGCTGCTCGGCGCGCTGCTGGTGCTGCTGACGCCGTGCATCGACTACGTGGTGGTGTTCACCCATATCGGCAAGGGCGACGCGCGCCTGACCCTCGCCGCCACGCCGGTGCTGTTACTGGCGCAACTGGCGCTGCTGCCGTTGTACCTGGCACTGATGCTCGGTGGCACCAGCAGCGTGGGCATCTCGGTGGCGCCCTTCGTCGAGGCCTTCGTGCTGCTGATCGTGCTGCCGCTGTTGCTGGCGGTCGCCACCAGTGCCGGCGCGCGGCGCTCGGCGCTGGTCGGCAAATGGAACGACAGCTGGGCCTGGCTGCCGGTGCCGGCCATGGCGCTGGTGCTGATCGCGGTGATCGGTTCGCAGATCGGCGTGGTGGCCAGCCGGCTGGGCGACCTGCTGCCGGTGGTGCCGGTGTATGTCGGCTTCGCGCTGCTGGCGCCGGTGCTTGGGTTGCTCGCGGCGCGGCTGTTCAAGTTGTCCACAGGCGAGGCCCGGGCGGTGACCTTCAGTGCCGCCACGCGCAACTCGCTGGTGGTGCTGCCGCTGGCGTTGGCGTTGCCTGAGTCGGTCCGCGCATTGGCGGCGGCGGCGGTGATCACCCAGACGCTGGTGGAGTTGGTGAGTGAGTTGGTCTATGTGCGGGTCGTGCCGGCGTTGGTGCGTGCCCCCTCGCAGGCCAACTGCAAACGCCATTGGCCGTAATGGCTGAAGCGCACACGGGCCAGGGGTGGCACGTCGATGCGATGAAACGACTCGAAAGGCGCGCCCAGCGCATGCAGCATCGCGGCGCGGATGACGAAGGGGTGCGTGACAGCGACCCATTCCCCCTCGCCCAGCGCGCTGTCCATCCAAACGGCGACACGCTGGCACAGGGCGGCAATCGACTCACCGCCATGGGGCGTGGCATGCGGGTCGGCCAGCCACGCCTGCAAGTCGTGCTCGCCCAGTTGCTTGAGCGCCTGGCCCTTCCAGGCCCCCAGGTCGCAATCGCGCAGGCCCTCATCGATGGTCGCGGCCAGGTGCTCGATCGTCTCGCGGGCGCGCAGCTCTGGCGCGGTAAGGCAACGGGCGGTTGTGGCCAGTTCGATGGAAGCAGATGCAGGTTCGTCGTCAAGGGCGAAGCGGCCCACCCGTTGTGCCTCGGTTCGGGCGTGACAGATCAGGGTGAGATGCACAGGCTTCATCGAGGGCTTCCGGGCAGGTGGTCGGGCCACTGTAGATGAAGTATCCAGCGGGGAGAACAGTTCGCCGGCAAGCCGGCTCCTACAGGTAGTGCACCTGCTCGCAGGAGCCCGCTTGCCGGCGAGGCCTCAGACCGTGGCGCGCAGTTCGCGGGCCGCCGCCACCATGTTCACCAACGCCGCTTCGGTCTCCGGCCAGCCACGGGTCTTCAGCCCGCAATCCGGGTTGACCCACAACCGCTCGGCCGGAATACGCCGGGCCGCCTTGCGCAGCAGCTTGACCATCTCTTCCTTCGCCGGCACCCGCGGCGAGTGGATGTCATACACGCCCGGGCCAATCTCGTTCGGGTAGTCGAACCGCTCGAACGCGTCCAGCAGCTCCATGTCCGAACGCGAGGTCTCGATGGTGATCACATCGGCATCCATCGCCGCGATCGACTCGATCACGTCGTTGAACTCGCTGTAGCACATGTGGGTGTGGATCTGCGTTTCGTCACGCACGCCCGAGGCACACAGGCGGAACGCCTCGGTCGCCCATTCCAGGTAGCGCGGCCAGGCACTGCGGCGCAGCGGCAGGCCCTCGCGGAAGGCCGCCTCGTCGATCTGCACGATCTTGATGCCCGCCGCCTCCAGGTCCAGCACTTCGTCACGGATCGCCAGCGCCAGCTGGCGGGCCTGCACCTCGCGGGTCACGTCCTCGCGGGGGAACGACCACATCAGCATGGTCACCGGGCCTGTCAGCATGCCCTTCATCACCTTGCGAGTCAGGCCTTGGGCGTACTTGATCCACGCCACGGTCATGGCCTTCGGGCGGCTCAGGTCACCGAAGATCACCGCCGGCTTCACGCAGCGCGAACCGTAGCTCTGCACCCAGCCGAAGCGGGTGAACACATAACCGTCCAGTTGCTCGGCGAAGTACTCGACCATGTCGTTGCGCTCGGCCTCGCCGTGCACCAGCACATCCAGGCCCAGGTTCTCCTGGATCTGCACCGCGTGGCGGATCTCGCTGTGCATGGCCTCGACATAGTCCGCTTCGGTCAGCTTGCCCTGCTTGAACGACTGACGCGCCAGGCGGATCGCCGAAGTCTGCGGGAACGAACCGATCGTGGTGGTCGGAAACGCCGGCAGACCCAGGCCGGCGCGTTGCTTGGCGATGCGCTGCTCGAAGGCGGACACACGCTGGCTGTCGGCGGGCTTGATCGCCGCGACACGGGCCTGCACCGCTGGCTTGTGAATGCGTGGCGAGGTGGCGCGGCTGTGTTGCACGGCGCGGCTCTGCTGCAGTGCGGTTGCCACATCGGCAGCCTCGGGCTGGTTGATGGCCTTGGCCAGCAGCGCCACTTCCTGGCACTTCTGCACGGCAAAGGCCAGCCAGCTCTTCAGTTCGTCATCGAGCTTGTCTTCACGCTCCAGGTCCACCGGGCTGTGCAGCAGCGAGCACGACGGCGCCACCCACAGGCGCTCGCCCAGCCGCTCGTGGGCATGGCGCAGCACGTCCAGTGCCTTTTCCAGGTCGCAGCGCCAGACGTTGCGGCCGTTGACCACGCCCAGCGACAGCACCTTGTAGGCCGGCAGGCGGTCGAGGATGGTCGGGTATTGGTCCGGGGCACGCACCAGGTCGATGTGCAGGCCATCGACCGGCAGGTTGGCGGCCAGGCCGAGGTTGTCTTCCAGGCCGCCGAAGTAGGTGGCGATCAGTTTTTTCAGCGGTGCGCGCTGGAGAATGTTGTAGACCCGCTCGTAGGCGTTCTTCCAGTCCTGGGGCAGGTCGAGGGCGAGGATCGGCTCGTCGATCTGCACCCACTCCACACCCTGGGCGGCCAGGCGGTTGAGGATCTGGTCGTACAGCGGCAGCAGGCGGTCGAGCAGCTCCAGCTTGTCGAAGTCGGCGCCCTTGGTCTTGCCCAGCCACAGGTAGGTCAGTGGGCCGATCACCACCGGCTTGACCGCGTGGCCCAGGGCCTTGGCTTCCTCGACCTCTTCGAACAGCTGTTCCCAGCTCAGGGCGAATGGCTGGTCGGCGGTGAACTCGGGGACCAGGTAGTGGTAGTTGGTGTCGAACCACTTGGTCATTTCCTGGGCGTGGGCGCCACCGCAGCAGCTGTCACTCACGCCCCGGGCCATGGCAAACAAGGTGTGCAGGGTCGGCTTGGCAGCGTCCTTGCTACGGAAGCGCTCCGGGATCACACCGAACGTCAGCGAGTGGGTGAGCACCTGGTCGTACCAGGCGAAATCGCCCACCGGCAGCAGCTCGATGCCAGCAGCCTTTTGCGCCTGCCAGTGCGCGGCGCGCAAGCCACGGCCCACGGCACGCAGGCCGGCTTCGTCCAGCTCGCCCTTCCAGAAGGCCTCCTGGGCTTTCTTCAGCTCACGGTCGCGGCCGATGCGCGGAAACCCCAGGTTGTGTGCCAGTGCCATGTTGTCGTCCCTCGATCCTTAAAAGTGAATGAGGGCATTCTGGGCGCGGCGGTAAGGTGAGACAAACTCATAAAATTTGAGATGAACTCAAGATTTGTTCATGATCGATGCTCCCTGTAGGAGCGGCTTCAGCCGCGATCACCCGCGAAGCGGGTACCAGACACCGCGTCGTCTGTATCGCGGCTAAAGCCGCTCCTACAAGAGCCTTATGAATGTCTCAAACAACACACTCCCCTGCGCAATCAGACATGCCCCGCCGGCCAACCTGCTGCACACTGCCACCCTGCCCCAACCCGGTAGCCCGCACCCCATGAGCCTGCTGAAAACGACCCTGGACGCCAACGCCTTCGCCTGCATCCTGGAATTCGTCCCCAAGCCCGGCGCCGAGCGTTTCGCCACCCTCGAAACCCTCATGGCCCGCACCCGGCTGTGCGGCTGGCCATTGACCGTGGCCATCGGCGACCGCGTCGCCAGTGCCCTGGATCTGTCGCCGCTGGACGCCTTCACCAGCCTGGCGAACCCCGTCCCCGCCCTGCTGCACTTCTCCGGCAAGGACCGCGAACGCCGCGACCTGCTCACCCAGCTGCAACGCATGGACGCCGCCGGCCTCGACCAGCTCCTGCTGCTCACCGGCGACCGCCTGCCCGGCCACATCCCGGGCGAACGCCCCGTGCGCTACCTCGAATCCGTGGCCGCCTTGCAGATCGTTCGCCAGGCCCGCCCCCACTGGCTACTGGCCGCCGCGCTCAACCCGTTCAAGTACCAAGAAGCCGAAGGCGGCGCGCAGTACTGCAAAGCGGAAAAGAAACTCGCCGCCGGCGCCGACCTGTTCATCCTGCAACTCGGTTTCGACATCGACAAACACCAGGAAGCCTTCGACTGGATGCAGCGCCAGGCCCGGCCAAAACCGCTGATGGCCTGCATCATGGCGCTCACCGAGGGCCGCGCCGGGATGCTCGACCATGTCGCCGGGGTGACCGTCACCCCCTCGATGCGCGCACTGCTGGCCGCCGAAACGGCCGTGTCCAAGGCCTACGCCAGGGAACGCGCCAACCATCGCCTGGCCTTGCAGGTGATCGGCCTGAAATTGATGGGCTATGCCGGCGTGCACCTGTCCGGCATCCATGAGGTGGCGCAGTTCGAAGCGCTGGAACAGGCCATCGACGCGCTGCAACCGCAGTTCACCTCACTGCAGGGCTGGACCCAGGCCTGGGAAGCGGCCTGGCAGGCACCTGGCCTGATGCCGGTCACCTTCCACCCACCTGGGCATGCCTGGCGCCTTGGGCAGCGACAGATCAACGCCTCAAACAAGGAAAAGGCCCGCTATCACCTGCTTTCGGCGATGCACCATCAGCTGTTCAGCCGCACCACCACCTTGAGCAAGGCCTTCGGTTGGGCCGTGACCCGGCCGCTGTGGGCCAACCCCACGGCGGCGCACTGGCTGCATCAACTGGAGCGGCGCATCAAACGCCCGATGGTGGGCTGCGATACCTGCGGCAGTTGTCGGCTGGAAGATACGCTCTACATCTGCCCCGAGACCTGCCCCAAAGGGCTGGCGAACGGCCCCTGCGGCGGCACCAGCCTGGACCGTTGCGAGTTTGGTGACCGGGAGTGCGTGCACAGTGCCAAGTATCGGCTGGCGGTGAGTGTGGGCCGGACCGATGTACTGACCGAGCGCCTGATCCCCTGTGTACAAGTGCAGCACCGGCAGCGCAGTTCGTGGCCCGTATGGTTCGACACGACGATCACCCCCGCCCCCCAGGTGAACGCCACGCCCGAACTCACCGAATAAGCCGGCACGCTAGATCTTCAGGGACAGCCACATGGCCGCTTCGAAGACACTCTTGTCAGGGTGCTTGGTGCAATAGTCCACGGTGAACGCCTTGATCTCGGGAGGCTCCGGCAGGGCCTGCAACGGTATTTTCAGGTCGAGGTTGCGCTGCATGTTGACGCCGCTCAGGAAGCCCTGGAGCCACAGGATCGTGGCCAGGCTGGTGGTCTTGTCCTGGGTCTGTGCGTTCAGGAAGCGCTCGCAAGAGATCGCGCCTGCCCCGGCGATGGCGTGTTCTTCAGCCTGAACGGCACTGCCAGCACAGACCATGGCCAGGGTGAAGCCCAGGCAGATGTTCCTTTTCATATTCGCTTCCAAAGATTCGCGCCCATGGCTTCAGTGCCTGGATGCACCGGCCATGCAGGGGCATGCGCGGGGCGCGCATCCTGCCATGCCGTAAAAATAATGTCTTATTGCCATCATGCTTGCCGAGCACTGGCCGATACAACCAGTCTCCAACTCACCAAGGATTATCCGATGCGTTACGTGCAGGGATATGCAGTGCTCTTGTTGTGCCTGATCTTCACCGGCTGCGCCAATGTCCAGCCCCCGGTGGAGCTTGACCAGCAGTTCTGGAACGAAAAAGACCAGGTGATCGGCGTGGCCATGACCCCCGTCACCCCGCCCAAGCTGATGCTGACCGGCAACCAGGGGATCCTCGACCTGGCGATCAACACCGGGGTCAACAGCAAGCTCAGCGAGCATGTGAGCACCTGGGACCTGGCCGACGTCAACACCCTGCCCGACGCCATCATCGCCAAGCTCGAAGCCAAGGGTTACAAGACCAAGCGCATCGAAGAACGCATCGACCTGAGCAAGTACAAGGAAACCAAGTTCAAGGAAGGCTACATGGAGCGTGACATCAGCGCCCTGAAGGCCACCTATGGCATCGACCGCCTGCTGCTGGTGGCCATCGACAGCACCGGCGCCACCCGCAGCTACTACAGCGTGGTGCCCACCAGCGCGCCGATCCCGCTGGTCGCCGGCCGCGGCATCCTGGTGGACGTGCAGGACAGCCGCCTGCGCTGGTTCAAACCCTTCGTGGTCACCCAGCCGGCCCAGGGCGAGTGGGACCAACCCACCTACAGCAACCTGTCCAACGCCTTCTACCAGGCGGTCGACAGCAGCCGCCAGGTAATCGTCACGCCGTTCTCGCAATGAAACGCGGGCTGCTGCTGACCCTGCTGCTGGCGGGCTGCGCCCAGCAGGCACCGCGCCCGGCCGACATCCATGACCCGACGGCGCTGCGCTACCTGAACGAGCACGGTGCTCGGTTGGAGCTGCAGGTGCCGTCGGCGGGTTGGATCGACGCCAGCCTGATGATCGACGCCCAGGCCGCCGCGAAAGCGCGCGAGACCAACCAGTCCCTGGCCCACAGCGCCACCACCGGCGGCGGCGCCATCGGCTTGCTGCTGGCCAGCGCAATCAACACCCAGGTCGGCGAAGCCGCCTTGCAGCGCGAAGCCGAACGCGATGCCAAGCAGGCGGCGCAGACCATGGCGGTGGTGCTGGCCGAGCATCCCTACAACGGCAAGCTCCAGCAGCGCTACGGCGAGGCGGCCGGCAATGCCGGGCTGCGGCCCTCCACGGGCGGAGTCAGCGCCAGCCTGCGCATTGCCCCGCAAGTGGTGGTAAGCCCCGATCGCGGCAGCTTCGTGCTGGTCAGCCAGGTGGAATTGCAGGACATCGCCGGCAGCCTGCTGTACCGCACGCGGATCGAAGTGCAGAGCCTGTCGGTGCGCCGTTGCGGCGAGCAGTGCATCGACGACGGTGGAATGGATGCACAGAAGGTCGATACGCTGCTGGGCATCTGCATCGATGAGTCGATGCGGATGCTCGCGCAAGACCTGAACCGGGACCCGTCGGCCCAGCGGGGCAAGGCAGAGACAGTGCGCTACCTGCTCGACGGGCGGCGGATGGTGGAGCGTGGGCAGTTGTTGCCGGCGTCGGGGGAATACACCCGCTACCGCAACCTGGACGGTGCGCTCAAGGCTGTGCCGGTGGTGTTGGTCAAGGCGGCGGAGTGAGGCCATTGGGCCGTGCAGTGCCTGGCCGAGTGTGGGCGACTGCCTGCCTTCGACGGCACCACGGCCAGCCGCAAACCCACTTGTTGGAATACCGCTGCACAACGCGTACAACGCATGCCAACCTGGCCACGCGCCGTTTTTGTGAAGATAAGGAAGTCCGATGAAGAAGTTGCTCGCCACTTCGATGCTGATGCTGCTGTCTGCCTGTGTCACCGTGCCTAAAGGTGACCCCATGGTGGATGCCCAGATGAAGCGCTTCGAGACCGTTCCAGGCATGACACGGGTCTACATCTATCGAAATGAAACAATGGGCGCGGGCGCGAAGTACGACGTGCTGATCGACGGACGCATGATCGGTGCGACGGCGGCCCACACCTACCTGGTGGCGGAAGTGCCGCCTGGGCCGCACTCCATTGCTTCCGACGCCGGCACCTTGAGGGTGATCAAGGTCGAGGCCGAGCCGGGCAAGAACCTGTTCATCTGGCAGGAGATGAAAATGGGCTTTGGCGCCGCCGATGCCAAGTTGCACGTGGTTCCCGAGGCGGTAGGCCGCAAAGGTGTGCTGGGGACGAAGTTGGTGGGCGGGCTGTGAGCATTTTGCGCGGCAGGAACGGCTAAGGAAGCGGTCCGGCGCGTGCGGGGATCGCCTGGCTTGCGGAGCTAAGCTGCCACATGGAGGTGGTATGCGAGCATGGGTTGACACGCCCGTCGGCAATCGCGTCGGCCCTCTTGCTCAATTGCCGGCCCTGCCTCATTGTACAGACCACTGTCATTACAAAGAGGTTGCAAGCATGGCGTCCATCAATGTGCGTATCGACGACGACCTCAAGGTGCGCGCCTACCGTGAGCTGGAAAAGCTGGGCGTAACCCCTTCCGAACTGATGCGCCAGGCACTGCAATATGTTGCTGAGCGAGGACAGTTGCCATTCAAACCCGTGTTGCTGACCGAAGAGGACGAAGCATTGCTCGCCACGGTACGCGAGCGCTTGGCCGCGCCGCAGAGGGTGAAGGTAACGCTGGATGACCTATAGCCTCGAATTCGATGCACGCGCACTCAAGGAATAGCAGAAGCTCGGCGATACCCTCCGCCAACAGCTCAAGAAGAAGCTGGCAACGGTGTTGATCAATCCGAGGGTCGAGGCGAATCGGCTGCACGGTTTCCCCGACTGCTACAAGATCAAGCTGCGTAGCAGTGGATATCGATTGGTCTATCAAGTCATCGATCATGAAGTCGTGGTGTTCGTGGTTGCCGTGGATAAACGAGAGCGGGATCAGGTTTACCGTAAGGCGGCCGAACGCCTGACCGAGTAGCTTCAGGCTGACTCAGCGACATCCAGAGGCACGAACACCTCATGCCCTCGCCATTCGCCCATCTGTCCGGAAACAACCAACAGCCGATTCCCGGTCCCTGAGGCAGCCGCGACACACCGCCCCTGCTCGTCCCAGAACGCGCTGCGCCCAGCGGCCGCCCAGCCGCCCGTGGTACCGCCATGGTTAGCCATGAACACCGCCATCCCATGCCGCTGTGCATAACCCTGCAACAACGCGCTATCAGCCGGATAACCCGTCTCCCCGATCAGCACGCCGGTCGCATACACCTGCGCGCCACGCTGCGCCGCCTGGGCGGCATGCTCGGGATGGCTGAAATCAGCACACACCGACAAGGCCACGGACAGCCCGGCGACGGATAACAACTCGCCGCCGCTCCCGGCACTGAAGAACACGTCCTCACCGGTATGCAGATGCTGCTTGGTATAGACCGCAATCGAGCCATCCGGGAGGAGGATGCAGGCCGCAATTCGAGGCTTGTCCTGACCCGGCACCTTGAGCGGCATCCCAACCACCGTGGTCATGCCCGCTGCCTGGGCGAACTGGCGCAGGGGCGCCAGCAGCGGCGTATCCAGGTTCTGCGCCAGGCCACTGGACACGGCGGGGGCGTAGCCCGTGAGGGACAGTTCGGGGAAGAGCAACAGGTCCACGCCTTGCTCATGGGCCTGGCGCATGAACGCCAGGTGCAAGGCCAGGTTGGCGGGGATATCGCCATCACGAATGGCGCATTGGGCGGCGGCGAAAACGGCTGGTGGCATGGGCGTCTCCTGACAAGGTAGGCAGACTCTGCTTGACCGTTATCCAGAAGACAACATCGCCATCAACGATACGAGGGCCATGGAGGCCTTTGCATGGGAGCGGGCTTGCCCCGCGATTGGGCCACAGGGCGCCCCAGCATCCAGCCGGACGTGAGTCCACTCTTCACATAACGTATACCCAGGCAACGCTATGATGCTCTCCTGCACGCAATGAGCCTGACAAGGCGGCCCCATCATGAATCTGAGTGTTCTCTACGCGCTGGTTGCAGCGGCGCTATTCGGCGCAAGCACACCGCTCGCCAAACTGTTGGGTGTCGATACCCCGCCCATCCTGCTGGCCGGGCTGCTCTACCTGGGCAGTGGCATCGGCCTGACCCTCGTCCGTCTGGTACGCGATCGCGGCTGGCAGCGGCCTGGGCTGCCTGCCGGAGAATGGCCCTGGTTGCTGGGTGCCATCTTCTTCGGCGGCGTGCTTGCCCCTGTGGCGCTGATGTTCGGGCTCACTCGCACAGCGGGGGCCACTGCGTCGCTGATGCTCAACCTTGAGTCGGTCCTGACGGCAGTGCTGGCATGGGTGGTGTTCAAGGAAAACGCCGACCGCTGGATCGTGATCGGCATGGTCGCCATCGTCCTGGGCGGTATCGTGCTGTCATGGCCGCAGGAGACCGCGACCGCCCATGACTGGACCGGGCCGCTGGCGGTGGCGTTCGCCTGCCTTTGCTGGGCGATCGACAACAACCTGACCCGCAAGGTCTCCGCCTCGGATGCGCTGTTCATCGCTGGCAGCAAAGGCCTGGCGGCGGGCGTGGTCAATGGCGGCCTGGCCTTGGCCATCGGCTCGCAATTGCCGGCCCTGGGCACGTTGGGGTCGATCCTGCTGGTTGGGTTTCTTGGGTATGGCGTCAGCCTGGTGCTGTTCGTCCTGGCGCTTCGCGGGTTGGGGAGCGCGCGAACCGGGGCGTACTTTTCCACGGCACCGTTCCTGGGGGCTGCGGTCGCGATCCTGATGCTGGGTGAGTCGGTGTCCGTGATGTTCCTGCTCGCTGCGGCGTTGATGGCCTTGGGTGTGTGGATTCACCTGATGGAGAATCATGTTCACGAACATCAGCATGAGGCCCTTGATCACAGCCACCGGCATACGCACGATGAGCACCATCAGCATGAGCACGACTTCGAGTGGGACGGTACCGAGCCGCACAGCCACCCGCATATGCATGCGCCGCTTCGCCATAGCCATGCGCATTTTCCGGATGTTCATCATCGGCATAGGCACTGAGCCAGTCAGGGTAAGGGGACTGGTTTTTCTCATCCGTCAGCGGTAGAGAAATTCGTCCCCTTTTTCGTTCGACGAATCGCCACCTGTTAACCATTTTTTTGACTTGTTAACTGCTCAGGTTTACAGCACAAAAAATCACTTAACACCACACATCCTCGACATGGCCAAATCACACAAGGAAACCAAGCGTTACCTTGGGTCAGTCCTTGGTATGTCCACTCAGAGCAGCTACATCCAGTAACTCCAGTTTGCGCGCCTGGTGGAACTGATAGACCGTCATGCCCAGCAGCTCCGCCGCCTTGGACTCGCCGACAATCCCCTCCCCCAGCGCGCGGTAGACCAGTTGCTGGAACAGCCGCGTGGTTTCCGGGCGGTACGCAGCCCCCGGCTCCTGCTTGCGCCAGCCCTGTTTGACGAACACCATGAACAGCCGCTCACGCACGGCGTGCGGGATGATCTCCAGGTCGCCAGCGCGATACAGGCAACCCTGCATGCTGAGGCCAAATTCCGCCTTGAGCAGATACAACTCGCGCACCTCCAGCATGTGGCGTTTCACGCCCAGATGCTGCCGCATGGCACTGGCCGGCACCAGCAATGCCGAGGCAAAACGGATACAGGCCTTTTCCTCGTCCAGCCCTTCGGCCAACCGACCGTGCATCAGCAAGTGACCAAGTTCGTGGGCCAAGGTGAAGCGTTGTCGGTCACCCGGCCAGTCCGCCGACACCACGATGACCGGCTGCCCCGCCACACTGGCTTGCAAGCCATCGAACTTCGCCTGCGCATCGACCTGGGTGATGATCACCAGAATCCCGTGCGTCTCCAGCACGTCGATCAAATCGGGAATCGGGCTCGACCCCAGGCCCCACAGCTGCCGCACCTGATCCGCCAGGTTGTCGACCGCCTGCAGCGAGTCCAACTGTGCGGGCAGCCCTGCCGGCGCGCTGAATGCCTGTACTGGATAGTTCGGCCATAGATTGATCAGTTCCTGCCAACGCTCCGCCTGATCCAGCACATCGGCCTCGATGCGCTTGAGGATCGCCTTGGGCGTGCTGCAACGCTTGCGATACTCGACACCCGCCAGCTCAACCTTGGCAGGGCGGAAAAAGTACTCGGCGCGCACCGACAGTGCCTTGCACAGACGCACGAGCACGCCGGAACTGGGCATGCTCTGGTCATGCTCATACTTCTTGATCATGTTGGCGCTCACGCCCACCTGATCACCTAGCGCCTGCATCGACAGGCCAGCAGCAGCGCGGGCACGTTTGAGCCGCTCGCCGATCATCGGCTGTCTCCCTCGGTTTACGATTCCATAAAATTCCAAAGAAATATAAACCCGATACGCTTACCCGTCGAGACATGGGCGACGACCGTCCCACCGTGTCCAGCTCGCATCGCGCAACCGGCCGCTGATTCATATGCATCACCAAAGCCTGTATAAAGCGCCAGCAACCTGCGCCCCCGACGTCTGCCAAAGGAAACCCGCCATGCTTCGGCCCTTGCTGCCAGCCCTGCTCCTGCTGCTTGCCGGCTGCGCCACCAAGCCCCCGGCCAACCCCGACAACCTCTGCGAGATCTTCCGCGAGAAGCCGAAATGGCACGAGGCGGCGTTGAAGGTGCAGGCGCGCTGGGGTGCGCCGGTGCAGGTGCCGATGGCGATGATGTACCAGGAGTCCTCGTTCAAGCACGACGCCCTGCCGCCGCGCTACTACTTCCTCGGCTTCATCCCCTGGGGCCGGGTGAGCAGCGCCTACGGCTACGCCCAGGCCAAGGACGAAACCTGGGCCGACTACAAGCGCGATGCCGGCGGCTGGGGCGCCGCCCGCGACGACTTCGCCGACGCGCTCGACTTCATGGGCTGGTACATGCAGAAGAGCCAGCAGGTGAATGGCGTGTCCAAGTGGGACGCCTATGGCCAGTACCTGAATTACCACGAAGGCTGGGGCGGCTACCGCAACCGCAGCTACGACGCCAAGCCGTGGCTGAAGAACGTGTCGCAGAAGGTTCAGGCGCGGGCTTCGGTGTTTGGGGCGCAGTACCGGAGTTGCGAGCAGGAACTGTCGCGGGGCGGGTGGTTCTGGTAGGGCCGTCTAGCGGCGCGTTGCCGGCCAGGCACGTTCTCGAAAGCCGCGACGGATCACGTGGTGCCTGATCAGGGCACGCCACACAATAGGGCCGCAAAGCGGCCCCGATGATGCGCGGCATCAGTCGCTAGAAACACCCTCTTCTTTCATCGCCTCCAGCTTGCCGAACTGCTCGCTGGCCAAGCGGCTGATGATCCGGATCGCCTGGTGAATGCCCGCCGTGTTGCGAAAGCTCAGCTGCGGGTTGTGCTCGCACTCCAGCACCTCGTCATGCTGGACCAGCGCCTCGCCGAGCAGTTCGAGGGTCCAGACGTAGCTTTGGAGGGTAGACAGGCGTTCGTGGTCAGGCATGGGACACCTCCCGATTGGCGCAGGTGGCAAGGGACTGGCTATCGATCGGGTAGAAGGTTGGGGATGGGGTAACCGCAAGGGTTGGGCGGCGGAGAGCGGATGCGAGGATCCTGCTCAGAATGCGAATAAGCATGCATGAGACTCCAAGTTTGAGATTGGAGCTACCACGATCCTTCCTACGGGATTGGGTGGCAGCTGTGCGTGGGGTAGGAATACCGGGAAACTTGGAACCCGGCCAGGCCGAAGCCTGCCCACGCACAGCCGCCATGACATCGCAGCAGACGCAAAAAAGGCGCCAGCCGTTGTGATGGGGCGCCTAGTGCGTGCGCCAAGTTTACCAGCAGGTTCCTACACCTGGCCGCAGGTTTTACTGCGACTTGGAGAATCTATCTCTACGGCGGATCGGTTCGCAACGGTTACGACTGAAGGAAACTTCCGAAAACGTCGAGAGATAGTTCTTCTAGGAGGATCGCCTCCCATAGGAAAGGCATGTCTATGCCCAAAGCCAACGGCCAAGAGCCCTATGCGTGGCTGCGCCACGCACTGGAACGCCTGCCGCAGGTGTCCTCAGTTGAGGCTTACGACGCCCTTCTGCCGTTGAACTGCGTGCCCCACGTGCATCGCTGACGCACCACCCCGACTTTTAAAAGGTGGGGTTTATGGAGCGCTTGCGATCCATCTCGATCAGGAACAACTCCTTGCGGGTTTGCTTGCGCTTACCGGCGTACTCGACGTCGGTGAAGTTCATCTGCTTCATCCGAAAACTCGGGCAACGGGGTCGGCGTATTTCACCAGATTTGGGAAGTCTTTTTCAGGATTTCCTTATGTCTAGGGAACTATGGGCGATTCATTCTAAGGTCATGATGATGAGCTGCTGGTGCTCCAGCAGTTGCCTCAAAGCCTCGCCGCTCCTGGCTGCGAAAGCTTGGGTGGAGTCGGATCTGCAGGCATACCTGAGCGCACCCAATAAACGGGAGGTGGGACAATTTCCCTATTTTTGAGTTTTCCAAGGACTTCAACTATGAAAAAACTGACAAACTTTGTATTTCCGTTAGTACTCACCTTGGGGGCAGTAGTCTCTAGTCCGGCCTCTGCTGATTGCGCACATAAACGTGCTGCCATTGAATATCAGATCCTGCAAGCGGAGAAGTACGGAAATACCCACCGCGTGGCAGGACTGGAAAGGGCACTGAGTAGAACAAACGCCTATTGTGTTGACCACAGCTATGTCAGTCAGATCACGAGCGTGGAGAAGAGAGTAGTGAAACTCGAAAGCAAACTGCACGATCAACAGGACGACGTACGAGAAGCCCAGACCAAACTGCGCGAAGCTCAAGCCACGGGCAACCCCAGAAAGATTGCCAAGGCTCGAAGGAAATTGCAGGAAAAACAGGATGACTTGAATGAAATAGCGACCGTACTGCGAGAGGCACAAGCGATTCCGGGTGATAGTTGAGGGGTTGGTATCTGAAGTCACACACTGAGTTTGTAAAACACTATCATCAGGAAGTCGTAACCGACGGGCTAGTGCACCTTAAGAACGATACATCGGAAGAAGTCAAAGGGGACAGATTTATTCTCTCGCGCTTTCACCTCTTGGCTTACCAGAGAAATAAATCCATTCCCTTTTCCTTCCATGATGCGTGGCATCATTCGCTAGAAACACCCTCTTCTTTCATCGCCTCCAGCTTGCCGAACTGCTCGCTGGCCAACCGGCTGATGATCCGGATCGCCTGATGAATGCCCGCCGTGTTGCGGAAGCTCAGCTGCGGGTTGTGCTCGCACTCCAGCACTTCGTCATGCTGGACCAGCGCCTCGCCGAGCAGTTCGAGGGTCCAGACGTAGCTTTGGAGGGTAGACAGGCGTTCGTGGTCAAGCACGGGGCACCTCCCGGTTGGCGTGGGTGGCGAGGGATTGGCTGTCAATTGGGTAGAAGGTTTGGGACGGGGTGGCCGCGGGGGTTGGGCGGCGGAGAGCGGATGCGAGGATCCTCAGGATCTTGGTGGTCATGCATGAGTTCCTTTCGTTGTGGAACTGCCACCGCTCGCGGCCAAGCAAGTTTAGGTGGCAGCAGTACGCGGGTTGGCCGACCGGGACGAAAGGGGCCCGGCACACCCGAAGGTGTCCCGCGCACCACCGCCATGACGCAACATCGCGGGCACAAAAAAGCGCCTGCGATGGAGACTGGGCGCTGTTGCGCCTTTCGATTCCGACCGGCCAAGGTCGCGTCGCCGATGCTTCGGCGACGGGGGGAATTTATTCCTTAGGGCCTGCTTATGCAAGCTTAGGATGGTTAGGAAAAGGCGATGGATGATGCGGGAAACTGCCTACAACACAAGGGCGCTTAGATTAGCCTCCTCAGCAGGCCGGTCCGGCGCAGATGAACGAGGCTTGATCAAGGTCTACGAAGAACGGTGCGGAGACAGGAATCGAATATAGCACCAGAAGGCCACGGATTATAAGGAAATGGCGATTCGAAATCACTTAACGTATCCCTAAATAGAAATCTGCCTAGGCCGCCCCGAGGAAGACTGGGATGCACTAAAAAATCCGGGGCTGAGGCCTGTTTTGGGTGCTAGGGACACTCGGTAACGGTTGTTGGCTCCAGTTGCGGACTCTCTGCCAGGCGATTGCACGACTTGCTGGCGCTCGGTCGTAGCCGTTCTTTAGTGATGGGTTGCTCTGACTCTACTTTTGATTGCGGAGTTTAAGTGGGCTCTATACCAGATCATAGGGATGGAGCTTGCCCATTACCCTGCTGACTCCAACATGCCAGCTACCTTGTTGACTTGAATAGTTTGGTGGTCTTTGTCAAATGAGTCAGGATCCATGATCCAACTATCAATTTTTTCGCAATCAAAAATTGGTCTACCCCCAAGAAATACTTGACCACTTTCTTTATTGGGCCAATAAATTGCGGTCTGCCTAGAGTTCATATGCTGCGCCACTGCAACTAGTTGCGGCGCCCCGCCAATACTATCAGCCAAGCCGGCCCCTCTAAGGCAATCCCTTAATACTTCAAATGGCTCCATGTGGAAGGCTTGCTTGAAAGTACTTTCTTTCGATACAGCTTCATGGCCATATCTTTGTTTAAGCAACTCTAAAAGTTTTTTGTAGGCTGTTCGATCCCAATCCCCGGAAAAAAGAACTTTCCCAAAATTGCCGATACCCTTGAAGCATGGACGATACAAAAATTTGTTTTCTCCCTTACTGAAGGATATTTTGTCAATATAAAACTCTTTGTGAAACCAAGAGTATCCTCCCAGCAAAAAGCCTGTATCAGGTTTTTCAAAGCCTTTCACGTAAGCACTAAATTGTGAATACATTCCATTCATTATATTTAGGATATGACTTCTTAGATGCACGTAATCTACAACACCGTCTGCTAGCGGGCGAAAAGAGCTAATTGACTCACTTATCTGATGAAGTATGGGATAGGCAAAGTATGTATCTCCAGAGAAGGCCAGAATGCTATCACCCCTAGGAAGTTGAACTATTTTCGGGCAGCAATCTAATGACCCTCCACCACTCAGCCTACTGTCAGAAGCAAAAACAAGTTCCTGAGCACCTTGTGCTGTTGTCCTTACCCACCCAACTACTAAAGTCACATTCCTTCCTTTTCTATAGACCCACTACAAATAAATTTCTTCTACGTACCACTTCCCGCCAAGGGCTTCCGAACTACCCTCCTGAGCAGCACAAAAACAATACTCCGCAGCGTAGCGTTGGCCAACACATTAGGTGTGATAGCAAATTTCTACACCAGGATGGCATGGTGCCTTTCCGATTGTACGTGAAGCGAATCGGACTGCAGTGGGGGCTCCTCAGTAAATTTGACTCAAATGACGGCTACAGCTTCATGCCTAGAACCTTGAGAATGCTGGGGCCCCTGAGGAATACCTATGACACGGGGTCGGAAACCCGCGCCGCCTTGCTAGCGGCTGGCCGGTTGACGAAGGTTGACGAAGGTTGACGAAGGTTGACGAAGGTTGACGAAGGTTGACAGTAGACGAGGTTGACGGCCGCCCGAAGACAAGGGTCAGACGCCTGGGGCATGGTTGATTGTGTTCACCACCCAGATGGGTGTGTTCACCCGATTCACCTGTTCACTAAGCTGGGCACCCTGCTGCTAAAAAAGTCCCGCGGGTTCCCAGCCCCGTATATAGCCGAATCTCTCAGGGTCCCCGGTGGCTCCCAGGATCAGGAAATGGGGCATCGCTTCAGCCGCTGAAGGCACGATCAACTAGGGGCACGGGGTCACTAGATAGCTACAAATTTAAAACGGTGTAACAGGTGTACGGGTGTAACAACAGAGCGCAACCCATTGTTTTTAAAGACTAAAACAGTGGTACACGCTCATCCACCCGCTTAGGTCTAACAGTGTAACAACAGTTCCCGTGTAACCATGGTTGGCCGCTATCGACCCTAAACCCACAAATTGTTACCTTCAGCCGCATCCCCAGATTCACAGCGCGAGCCGATTCTGTGTTGGCAGTTTATGAAGGTGAGCCACCTATGTCTGAAGATATCAAGAACACCGCGATTACCGCCGCAGGTTACATCTATCAGAACCGTCAAGGCCTCAGGGTCCTTTGCGATTGGCTTGACGCACCGGCGCGCTACACCCGTGTGAAGTTTGAGTGCGACGACGAGGCCGTCGCGCCGACGGGTCTGGATGACATCGTTGTCGAGCGTACAGATGGTCTGGTAGATCTTCAGCAGGTCAAGTTCACCCCGAACGCAAACGTGCATTTGCTTTGTTGGGATTGGATGCTCGAAAAGACCGGCAAGACTGCGCGCTCAAGGTCAATGCTGCGAAAGTGGTTCGATGCCTTCAAGGCGCTGGACCCGGTGCGTACTGGCATTCTCTCGTTGTCGACCAACCGCCGGCCTGATGCCGATATTGAAGCTTGCCTGGACGGCGGCAAAATCTCCTTTGCCAAGATCCCCGAGCCCAGGCGTTCTGAGATCATCGCTGAGCTTGGTGGCGAGCACGACTGCGAGGCGTTCTTCAGCCAATTGCACATTTTTCACAGCGACAAGGGGTTCGACACGCTGGAACAAGAAGTCGATGCACGACTTCGCAAGCACGGCACTCTTGAGGGCATTGCCACCCTCAAGAACATCGCGTTGAACTGGGCGACGCAGATGAACTCCCCGCCTCCGAACGGTTGGATCACGCTGGAGCAGGTTCGCACCATCCTGCGCTCGACACCGCCGGCCCCTTTACCTGAGGACTTCGTTGTCCCTCTGGGTTACGAGGTGCCCGATGAGACATTCCACCGGGAGTTCGTCCGTGACGCCGTCGGAGCTACCGGGTGTGCGATCGTGCTCACGGGGCCGCCAGGCCGTGGAAAGAGCACTTACCTAAGCGCGCTGTGCGACACGCTCGCCGAGCGGGACATCCCCACGGTCCGACACCACTACTTCCTCTCGACGACGGAGCGGGGGCGAGACCGGGTGAACAGTTACGTGGTCGAGCAATCTATTGAAGCCCAGATCAAACGGTTTCATCCCGATGTCCACGCCCCAGGGAGTGACCTGCGCTCGCTCCTTGAAGCGTGTGCTTCTCACTACAGCAAACTGGCCAAGCCATTCGTGCTTGTATTAGACGGCCTGGATCACGTCTGGCGCGTTAATTCTGAGGACAAGCGGCCGCTGGACGATGTGTTCTCCCAGGTGATTCCATGCCCGAAAAACATGGTGTTGCTCGTGGGTACCCAACCTGTGGACGACGCCCAGTTGCCAACGGACCTGCTTGCATTCGCGCCCAAGGCCGAGTGGCGCACGCTGCCCTCGATGTCTGAGAGCGCTGTATTGTCCTATTTGCGCAAGGCGTCTCAGGAGGGCAGGCTTACGACTGGCCTTGAGGGGGGGGATGGCGCGGAAAGACAACTGCAGGAAGCTGCAACCGCGCTTTGTACAAAGACCAATGGCCATCCTCTACACGTCATCTATGCTGCCGCGGAGCTTGAACATACCGGTCGCAACTTGACGAAATGGGATGTCGAGCAGTTGAGGGGGGATTTGAGCAAGAATGCAAAGTTCTACTACGCATCGCTTTGGGAAGGTCTTTCTCCAAGCCTCAAGGACACGCTGAGGCTCGTCTGTGCCTTCCCGTTCTTCTGGCCTAGGGCAGCATTCGGAGAGATCGCCGCGAGAGTCGGTGCGGCAGCGCCGAACGTCACGAACGTGGAGCATCTACTTCACTCTTCGGCGGCTGGCCTGAAGGTTTTCCACGAGAGTCTGGCGGTCTTCGTGCGCGCAACCGCAAGCTACGCCGAACGCATCAACGAGCTGATGCCCGCAGTCGCAAGCTGGTTGGAGAGCGCTGCCCCTACCTCACTGCGCGTTAACTGGCTCTGGACGGTCCAGGCAAGGCTGGGTAACCCCAAGAACCTCATAACAGGCCTCACCCGCGATTGGATCATGCTCCGCTTGGAGGAGGGATATCCAGAGTCGCTCTTTGACACGCTGCTGTCCGATGCTCTAGTCGCAGCGCTGGAAACCAACGAGTTTGCTGAAGCCTATAGACTGGAGCACCTCAAGGCACGGATGGTCGGTGGCAGTCAGTACCAGATACAGAACGACGACATGGCCAGGCTGATCTCATTCACATTGGTCCTTACCGCAGAGGAGGGCGTCGTGCGTGAGGCTGTGGCCTCCAGGCATGAGACGGACATCCTTCGTCTTGCCGCACTCGGGTTGGCCCTGCATGCTCGGGGCGACGAGGTTCTGGCCGAAACGTGCGGTGAAGAAGCTCTTCGTCGGTTCAGAGGCTTGAGCCGTTTTTCTAGCAGGTACTCGTCGAGCGCTGGCTCTGATGAGTTCCAGTTCCTGGTAGATGCATTTGCGCGGCTTGGGGCCATCGGCGCGACCCCGACAGCGCTGGTCCGGCTGGTTTCCGAAAACGAGCCTGTCGTTTGGCTGCCCAGAGTCCAGATGCTGGTTGATGAGGGCAATTTGGATGACTTGATGGCGGCCGTTGAGTTGCTCGCCCCAGGTAAGAGCAAGAACATGATCAGCGATGCATGCATTCGCGCTGCCGCGACCGCCGGAGTGAGCATCGCCGAGCGCGATGACTTCGGTGAGCTTGCCAGGACACCCTTAGTCGCTGCTGTAGAGGCGGCCTGCACCCAGGTGTCCAGGCCGTTGAACGAGCCTATCCCCATTGAATGGCTCAAGGGCAATTACTACGAGCGCAAGGAAGATTTGGCAACGCTCGCGCACCACTGGTTTTTCAGCGCTGTTCATCTGAGCCTGTGCATGGCAGCGGAATGTCAGACCTCGTTTGAGTTCGTGCGGGCCCCCGTCTTCGAAGAAAGGAGAAACATCACCGAATTCCTCAACGCACTCTCTATGGTCGCAGCGCAGGTTTCGCAGCATTGGTGGCGAGGAGAGTTCGTGGACTTCCATGAGCTGTTCGAGTTGCTCAAACCGGTGGAGTTCAGGAGGTTCAGGCAAAGCTATGACGAGAGCTCTGCCGCTGAGGACTTTCAAAGTGCGCTGCATCGCATTGCCTGCGACATCCATCTGGGAAGTATTTTGCTGGGCCACTTCGACGACGTGGTTTTGTCCGAAGAAACCATGGAAGCGGCCGCGCAGTGCGCTTGGTTTGACAGTGCGTCCTTCCGCACCCATTACGCGATTGGATTGCTGACGAGGATGAGCGACGATGCGGCGGGGGCCTTCGTCCAGTACCAGCGTAAACTTCTTGATGCAGAGATCCGCCGGGAAACCAGCGTGCATCTTCAGACACCACTTCAGCTCTGTGCCATTGCGCTAGCACACGGGTTGAGCAGTAGCGCTCGAGAGTTGTGCAAGCAGACGTGGGAACTTACAACCGGCTATGCGCATCGCAAGGACCCTACGCTTAACAACACGGTCGATGCTCTCGGCTATCTGGCCGATGTCGCACCAGACGACGCTCGCCGGTTGCTCAGCCTTATCGCTTCGCAGATCCACCACGTCTTAGACTACACCGACGGGAAGGGCACGAGACATGTTCTAACGGCCACCGATCGGCTTCTTGCGAAGTTAAAGCCGTCAGTTTTGGTCGTCAAGTACGGGGAGCATACGCACGTAGGCGACTGGTCGCTGGCAGAAGACAGTCTGCGTGCATATGTGGAGCAAGGTGTCAAAGAAGGTTGGCCCTTGGACGCGTTAATGCGAACCGGACTGCATTCTGAGGTTCATGACGCGCTAACGCAACTTACAAAGGAAGGCAGCTCAAGCGCTGCGGAGCGACTTCGCATCTTACAAGAGCACGTCGGTTGGGACATTGGCCTGCTGCAGCGTTCGGAGCACACCGGCAGCGATAGAGAGAGCAAGCCTTTTACCGGCGATGTCGCAAACTTTGCGCCGGAACAATTCGGTGAATTGCTCGATAGCCTATCGACCAGCTACAACGAGAAAGCGAGGCTTCTTCGTACTTGGTACCAGCATTGGGACAAGGCTGGTCAAGGAAAGCGACTGCTCGTCGCACTGGGCGACTTGCTTCTATCAGAAGAGGGGCGGCGTAAAGACGTCTTGGTGTTGTCCGACCTGGCCTTTCAGACAAGACGTAAGCTGAGTGGCGTAAAGGCGGCATGGAAGTATCTTGTCCAGGCGCACATCCATAACGGTGGCTGGATCGGGTTTACTGAGAACGTGGAGAAAACCTGCAGCAGGCTCGATTTGGTCGTCAAGCACTATCCGCAGCGCTGCGACGAGTTTGTGGCTGCGACAACCTACGGTATGTTTAGTGACCCAGAACCGCCACGTGTAGCGCCCACAGAACTAATGGTCTACTTCTATGCGCGACAAGAGCGGATCGCTGATGCTGTGAGGTTCGCCGAGACGATGGTTAACTGCGTCATTGAAGACACTCGTACCCTGCCTTTGGAGCGGCCTCGCTGGGCGGCTGAGTTGGTATCTTCTACGGAGGCGGAGGCTTGATGAACGAGCTTCGCATCCTCGTTGCTCGGCTTGGCTGGCCGTCGACGTCTACAAGGTGGTGGGCCATGCAGGAGCTGGCAGCTAGGCTGGGGGAGCCAGCCTCGAAGGCTGAGACCGAATCCATACTTCTCCAAATGCTGAGCTCACGCAAGCTTGAGGCCGAAGTGGTCGAAATCCTGTGTATCTTCTGGATGGCGTTACAAGCATACGGCTCCTCACCCACCTCCAAGCTGGCTGAGAGCATCTCAAGGTCATCCATCCTTTCAGACCTCCTACTGGAAAGCTTTGGTCTGCTGGCAGAAGGCGACGATGAAGCGCCGGAGGAGGTCCCCGAGGAGTTTGAGATACCCCAGGACTTTGACGGCGTGCAGGGCTCAGATCTGCCCCGGATCTTCAGGACTTCCATGGGAAAGCTTGAGATTCATACGAGGCTGCCGTTCGTTCGGCAGATGGCCTTTGAGTGGGCGGCGAACCGCGCCGCCTACCCAGACGCTCCGTTCCAAGGGGACCCCTGGTACTTCTTGCGGCCTATGGGCGAAGGTTTTGTTGGGCAGCTATCCTCGCGGACTGCTCTTCGCGCGATTTCCGCCTACCTTCGCACCCTGACGATCGCCGAAGATTTGTGGGGTATGCCAACGGATCTGGCAGTAGAAAGGGCCCTATTAGCTTTACCTGTTCATCCAACCTTTGCCTTGCTCAGACCTCAGCGCCCAGTTTGGTTCCCTGCAACAACCGACTTCGACGGTGATGCCGAGGCGATCGAGGCGTCCTTGCGAGTTCTGATTAGTCGCGTGGAAGAAGCGCGGCCAGGTGACGAACTGATCGCATTTAACTCACCAATCGTGATGTCGATGGAGAGGTGCGTGGAGGTTTCGGTTGTCCGATGGTCGCAAGCCCAAGGCAGTATCATCACCGAGATAGACTTGGCCGCGCATTTGGCGAGCTTCTGGTCCGACGGCCACATGCTTCGCAGTGCGGCTCCAGAGCCACTGAGCACGACGACTCTCCTAGCGCCGCTCCATCTTGACGAACTAATAGATGAGAAATGCAAGGCCTGGCCACTTGCCAAGCCGCTCGACTTTGACCGCATAGGCTATCTTCAGCACGACCTATATCCAGGGAGGCTCTTTTTGCCAACGCTGCCAGGTTCCGACCAAGTCGAGCTCACACCTTATGGCAGACAGCTGGAGGTTAAGGTGGACAAACAGGTCATTGCAGACCTCTGTTATTGGAATGCGGGATGGGGAGCTGCGCGCCCGATGCATTTCGGAGGCAACTGCGGTACCGCGCTCACTTCACGAGGCACTGGCTATCGGGATATGGTTACCTCAACGGAAGGAACGGTGCGCTCGTTCTATCTCTGGCAGGTGAGAACACTGCATAGAGACAAAACCTTTGACAGGTTTAGCCAAGTGCTGACAGCAGGCGCTATTTTCGTTTAGGGAGCCCCCCACTGTTGATAACTGCTATGGCCTATCGCAACTGGCTGATTTGGATCCGACGCATACAATCGCAAGGTATGCGTCCGGCGAACTCACCTTGCGTAAGTCATGCCGGCACCCACTGATGCGGCAGCAACTGTCCGATCTCACTGGCCCGTTGGGTCGGCAGCCGCGTCAGCACATCTTTGAGATAGGCATACGGATCATGCCCATTCATGCGCGCCGACTGGATCAAACTCATGATTGCTGCGGCCCGCTTACCGCTGCGCGGGGATCCCGCAAATAACCAGTTCGAGCGCCCGAGTGCCCATGGCCGTATCTGGTTTTCGACCTGGTTGTTGTCGATGGGCACAGCCCCATCATCCAGGTAGCGCGTCAGCGCTACCCAGCGTTTCAGGCTGTAATCGAGGGCTTTGGCCGTGGCTGATCCATTGGGCACCAGGTCTCGCTGAGCCAACATCCAGTCATGAAGTTTTTTGAGGATCGGCACCGCCAATTCTTGTCGTATTCGCCAGCGCTCTTCATCACTCATGTCCCGCGCCTGACGTTCGACCTCGTACAAGCCGCTGATCGAGTGCAGGGCCTGTTCAGCCAGCTGACTTTTGTTCGCCACGTGCAAATCAAAGAACTTGCGTCGGGCGTGGGCCATGCAGCCGATTTCAGTGATGCCTTGTTCGAAACCGGCTTTGTAGCCAGCGAAGTCGTCGCAGACCAGCTTGCCGTTCCAGTCACCCAGGAAGTTGCGCGCATGTTCGCCAGCACGGCTTGGGCTGAAGTCGTAAACCACCGCTTTGAGCCCTGAAAACGGCGTCGTGCTGTACGCCCAGACATAGGCCCGGTGGGTTTTCTTCTCGCCTGGCGCAAGCATTTGCACCGGTGTCTCATCAGCGTGGATCACGCCCTGGTTCAGCACGGCTTCACGCAGTGCATCGACCAGTGGCTGAAGCCGCACGCCGGTTTGTCCGACCCACTGCGCCAGGGTCGAGCGAGCAATTGCCAGCCCGGCGCGGCCAAAGATTTTCTCCTGCCGGTACAGCGGCAAGTGATCGGCAAACTTGGCCACCATCACGTGGGCCAACAAACCTGCGGTCGGGATACCTTTGTCGATAACCTGGGCTGGCACCGGGGCCTGGATCAGGGGTTCGCACTGGCGACAGGCCCATTTGCCCCGCACATGTTGCTCGACGGTAAACACGCCCGGCGTGTAATCCAGCTTCTCGCTGACGTCTTCGCCGATGCGTTGAAGTTGGCAACCACAGACGCACTGGGTGTTTTCGGGTTCGTGACGAATCACCGTGCGTGGAAACTGCGGCGGCAAAGGCGCACGTTTCGGGGATTGCCGTGGTTCGGCCTGTGGCGCATCTGGGAGAAGCTGGTTTAGCTCGGCCTCGATAGCTTCAAGGTCTGTGTCGAGCAGGTCATCCAGCAAGCTGCTTTGCGCCGGGCTGATTTGCTCGCTGCGCTTGGCAAACTTGTGCCGTTTGAGCAGGGCGATTTCGAACTTGAACTGTTCGATGAGGATTTCATCGTTCTGAATCTTCCTGCTCATCGCCTCGACCTGGGATTGCAATTGCAACGCCTGTGCCGCCAAGGCACGAAGCTGTTCCGGGGTCATCTGGTCGAGGTTGGGCGAGAAAGTCATGCCGCCGATTGTGCCAGAGCAGGCGCGGGGCGACGACAAGTAGACCGGCCAAATGGCCGGCGTTTACAGCATGCTAATCACACCGCCTGCACCGACGCGCTGCCACGGCAGGCCCAGCACCAACGCCTGGAGTTGTTCGCTGTCGAGTTCGACCTCGCAGCCGTGGCGAATGCCGGGCCAGTGGAACTTGCCTTGGTTCAGTCGACGCGCTGCCAGCCAGACACCGACGCCATCGTGCACCAGCACTTTCATCCGGTTAGCCCGGCGATTGGCGAACAGATAAGCGCAGTGCGGCTTCGCCGCACCGAACACCGCAATCACCCGGGCTAATGCCGTCTCGGTGCCAGCGCGCATGTCCATCGGCTCGGTGGCCAGCCAGATGGCATCGATGCGGATCATTGAGCGAAAGCCCGAATAAATTGCGCACAACCCTCGGGATCCGAGGCTGGCCATTTCACCGTGATCACTTGCCCGGCCACGGGCAACTCGATGATCACTGACGCTTCGACTGGCCGTTTAGGTGCGGCTTTTAGCGGGACGAAAGCTGGTAGTGAAGCCGCTGCGGGCTGATCTCGATAGAGCGGCAGCCATTTGCGGATGACGTTGGCATTGATGCCGTGGTTGATGGCGACACTGGACACGGTTGCGCCAGGTTGCAGGCATTCCTGAACGACCTGAGCTTTGAATGGTTTCGGATAAGAGCTTCGTTGGCGCATGGAAATCCTGGCGATAAGGGTGATCGCGTCCGCTTAAAAATACGCGGACACCATCGCCCTTAATGCTGGAGTTCGGAAGGTGAGTTCGCCGGACGCTTACGCCCAATGCAACCTCAGTTTGCAAAAACTGGCGGCCACGATGTGTAACCCACTACTCATCGCTTCGCGATTGTGGGCCTCGCTTCGCAAGGGAAATCAAGAACAAGCCTCCGCGTGATCGCGAAGAGATGGCTGCAGCCACATCGAACACAGCTACCTGGTGTTCGCCTCGAGGCCGAGCGGCTATGTGGAAATGCTCAGACGGTGTCGAACCGGGCTTTCCCGGGTAGGGAATGCTCTAAACCCGCACCAGGATTGAGTCGACATTCCAACGCTTACGAGCCCCTTCTACGTTCATCCCATCTAGTACCGCACGGCCTGCACCGTCCGCTGTAGGATAAATCTGCGCACCACTGAAACCACCTCGCCGGCAGAGGCCGAGCAGACGAGCCGACTCGAATACCGGTAGCGTCAACTTAAGCATGCAAGGCGGAACATCGGCGAAATCCTCTTCAAGCCCAGACACCTCAAATTTGCCTGAGCGATACCCGGAATGAGGATGGACAGTAAACAGCCCGCCTTGAGCCGCAAGGTGCTTACTGATCGCACCAGGTGAGCTGTGCAGCACGATTCTGTCGTGTAGCCCCAGCTGGTTGCGATTGATCGCCCAGATTGCCAATCGCTTGTTGAGCGTGGATTCCCAGCTCGCGAAATCCGCCAAGGCAGAACTTGCTGCGAAGTAAAGCGCCGCATAGGGCTTAATCGTCCAATCCAGCAGACGGGTGGGCACGCCGTGATGTTGAGCCATAGCCATAAGATCGAGCAACGCAGGATTGGGCCACAGCGATGGGTCTTTGTAGTACCGGTCTGCGGTCTGAGTGCTGAGCTCGTTTTTCCTGAACTCCTGCGAGTCATTAGGGATCGCGATCCCGATAGCATCACAGTGCTCAACGAATGCACCAAGCATTAGCAGCTCATAAAACACCATCTCTGAAGCGTCCACCATCTTGTCGTAAGACTCAATTGGTGGTTGTCCGCGTGGACGTAGAACTGAAGGCACAAGAGGCCACTGGGCATCCGCTTGACCGCGAAAAATGAACAGCTCAGGCCCATCCGTAAGCTGAGAGGTTGGGGAAACCGCGAGCCAAAGCTCTTCTGCAGTTTCAAAGTGACGCTCGATGAACGGTGGGTGCCTTCGAGCCATTGCCAGTCCTTTGTCGAGCTGAAGAAAAAGCCCCGCTGACGGAGGTCTAAGCGAGGCTTTTGCTGTCACACTGCTGTCACAGCGTTTTTTTGCCACTGACGGAAAACGCTGGAAAGCTTGATTTTACTGGTGCCGGGGATAGGAATCGAACCTACGACCTTCGCGTTACGAGTGCGCTGCTCTACCGACTGAGCTACACCGGCGTGTTGCGCAACGTACCACTGCCGTGTCGGTTACGCAAACCCCTGTTTCACCTCACTTTCATTGCACCGTGCAGCCGTTGGGCGCGAGGTCTTCCTCTACCGTGGTCACGCAGGTCCAGCCTGCCTGGGTACGCGCCAGGGTCACGGTCTTGCCCAGCACATTGGCCGGTGCGTCGGCCAGGGTGCAGGCGATGCTGGCGGTGCCGTCGGCGGCCTTGCCGCTGGCGGTGGTCGCGCAATGGGCGGTGGTGGGCTGGCCGCCGAGGCTGGCGACGTCGGGCACGTCCTTGCCTTCGTTCAGGCGGATATCCATCGGCGTTTTCAGCGCGGAGATCTCCAGCAGCGCCGCCGCGGCTTTGGCGCGGGCCTGGTGGTTGGTGTACAGGGGGATGGCGATGGTCGCCAGGATGCCAATGATCGCGACGACGATCATCAGTTCGATCAGGGTGATACCTCGTTGCCCTTTCATGAACGGTCTTCCTTCGTAATACATGGAGGCGCGGTGGGCGCTGTTTCAGCTTTGCGGGCGCCCCGCCCGGCAGGCGCGCAGTAGGCCTGAACCGACACCTTTTGTCACCCCTGCACGGCAGGGCGTCATCTTCGCTGAACTACTCTAGTGAGCGTCATGGAAACGCGCCCGGCCTCAGGCCCGGCAAGCTGTTACGGGGCTTGTCGCCGCACTGCAAAGGACCTCACATGCAACCGTCTACCCGCCTCTACGCCTGGGAGGGCATCGATGCCTCCGGCGCTCGTCAACACGGCCAGCAACCGGGGCGCAGCCCGGCATTCGTGCAGGCTTGGCTGCAACGCCAGGGCATCCGGGCCACGCGGGTGAGCTTGGCGGGTGGGTTGCGCTGGCGCTGGCCACAACGGGCGGCCAAGGCGGATGCAGCGGGGTTCAGCCGGCAGCTGGCAACGTTGCTGACGGCGGGGGTGCCGTTGTTGCAGGCGTTCGAGGTGATGGCGCGCAGCACGGTGGACAGCGGCATGGCGGCGTTGCTGGCGCGGTTGAAACAGGATGTGGCGGCGGGGTTGGGGCTGGCGGATGCGCTGCAACGCCACCCGGCGTGGTTCGATGCGCTGTACTGCAACCTGGTGCGGGTGGGCGAGCAGTCGGGCACGCTGGACCGGCAACTGGAGCAGATGGCGGGCATGCTGGAGAAGCGCCAGGCACTGCGGCAGAAGGTGCGCAAGGCGATGCTGTACCCGGCGCTGTTGCTGCTGACCGGGCTCGGGGTGGCGGCGTTGTTGCTGCTGGAGGTGGTGCCGCGCTTTCAGGGGCTGTTCGCCAGTTTCGACAAGGCGCTGCCGGCGTTCACCCAGTGGGTGATCGATTTATCCACAGGGCTGGGCAATCACGTGGGGTGGCTGGTGCTGTTGATAACCGTGTTGGGGGTTGGCGGGCGGGCGGTTTATCGGCGGCATCTGCCGGCGCGGCTGTGGATGGTGCGCTGGGGGCTGCGGGTGCCGGTGCTCGGCACCTTGCTCGGGCAGGCGGCGTTGGCGCGGTTTGCGCGCAGCCTGGCTACTTCTTATACAGCGGGTGTGGCGTTGCTGGATGCGCTGGCAACGGTGGCGCCGGTCAGTGGCAACTGCCTGCATGAGCGGGCGATCCTGGCGTTGCGCCAGGGCGTGGCCAATGGCGCGAGCCTGCAACAGGCGATGGAGGCGGACGGGCTGTTCCCGCCGCTGCTGCGCCAGCTGGTGGCGGTCGGCGAGGCCAGCGGCACCCTCGACACGATGCTGGACAAGGCCGCGCTACATTACGAAGAGCAGGTGAGCCAGGCGCTGGAGCAGTTGACCACACTGCTGGAGCCGGCCATCGTGCTGATCCTCGGGCTGCTGGTGGGGGGCCTTGTCGTGGCGATGTACTTGCCGATCTTCCAGTTGGGTAGCCTGCTCTGAACATGAATGCCTGGGCCGTAATCGTCGATCATCCCCTGTTCTTTTATGCCCTGGCCGCGGTGCTGGGGTTGCTGGTGGGCAGTTTTCTCAATGTGCTGGCGTACCGGCTGCCGGTGATGCTCGAGCGCCAGTGGCAGCGGGAGGCACAGGAGGTGCTGGGGCTGCCGCAGGCCGAGCACGAGCGCTTCGACCTGTGTTTGCCGGCCTCGCGTTGCCCTCACTGCCAGCGCCCGATCCGGGCGTGGGAGAACATTCCGGTGTTGAGTTACCTGGCCTTGCGCGGGCGTTGCTCGGGGTGCAAGGCGCGGATCAGTGCGCGTTATCCACTGGTGGAGCTGGCCACCGCCCTGCTGTCGCTGCTGGTGGCCTGGCATTTCGGGCCGGGCGTGGAAGCGCTGGCGGTGATGCTGCTGACTTGGGGCCTGATTGCGTTGAGCCTGATCGATGCCGAACACCAGTTGCTGCCGGATGTGCTGGTGCTGCCGCTGTTGTGGCTGGGATTGATCGTTAATGCCTTCGGGCTGCTGGTGCCGCTGGCCGATGCAATGTGGGGCGCGGTGGCGGGTTATCTGAGCCTGTGGTTGGTGTACTGGGTCTTCAAGCTGATCACTGGCAAGGAGGGCATCGGTTTTGGCGACTTCAAGCTGCTGGCCATGCTGGGTGCCTGGGGCGGCTGGCAGATTCTGCCGCTGACCTTGATGCTGGCCTCCCTGGTGGGGGCGCTGATCGGGCTGGCGCTGGTGCGGCTTAAACGCACGCAGATGGGCGCTGCGCTGCCTTTTGGGCCTTATCTGGCCATTGCGGGGTGGATCGCATTGCTCTGGGGTGATGAAATAGTCGCTTCTTACCTGCAACTGCTTGGAACCTGATGAGCACAGCGCCCTTCACCCCTTGGATTCTCGGCCTGACCGGCGGCATCGGCAGCGGCAAGAGCGCCGCCGCCGAGCGTTTTGTCGAGCTGGGCGTGCACCTGGTCGATGCCGACCAGGCGGCGCGCTGGGTTGTCGAGCCGGGGCGCCCTGCCCTGGCCCGTATCGTCGAGCGCTTCGGCCCCGGCGTGTTGCTGGAGGATGGCCAGCTCGACCGTGGCGCCCTGCGCCAGCAGATCTTCGCCGACCCGGCGCAGCGGCAATGGCTGGAACAGCTGCTGCACCCGCTGATCGGCCAGGAGATCTTCAGCTACCTGGCCAAGGCCGAGACGCCCTATGCGGTGTATGTCTCGCCGCTGTTGATCGAGTCGGGGCAGTTCGACAAGACCCAGCGCATCCTGGTGATCGATGCCCCTGCCGAGCTGCAGGTGCAGCGCACTTTGGCCCGTGACAACACCAGCCCGGAACAGGTGCAGGCGATTCTCAAGGCCCAGCTGGCCCGGGAAGAGCGCCTGCGCCATGCCGATGACGTGGTGGTCAACGATCGTGACCTGCAATCGCTGCACGATGAGATCGACCGCCTGCACCACTTTTACCTGACTTTGCGAGGAGGCCAGCCATGAGCCAGCCGATGACCGTTGATTGCCCCACCTGTGGGGCGCCCGTGGAATGGGGGGAGAAGAGCCCGTTCCGGCCGTTCTGCTCGGACCGCTGCAAGTTGATCGACCTGGGGGCCTGGGCGGCCGAGGAGCATAAGATCGCGGGGGCGGAAGAGTCGGAGGATGAGTTGTATTCGGGGGATCTGGAGCCGCGGCACTAAGCTGGGTTCGCTGGTAAGTCATTTGGTAGGAGCGGCTTCAGCCGCGATGCGGGCACCTCGGGGCCGGGCACCCGCTTTGCGGGTGATCGCGGCTGAAGCCGCTCCTACACAGAGGTTGTGCCTGATCAATGGGGTATGTATTCACTGCTCTTCGTCCTTCCAGGGCGCCTGCAAATAGCGGCTGCGGTTGAAGGTCTCCAGCCACTCCGGGCAAAACACCACCAACGCACTGATCACCGTGCCGTTGATGAACGCCTCGGGAAACATCATCAGCCATAGATAGCCAACGAAGTCGCTGAGCCATTCCGGCATGGCGAAACGCTCGTCCATCCATAACACCCCCAGCCCGGCCGCCAGGCACACCAGCACGGTCAGCGCGGCGGGGAAGAACCCGGAACAGAAGATATACACAAACAGGTTACGCGGCTGGGCGCGCTCGACCAGGATCGCGCACACCTCGGTGACCAACACCGGCAAGCCAACGATCAGCAGGCCGTTGACGCCGATGGCGGCGAGGTCCTGGCGGCCCAGCAGCAACAGCCCGAGCTGGGCCAGGAAGCCGCCCAGCACCGCCAGCGGCCAGTCCAGCAGCAGGGTCACGGCGGTCATGCCGATGAAGTGATACGACACCCCGGTGTCGAAATCGCGCCGCACCAGCCACAACACGAACAGGCAGAACACCGTACCGAACAGCAGGTGCTGGCGGCGGGTGTCGGTGAACAGCTCCACCCAGCGGGTGCGGCTGGCGGCCCAGATCAGCAGGGGCACGTAACCGAGCCAGCCAAGGGTGAGGCTGGTGCTGGACAAGACCTGTGCGCTGATCATTCGACGTCCTTCTAAAATGGGTGCCGACCAGCCCTATGTCCTGCAGCTAATCCTCACGCACCTGACCAAAAAGGTTTCCCAAGCTACGCTCAGATCAAAGGGAAGCCGTATGACTGTAAATCCTTGGAGCCCTACTCTAGCGGTAAAGTGTGCTGACTATCAAAGAGTGGGGTTAAGCATCTACTTTTCATTGGGACAAGAGTGATGGTGGATCTGCCCCTCATACTAAAGGATGTACTGGAAAGCTCTACGGTGCTTACGGGCTGGGCGGTTGCTATCGGCGGAGGGACTGTCGCCATAATTATCGGAACTTCACATAATCGACCCGAAAACCTGCACTTAAGGCTAATATATCTTCTGTTTTTACCCGGATGGACTTCAATAGCCCACTCTATTTATTTAGGAAATCAATTAGTCGGTAGTTACCTCGCCTCTCGATTCACGCCAAACGCGGTTCTGGCCATCGCTGACAACATCAATAACCTTTACGCATCCCAGCGTCTCTCCCTACTGATAGCACTAGCGTTCTTTGGTACATGGCTTACCTGCTATACGCTAGCCTGGATCTTCACGAAACAATTAAAGGAACCTGACTAAGATGAACGCATTCTGGTGGATACTACCAGCACTCAGTGCATTCAACATGCCTGTCAACGCCAGCGAATGCACGTGCATGTCATACCCTTTCGACCCGAACCCTCCTTGCTTTAAGTTCTGCGTGAACGAATCTATTGAAAGCGACGGGAAAAATCTTAGCAAAATTAAAAACCTACCTGATTCAGTCCGAGCAAATCTGGAAATCCTTGTTGAGCGCAAAAAAAACAACCAACTCTCTGACTACAACAACATACAGAGTACAGAAGCTCTTAAAAAGGCAGCCTCTAGTCCCACTGGAAGTAAATATGAGACTTTCAAACGCCCAGGGGATGCTCGCCTTGAAAAGTTCAAAGATGATGGTCTCATAGGCCCTTCGAAAGGTAGTGGCCTCGGTGCGCCAAGTGGATCTAGCGGCCTCTCCGCTCCCGCACACTGAACAACTGTAACCCTTTGTTCGCTGGAGAGCGCTAAGCTTGTCCCCATGGATGACTCAGACTACCTGCGCCTGCTTACCATCCAGGCCGAACAAGCCAATGCGTTCCTGTCCAATGCCCGCAAATGGGAACGCGAGCGTTGGGTCTGCCAGCGTCTGCTGCAAGGGCTGAACATTGCCTACCGCAGCGAGGACTTCACCCCGGCCGGGCAAGAGCCGCCAGATGTGCTGTTCCGCGACGCGGCGTTCGAGGTGTTCTTCGTGCTAGACGAGGGCCGCCGCCTCAACGACGAGTGGCGCGAGGAGCTGCAACGGCGGCGCAGCGCGTTTTCCCTGGCTCAGCTGGTGCGCCGCGAGCAGCGGCCCCGCAGGATCAGCGCCCAGGAACTGCTGGCGCGCCTGGCGCCCACGCTGCGCAAGAAATCGCACAACTACCGTGAACGCGGGCTGGACTTGGGCGAGCTGGACATCATCGCCTTCGCCAGCCTCAAACGCGAGGTGCTGGACCTCAACAGCCATTTCCCGCCGCCCACCGAGTACCTGCGCCAGGGCTGGCGGTCGCTGTCGCTGGTGGGGCCGACCTTCGCCCGGGTGCTGTTCGCCCACCCGGACGCGCCGGATTTTTTGCGCGGCAACCTGGGGCGCAGCATCGTCTTCGACGTTGGGATCAGTCTTTGATCCAGTGCCGGGTGTGTTTGCGATCACGTACACTCGGCGCCAGGGATAGAAAGCATTATCATTCGACCCATGCGTTTGCGTGGGCGCTGTAGCGTTTACGCATCCACCAACGTCTATCTGACGAGGCCCACCATGACCAGCCGCCTGAATCCTGAAGATCAGCGTCGCGTCGATGAGTACTTGAGTGCCCCCCAGCATCGTGTCGAGCGCAGGCCTTTCCGGCCGTTGTTGCTGCTGTTGCTGGTGGTGGCCGTGACCATCGGTCTGGGCCTGTTGAGCCGCCTGCTGAGTGGACTGGTGCTATGAGCTGCCTTGCGCTCGCCCTCCCCTCGTGCCGGACGCGGCCGGGCCTTGTGCCCACGAATTCCGTAAAACTTGTGAGATATCCCCATGACTCATCGCATCGTGATTGTCGGCGGCGGCGCCGGCGGCCTGGAACTGGCGACCCGCCTGGGTAAAACCCTGGGCAAGCGCAAACAGGCCGAGATCACCCTGGTTGATGCCAACCTGACGCACATCTGGAAGCCACTGCTGCACGAAGTGGCGGCCGGCTCGCTGAACTCCTCGGAAGACGAACTGAACTACGTGGCCCAGGCCAAGTGGAACCACTTCAACTTCCAGATGGGGCGCATGAGCGGCCTGGACCGCGAGAGCAAACTGATCCAGCTGGCCGCGACCCTCGACGACGAGGGCCGCGAGCTGCTGCCTGCGCGCACCCTCGGCTACGACAGCTTGGTGATCGCCGTGGGCAGCAACACCAACGACTTCGGCACCCTGGGCGCGGCGCAGCACTGCCTGTTCCTCGACAGCCGCAAGCAGGCCGAGCGCTTCCACCAGCAGTTGCTCAACCACTACCTGCGCGCCCACGCGGGCGACGTGGCCAGCGAGAAGATCAGCGTGGCCATCGTCGGTGCCGGTGCCACTGGCGTGGAGCTGGCGGCCGAGCTGCACAACGCCGCCCACGAGCTGGCGGCCTATGGCCTGGACAAGATCCAGCCGAAAGATATGCACATCACCCTCATCGAGGCCGGCCCACGGGTGCTGCCAGCGCTGCCCGAGCGCATCAGCGTGCCGGTGCACAAGACCCTGGAAAAACTCGGCGTGACGGTGATGACCAATGCCGCGGTCAGCGAAGTGACCGAGGATGGCCTGAAGACAGCGGCCGGCGAAGTGATCCAGGCCAGCCTGAAGGTGTGGGCGGCGGGCATTCGCGCGCCGGGCTTCCTCAAGGACATCGACGGTTTGGAGACCAACCGCATCAACCAGCTGGTGGTGCGTCCAACCCTGCAGACCACCCGCGACGACAATATCTTCGCCTTCGGCGATTGCGCCGCCTGCCCGCAGCCGGGCAGCGACCGCAACGTGCCGCCACGGGCCCAGGCCGCGCACCAGCAGGCTTCGCTGCTGGCCAAGAGCCTGAAGGCGCGCCTGGAGAACAAGCCATTGCCAACCTACGCGTACAAGGACTACGGCTCGCTGGTGTCGCTGTCGCGCTTCTCGGCGGTGGGCAACTTGATGGGTAACCTGATGGGCAGCGTGAAGCTGGAGGGTTGGTTGGCGCGGATGTTCTATGTGTCGCTGTACCGGATGCACCAGATGGCGCTGTACGGGACCTTCCGTACCTTGATGCTGATGCTGGGCAGCAAGATTGGCCGGGGCACCGAGCCGCGCCTGAAGCTGCACTGAGGCTTCTAGCCCTTGAGGCTGCTCTGTACGAGCGGCTTCAGCCGCGATGCAGGCACTGCGGTGCCTGGCCCCCGCCATGCGGGTGATCGCGGCTGAAGCCGCACCTACAGAGATCGAGCCGAATCAACGCGGCCGCTACTGTTTACTTGACCACGCGATACGTGCTCTGCACGAACCCACTTTCGTAGCTGGTCGTCCTCATGTGCTGCAACAGCACATCCTTCGCCAACCCGCCAAACAACGGTATCCCCTGCCCCAGCAGCACGGGAATGTGGGTGATGGTCAGTTCATCCACCAACCCTTCGCGTAAGAACCCCTGGATCAGCTTGCCGCCATCCAGGTACAGGCTCTTCGCGCCCGTGGCCCGCAAATGCTCGAGCAAGGCCGGGATCGGCCCAGGGTGCAGCTCGACCCGCTCGGGCGAATGTTGAGGCAACGCGGGTAGTGTGCTGCTGACCACCACGACGCGCACATCTGGATAAGGCCATTGGCCGAAGGTCATGACCTTGTCGAACGTCCCCCGCCCCATCACCAACGTATCGACCCCCGCCATGAACCCGGCATAGCCATGGTCATCGCTGGACTGGGTGGCGCCCATCAGCCAATCGAGGCCGCCATCTTCACGGGCGATGTAGCCATCCAGGCTGGTGGCGATGAACACACGGGCTTTGAGGGACATGAAACGGCGCTCCTGCGAGTGAAGCCCGAATGCTAGCAAGAAAACCACGGCGCCCGCGCGACATGCACAGTCTTCCATTTCCTGCGCGCCGACAAACGGACATCCCTCCGCCTGCCTTCGGCGCGGCGAGCTTCAGGGCTTCCCAGCGCCGCCTCGATACGTCAGGCTCACCGGGCGCGCAACAGGACGCGGTATCTCAAGGAAGTGCTTCATGCAGATCAATCAAGGGCAACGCCTGCCATTGTCCAACCTCATCCAGGGCCAAGCCCTGTCGTTCTCCCTCAGTATCGCCTCGCCACACACGGTGGACTGTGCCTGCTTCGGCCTCGATGCCCAGGGCAAACTATCGGACGATCGCTACATGGTGTTCTTCAATCAGCCGGCCAGCCCCTGCGCCAGCGTGCGCCAGGTCACACCCGGGGAGTTTTCCCTCAACCTCGCCGGCTTGCCTGCCACCATTGATCGCCTGGTGTTCACTGCCACCATCGACGGCCATGGTGCCATGCGTGACCTGCGTTCCAGTGCCTTCACGGTCAAGGATGCTGACGGCCGCACCGTGGCCACCTGCTCGTTCTCGGGTACGACGTTTTCTGGCGAGAAGGCCGTCATGCTGGCCGATATCTATCGAAAAGATGGCCAGTGGCGCCTGATGTCGAACCTGCAGGGTTTCAACGAGGGCCTGGCGGCGCTGGTCCGGCATTTCGGTGCTGAAGTCGCCGACGAGCCGGCTCCGGCGCCGATTCAGGTGACGACCCTGTCGCTGGAGAAGAAAGTGGCGGCCAGTGCCCCGCACCTGGTCAGCCTGGCGAAGAAAGCCCAGGTCAGCCTGGAAAAGGCCAGGCTGGACAAAGTGCAGGCACGGGTCGCGCTGATTCTCGATGCATCGGGCTCGATGAACGGCCAGTACTCCCGAGGCCGTGTGCAGGAGGTGGTCAACCGCCTGCTGCCACTGGCCGTGCACTTCGACGACGACGGCGCCATCGACTGCTGGGCCTTTGCCGCCAAGCCACAGAAACTGTCCAGCATCACGCTCGCCAACCACACAGCGTTCATCGACACCGACCATGACGGCTGGCGCGACTGGGACGTCGGCCGCCGTATCAACGACGAGCCCAGGGTGATGGAGCAGGTTATCGAACACTATCTCGCCTCGGGCGACCGTTCCCCGGTGTTCGTGCTGTTCATTTCCGATGGCGGTGTCTCGGAGAACCGCAAGATCTCTCGGTTGATGACCGAGGCGGCGAAGCTGCCGCTGTACTGGCAGTTCGTGGGCCTCGGTGGCAGGGGCTACGGCATTCTTGAAAAGCTCGATGACATGCCGGGGCGGATCGTCGACAACTGTGGGTTCTTCGCCCTGGACGACTTGCATCAGATCAGCGAGGAGCAACTCTACGACCAGTTGATGGCTGAGTTCCCCGCCTGGCTGAAGGACGCCGCGGCCAAAGGTATCGTCGCCTGAACCCTGCTTGTCAGCCGGCGTTCTGGCTCGGCGCGGGCTGCTCGGCGAAGGTCGAGCCGGTCCAGCGGTACTTCACCTCGGTCTCCAGGCTTGGGCAGCAGCGTGGGTCATCATCGGCATGGGACAGTACTTTCACGGTGATCGTCTCGGGGCCGGCGCGCTGCAGTTGCGTGGCGCCACCGACGACCAAGGTCTGCTGCAACTGCCAGCCATCGCTGCCGTGATAGTAGGCGGCCAGCGCCTGGTAGGCGCTGTTGCCGCCGCCCTGCCCTTCAATGGTGTAGAGCACGACTGCGTCCTCCACGCCATCGCCGTTGAGGTCGAGCTGGACCTGCTGGCGAGCTTCCGGGTATTCGCTGCCACCGTCGCTCGCGGTTTCCTGCGCGATCAACGCCTGCATGGCTGCGTCGAGAGTGACGAATGCGCGATTGCCGGCAACGGCAGGCGTGTTTACCGGTTCGGCAGCCACCACGGGGGAGGCTGCGGGTTCAGGTGCAACCGGGGTCGAGGCCTGACTCTGCGCCTCGCCGTACTTGGCGGCAGCGGCCTTGTCCGGTTGCAGGCCAGCGGCCTTGACCTTGGCGATGTAGATACGCTCGACCTGGGCCTTGATCTCTTGCAGGTCGCTCGGGGCGAACTCGATGACACCTTTGCCATCGAACGGCTGGGCATCTCCGAGCACCCAACGCGAAAAGATGCCCGGGCGTTTCTTCTCCAGGACCTCGATCACCTCGTCCTTGACCTCTTCTTCGGCCTCCTGGTAAAGCGCCCAGCCTTTGTCGCCAAACATGGCGATCAGCCCTTCCTTGTCTTTCGGCCCGGCGAGCGGCACGGCCTCCAGTACCTGGATGTTGTAGTCGATCGTCTTGCTCACGCAGCTGTTGGTGAAGTTGCCGAAACACTCCTCACGCAGGGCCTGCCTGGCCATGGAGAGCTTGTAGTCGGTCATGGCATCGCAGCCGGCCAGCGCCAGCACCCCGCCCAACGCCAAACCCCATCTGATGCTATTGCTGATCATGTCCTTCGTTTCCTGTTGATAGCTTATCGATCCGGCCCGTGGCTGAACCCTTTCCCTGACTGTCGATGCAAAAAAGCCCCGGCCAGGCCGGGGCTTTCCTTTACCCGAAGGTCAATCAGCCAATGTTCACACCATGGGCTTCGGCCAGCGGCTTGAGGCCACCAGCAAAGCCTTGGCCAATGGCCTTGAACTTGAACTCGTCGTTGTGGCGATACAGCTCACCGAAGATCATCGCGGTTTCGGTGGAGGCATCTTCAGACAGGTCATAACGGGCAATTTCCTTGCCGTCAGCCTTGTTCAGCACGCGGATGTAGGCGTTCGATACCTGGCCGAACGACTGCTTGCGGCCTTCGGCATCGTGAATGGTCACGGCGAACACCAACTTCTTCACCTCGGCTGCCAGGCCATTGAGCTTGACGAACACCTGCTCGTCATCGCCTTCGCCTTGGCCCGAGCGGTTGTCGCCCAGGTGCTCGATGGAGCCATCGGCGGACTTCTTGTTGTTGTAGAAGATGAAGCCGGCGTCGCTCAGCACCTTGCCGCTCTCACCGGTGACGAACACAGAGGCGTCGAGGTCGAACTCGGTGCCATCGGTAACGCGTGGGTCCCAGCCCAGGCCGACGATGACTTCGCTCAGGCCTGGAGCTTCTTTGGACAGGGAGACGTTACCGCCTTTGGACAGACTTACAGCCATGGTGTGATTTCCTTGCTGGATAGGGATGGGCGATCAGAAGTTCATGCCGTAGCCATTGGCCAGGGCACGCAGGCCGCCGGCATAGCCTTGGCCAACAGCGCGGAACTTCCACTCGCCGTTGTTGCGATAGAGTTCGGCGAAGATCATCGCGGTCTCGATCGAGGCGTCCTCGGCCAGGTCATAACGTACGATCTCGACACCGGTCACTTCATTGACGATGCGGATGAACGAGTTGCCGACCTGGCCGAAGTTCTGGCGGCGCGCCTCAGCGTCGTGGATGGTCACGGTGAAGGCGATCTTGTCGATATCCGCAGGCACGCGGCTGAGGTCGACCTTGACCACTTCGTCGTCACCGTCGCCGGCACCGGTACGGTTGTCGCCGGTGTGCTCGACCGAGCCATCCTGGCTGCGCAGCTGGTTGTAGAAGATGAAGTCGGCTTCGCTGCGGACCTTGCCGGTGCCGTTCAGCAGGAAGGCGCTGGCGTCCAGGTCGAACTCGGTACCATCAGTGGCGCGTGGGTCCCAGCCCAGGCCGACCAGGATCTTGGTCAGGCTAGGGTCGGTTTTCGACAGGGACAGGTTGCCGCCCTTTTGAAGAGTCAGTGCCATGAGAACAACTCCTTGTGATTGCTACTGAGTTAAGGGTTTGCGGCCGGTGTTTCTTCCTTTTCCGGGAAGAGCACACTGGCCAGGATGCCGATGGCAAGTACCGCCAACACGATGATCAGGCTGGTGTTCGGGTCGATGCTGATACCGTGGTGGAAGAGGTGGTCGGTGGCATTGAGGCCAAGCTTGGCGGCAATGAAGAACAGCAGCACGATGACTGCCTTCTCGAGATGCACCAGGTAGCGCTTGAGGGCCTCGAGCACGAAGTACAGGGTACGCAGGCCCAGAATCGCGAAGAGCATCGCCGAGTACACGATCAGCGGCTCACGGCTTACCGCGATGACCGCCGGGACCGAGTCGAAGGCGAACAGCACATCGGACACCTCGACCACCACCAGGCAGAGGAACAACGGCGTGGCAAACAGGCCGCCCTTGGCTGCGAGGCTCATGCCCTGGTTCTCCGGCTTGCGCACTTCAGCTTCGAGCTTCTTGCGGCTGACGAAGAAGTTGTGGCCATACAGCTTGGGCCAGACCGGGAACAGCTTCTTGGCGAAGCGATAGGCGATGTGCTGGGAATAGTCTTCCTCTTCTTCATCGTCACCGCCGCTTCTGAGCATCATCACCGCCGTCCAGGCCACGATCAGGGCAAAGACGATTTCGACCCACGGGCCGAACGCCAACAGGCCGGTGCCGATGGCCACGAACACGCCACGGAACACGATGGCACCGATGATGCCCCAGTAGAGAATGCGGTGGCGCAGACCATCCGGCACCTTGAACCAGGCGAAAATCGCCATGAACACGAACAGGTTGTCGACCGACAGGACTTTCTCCAGGGCATAGCCGGTGACGAACAGGCTGGCCACCTGCGGCCCGTGCTGGACGTAAAGGAACGCGGCAAACGCCAGGGAAATCGCTACCCAGAAGAGCGACCAGATCGACGCCCCGGCAAGGGTGATGGGCTTGTCATCGCGGTGGGTGACCATGTCCAGCAGCAGCGCGCCAAGCGCGATGCCAACGAATACCGCCATGGTCAGCGGTGGGAAGCCAATTGTCGTTTCCAAAGTGGAAGTCCTTAAAGTTCGAAATCAGCTGGATTGAGGCCCAGCTCCAGGCAAATCAGGCGCCCGATCGCCTTTTCCTTGTCATCAAAATCGCCATCGGAGGCCCCGACGGCGCAAACCACACGGACCAGCAGGCGCGCTTCCCCGTCCTTGCCCTTGACCTTGCTGATGGTTTTCAAGGCTTCGGCCTGCCCTATCTGGAAGTCGAATTCGAACTTCGCGCAGGCGTCGCTGAACACCTTGATCACATCGGCCAGGTTGAACACCTTCAACTCTGCAGAGTTGTTGATGAAGCCGGTCATCTTCATCTTTTCTTCGGACTTGATCTCGCCGTCAGCCGCCGACATCAGCGCGCAACCGTTGGCGATCGCCTCCATGAAAGCTCGGTTCTTGTACTTGGCGACTTCCGTCGTCAACGTTTCCCGGGCTTTGGTCGCATTGGTTTTCAGCCATTCGAGCATGCTGTTTCCCTCGTTGCGGGCGCTGTGGCCCGCCTTGATCGGATGGTTACTTGGAGCCGGCTTTCCAATTCATGCCCCAGCCGTAGGCTCGGTCCATATCCTGATGGCCCGGGTGGAAATCGACACGGCGCGAAACCTTCACGGCACCGTTGACGTTTTCCAGCAGGGCGATCGCGCACATGCCGTGGCGGCCCCCCTCCTCGTTCATACGGACTTCGATCTCGGGCTGGCCTGGCACGAAAATGGTCACCACGCCGTCGGTAGCCCGCCAGTTGGGAGCACCGTCGTAGATGAACGCGAAGATCAGGATGCGTTTGACCTCGCCCCAGAACTGGCCGTTGATGTGCAGCCATTCACCGCCCGCCACCGCGCCGGTGCGGTCGTCCCCCATCAGCTGGATGTAAGGCTCTTCGCGCAGGTCGCCAAAGCGCCTGCCGAGTGCCTGGATCGCGCCTTTGTAACCGTCCTGCATTTCAAACAGGCAACCCAGGTCCAGGTCGATCGCATTGCGTTTGCCCAGCAGGCCACCGAGCAGGCCGCCACTACCCTGGCCTTGGTTCCAGTTCAGGTTGACCTTGATCTCGCCAAACCCGGCAGCGGTTTTTTCCAGGCTGATGCTCGAACGGGTCTTGTCGAGGGTGACCTTGCTCAGGCTGACCGAAGGCTTGGGCGCGGGCGGCGGCGCAACGACCGGGGCAGGAGCCGGAGTCGGGCTGGGGGCGGCAATTTCGACCCCGAAGTGCCGGGCCAGCGGCTCCAGGCCACCGGCAAAGCCCTGCCCCACACAACGGAACTTCCAGGCGCCCTGACGCAGATAGAACTCGCCCAGGATCAGTGCCGTTTCGCTCATGCCGCGGGTTGGAATCTGGGCTTCGATACCGCCGGAGACGGACAATGCGAGGGTGCTGACCCGGTCGAACGCCGCCTTGTTCTCATAGATGGTCGCGGTGAGCGCGACCTTTTCCACGGCAGGGTCGACCCGCCCCAGGTCGAGCGTGAACTCGACCCGGCCACTGGCGGACGAGACCAGTTGAACAGCGCCACCGAGGATGCTGGTCTGCCCGTAGAAACACATGTCGCCATCGCCACGCACCTTGCCGGATGGCGTGAGCGCGAACGCCGAAACATCGATATCCGCGCCAGCGATCGGCGAATAGCTGATATCGACACGTAACTGGCCGGTGGCTACCGGCGCATTTCCGCCCGGGGCCAAGGTCGTCATGAGCGCACCGCGTCAATGGCCAGGTTTACCAGATCCTCGGCAGTGCGGCCGTTGGTGGAACGACCGATCGCCTTGAACTCCCAGCCATTGCCGCCGCGGCTCAGGCTCGCCATCACCACGCCGGTGTGACTGCCTTTTTCTGCCAGGTTGAAACGCGCCAGTTCGCGCTTGCCCGATTCGTTGACAATCCGGCAATAGGCATTCTCGACCTGGTCGAAGGTTTGCCCTCGGAAACTGTTGACGGTGAAGACCAGGTGTTTCACATCGGCTGGCAGGCGCTGCAGGTCGACGTAGATGGTTTCGTCATCGCCGTCACCTTCGCCGGTGAGGTTGTCGCCGGAGTGCTTGATCGAGCCATCCCGCGAAGCCAGCTGGCGGAACCAGACCACGTCGACAGGCTGGAAATCGCCATCGAGCACGATGCACGAAGCATCGAGGTCGATCGAGTCATTGCTGCCACCGGACAACAGCTTGCTGAAGAAGCCGCCAGTCGCTTTCACCGGGTCCCAACCCAGGCCCAGGCTGACGGAGGTCAGGCCAGTTCCTGCGGTCTTTTCCAGCGAGATGCTCTGATTCTTGCTCAGGGTGAGTGCCATGATTACGCTCCTTGTTGATCTTCAGTGTTCAAACGGGAGTCCGCGGTCCTTACCGGTCCCTGGCTCCCTGCCGTGTTAAAGCGCGGGCGAGTACGCCGCCACGCCGGATGAAAATGTCGCCAGTGCGGGTCTTGCGCGGCGGCGAGCAGCTCGTGATCGCCCCGGGTGTCCCCCCAGGCACGCAAGCGATACTCGGTGAGCGGGCCATACTCGGCGGTCAGGCGCAGCACCTTGTTCTCGCACCGGCAATTGTTGCCGTGGATGCGCCCGGTCAGCCTGCCCTCTACCACTTCCAGCTCAGTGCCGATCAACCGGATCCCCAGCCGCTCGGCGAATGGTTGCAGCACCAATGCCGGCGACGCCGAGCACAGCGTCACCTGAGCGCCAGATGCAAGTTCGGCGGCCACCGCGTGAAGGCCGCTGGGGCGCATCAGCCGGGGCCAGGCGCGCTGACAGAACAGTTCGGCCTTGTGCGTCACCCACTGGGCCTGCACGCCGGTCAGGAAGGTACGGATCAACTGCGCCTTGAGGTCGTCACGGCTCATGCCGCGTGCCACATACCTGAGACTGGGCAGCGCCATCCTGAGCAGGCGTCGCGAGAACTCGCGCTTGCCGAAGGCGAATTGCAGGAACGGCACGAAGCTGTCGTGACGGGTCAGCGTCCCATCGAAGTCGAAGACCGACAGCACCTTTGCCTCTTTCGGGCCTGCTTCAAGCACACTCAGGCTCATCAATGGGCCTCCGCCAGGCGCATGGCGGTCTCATGCACGTGGGGTTCAGCAGGCTTGACACCGTGCCAGCGCGCACGCTCGAGAATGTTCTGCGCCCATTTGAAATGGGTCGCCGGCTCGCACATCGCGTCGTTGTGCCTGAAAACCGCCGGCGCGACATCGTTGACGATCAACCGGGCGCAATTCAGGTCCTCCAGGCTGACCCGCAGAGTGTCCTGGATCAGGCTGATCTGATTGGGGTGAATGGCGGTCTTGCCCACCAGGCCATGGGCGATGTCCAGTTCGAGCTCTTCCTGTAGAAGGTGCGGTGAAGCCAGTTGCTCGAACACCGGCGCGGTGAGCGCGAAGCCCTGGGCCCCCATGACACCGGCCAACATGGGAATGACATAGCTCATGGGAGTAGCGTACAGCGTGGTTGCCGGATTGCGGCGCAAACCTAGGCAGCCCATGAGGTCGTTGCCACCGATTCGCAAGGCGATGATGCGTTGATCCAGGCTGGCCTTGAGTGCCAGGCCCAGTTCGGTCATGGCTCCAGGATTGTAGACGTCGGCGGTTTCCAGGGTCGGCATGAGCAGCAGCTCTGGGTTGCTGACCGCCTGCTCCCAGGTAGGGAGGCTTTGCATGGTCAGCTTCGGCACCACGAACCCATCGATATGCTTCATCAGCGGCCAGTCGTTGAGAACCGCCGCCATCTGGGCGTCACGAGGCCGCACGAACAACAATGGCCCGCCTTCGCCACGCCCGCCCCGAACATCGATCTCCAGCAGCAAGGTACGCAGATTCGCCAGCGCACTGTCCACGTCGATCTGTGCCACGGCGTCTTCGAGGCAAACCACAAACGAGCGCAGCTCGGGGAACCGAATACCGAACACCACCTCGAGAATATCGGAGCGCGTGGCGGGCATGTACAACGTGGCGCCCAGCGCAAACGGCGAAATCGCTTTCATCGGTTGACGCTCCGAATGATGGTGACCGCACGGTAAGGGCCGAGTTGCTCACCGCACGCCTCGACAGTGACCCCTGCACGCTCTGTAAGGTGCAGCAGCAACTGCACGTCGCTGTCATTACGGTCGCGTACCAGAACATGGTCGGGGACGCGGCGCAGGACAGCGCGCGTTGCTTCTGCAATACCCGGTTTTACCCGGTTCAGGTTACCGATCTGAAAACGCGCCGCGAGATCACGCACCACCGTGCTCGCTTGCGCCTGCAAACGCTGGCGCGCGTCAAACGACCAAGGGGCGACCGGTGCCACCTCGCTTAAGCCGCCGCGTTCGCATTCAATCTGCTCGATGAAGCTGCGTGTGACGTCATGCACGGCAAGGTGGTCGTAGACCACGCAACCATGCAGGCCACCATCGGCGGGCCAGATCGAGCGTGATACCAGGCCAGAGACCGTGGCCCCCAGAATGCCGGAGGGGATGATCCAGTCCTCCGCCGAGGCGGCCATCCAGGCCTGGCCGCAAGGGTCGGCCAGGACAACCAGGCGAGGTTCGCCCTGGAACCGGGCATCGGTGGCCAAGGTGCGGCGAAGCTCGCCGGCGATCGCCCCTTTGCCGGTCCAGCCATCGACGAAGACAATGTTCTGCGCGCCGTGGCGCTGGATGATCATCTCCAATGCCACATGATCGATGCCGCGATCACGGACGATACTGACGCCGTAGTGATGAGTTTCACGCCCCAACCCGACCAGTGCGCGGCGCAGGAGGACCCCCAAGGGCAAGCCGGCACGCACGAACGAAACCAGCGCGATATCAGGGCCGGTGCATGCGACATCCAGTGCCTTCGCCAGCGATTGCACCTCCGCCGCCATGCGCCGGCCATTTTGCGCCAGGGCCTTGGCATAAAGCCCCATGTGGACCTCACCTGGGGCATGCTCTCGGCTGATCATTTCGGAGTAATGCTTCTGATTGGATTGAATCAGCCGCTCCTTCTCCGCCACGTCGGTCTCCCGGATCTGCATCGGGCGAAGCAGAAAATGCACATCCGCAGGCGCATAGCTGCCGCTGCCGACGGTGTCCAGCATGGCCAGCGCATCAGTCATGGAGCAACCCCTCGACCGCATTGGCCAACTGGCTGCGGGCCGGTGTGGCCCACAGATGGCAGAGGTTCATAAAGCCCAGGTCGGTAATGCTGTCACCGAACCCCAGCACCGGGCGCTCGCCGTGCCGGGCGCGATCACGGCGCAGCCATTCCTCGACCGCCAGGCGCTTGCTCAGGCCTTGCGGCAGGAACGCCAGATTGTTGCCATTAGCGTGTACGTGCATGCCTTCCAACAGCCCGCGTCGGCGAACTTCAGCCAGGACCGTGACCAGCACCGTGTCATCGACACCGTTATGCTTGGTCACCACGTAATGGCGCAGGTCGTTCTCCTCCACCACCCAGCCCCGCAGGGAGAAACCAAGCGCCTCACCGATCCGCAGGGTGGTCTCGCTCAGTAGGTTCAGGCGCTCCTGGAATGGGGCCAGTGCGTCGACCATGACTTCATGCCAGTCGCTGTCCAACTGCCCTTGGCCACCCAGCAAGGTACCGCCGTGAGAGCAGATCGCCCCAAGGCTGAACGGCAGGCGCACCCGGCCATAGGCCTCAACGCTGCGCGCGGTTACCGGTACGACATCGGCTGAACTGAGCAGCCAGTCGACGAACGCCTGCTGTACAGGGTTCATGTAGCCATTGGGCTGACCGTTCACATCCAATGTCGCCACCGCCCTGGGAATGCCTTCGGGCATCTTGCGGGCGGTCTGGAACAGGGTGTCGTCGAGATCGACGAATACCAGTGGGCGCTTAGTGCTCATCGACGATGACCTCCGCGCCCAGTGCCTCGATCAGTTGCGCGCAGACCGCCGGAGCCGGCGTTTCCGAGCAGACGAGCACCCGGTCGAACTGACCGGGGCGCACGTTGTAGAGGAAGTTGGGGATCCCCAGGCCGTAGTTGTCCGAGAACGACAAGGCGTGGCCAATGGCATGGCCGAGGGCGATCGGCGATCGGCTGGTCGAGCTGAAATGCACATCCGCGCCCACACGCTCCAGGCGCTCGGCCAGAAGAAACGGCCGCCAGACGAACTCGCTGGTGCCGATCACGATGACTTTCTCGCCAGGACGAACCTGCAGCCCGGGAGCCAGGGTATCCTCGACGTGGCGAACCCCAAGCCGCCCCCAGTCGCCTTTGGGCGACAGCGGCCACGCGCCGATGGAAACGGCGGCGACATCCGGCATATCCGGCAGCGGGGCTGTCGGGTCTTCGTGGAACGCGTAGCTGCCCTCGAGCAGCGAGACCGAACGGGCCCGGCTGCCGATTGCCCGGCCGACCGCTCCGGCCGACCAGTCGGTCAGCACGCAGGTGACCACGCGCTCCAGCTGTTGCAGACCGGCGTCCAGCAATGCCTGGTAGAGATTGATGAACGTCTTGCCGGTCGAAGCTTCGTCGTCCACCAGGATCAACGAACGTGCCTGCAGCATCAGCTGGCGGGTCTCGGGGTCAGTCGGCAAATGAATCAGGTGTGCGCTGGCGTGACTGTGCTCCTCCTCGAACTTTGCGAACAGTTCGGTACCGAGGGGATGACGCGTACTGGTGATATAGATGCAGTCGCTGCGTTTGGCACTGTAGGCCCGATGCACACCGGCGCCCAGACCGACAGCGGTTTCAGCCATGCCGATAACCAGCACCGGGCCAGGCAGATCATCGGGAATCTCTGCTGCCAGACTGTCGAAGCTGGCTGCCATCACGGCGGGACGCACCGGTATATGACGCCCCAGGACCTTGGAAACGAACAGGAATGCCCGTTTGGGGTTGCGGCGCTCGGCGAAGCCGAACAGCTCGGCCGCAGGCAGGACGGTGTCCTCGATCTTGACCTCAAGCACACCGCGCTTGAGTTGTACGCACAGGGAGGTGGGTACTACGTTGCTTTCCATCAATGGCTTCCTAGTCCGATGCCGAGCCGAGGCCCCGCACCTAATCCTGATGTTTCTATTTAATGGGGTGCTATGGGTTGCGCGCCTCGATCTTCCACAACGACTGCTGGCCCTCCCTGGCCAGCTGTGCGGTTGTGTAGGACTGCCCTGTCGGGTTGCGGGCAACCGTGATGCCACAGGCATCGAGAAATGCCAGGGCCAGCCCGGCCTTGACGGCAAAATTCATGTTCTGTGCATCAGGGACGGTGGAGGTCACCATCCCCACCACCGTGCCGGAACTGTCGAACAGCGGGCTGCCGCTCGAGCCCGGCTGGATCGGGGCGGTGAACTGCAGAAGGCTGGCATCGTTATGCAGCCCGAACAGTGCCGAAACACCACCTTGGGTCACATGCATGCCACCACCGGCAAACCCCGCCATGGGGAAACCGAGCGTGACCACGGTTTCACCCAGATCGCAGCCTTGCCCGTCACGGAAACTCACCGGTTTGAACGGCGGCGCGCCTTGGATGCGCAACAGCGCCAGGTCATTGCGCGAGTCGACGACCACAGGGTCGGCCTTGTGACGGCCTTCAAAGGAGGCGATGTGGATTTCCTGCATGCCCTCTATGACATGGGCGCAGGTAAGGATGTGCGTGCCGGTCACGGCGAAACCCGTGCCGGTGGCACTGCTGCAAGCGCGATTAGAGCCGCCGTTACCGGGGCCTCGGAGGGGGTGGCTATCGTCGATGGACAGCCCGATCCTGCGGCCTAGGGCCGAGAGTCCATAGGCGGAACCTTCGGCCAGCGCGCGGAATTTCCACTGCTGATTGCGACAGTAGAATTCGCCGATGATAAGCGCTGACTCACCGTGATCGGCAAGCTCTGGTGTGAATTCGATCTGGTTGTCGACCTGAAGCCGAAGTGATCTCAGCTCACTGACCGGCCCGGCCGCAGAGAAGGTATAGACCACCAGCAGCACGCGGTCGGCACCTGCCGGCAGTTTGCCAAGGTCAAGCTTGCAGCCAATCCGTTCCTGGGTGCCGCTCCACTCCATCCACGGCTGGTCGACCTGGAAAAGGGCGGCATCACCCTTGGGCAGGCGCTTGTCATCCACGGGCAGCAACGCGCACGCCGCATACTCGCCAAACGCCGTGGTGTTGCCACATTCCAGTGACCAGGAGCACTGAACGGCCCCCAATGTAGTGTTCGCGCCAGGCGCCAGCACCATCATCCCTGCTTCGCTCCTTGAATCTCTATCCATGCCACTGAGGCAAAATTGTAACAACTTGGCCGGCGTTTTAATATCAGCTTGCCATATCCACCGCAATCGTCACCGGTTTTACCCTGACATTCGGTCGCCATTCACTCACTGGCTCTGCCAAACCCAAACGCCGGGTAGCGAAAATACCTGGCAGGTTGACGCCCGCCAGGCGGGTGTAACCGATCCCCCCCGAGTAACGCGGATTGATCTCGAGCAAATGGGGAATGCCACGGGCATCATCCCGGGTCTGGACATTGATCAGCCCATCGCAGCGGAAATGCCGAGCCGCTTGCAACGCAAGCTCGACTGCGGCGCCATCACGCTCGAAGCACTGATAAAGGCCCTGTTTGCGGCGGCCGACATAAGCCACGGGGCGCCCGGACTCGCACACCATGTCGATGGAACACTCACTGCCCGGCATATAGGGCATCACCAGCATCGGCGGCCGCTCGGCACCTGTTCGGTAGGCGCGCAGGTAGGTCTGGAAGTCCACTTCACGGGCATCTGGATTGGCAAAACAACGGAACGGATCAGCGCCTTCCCTGAAGCGCCAGAACCCTTGCCCATAAATACCCACGGCAGGCTTCACACAGACCTCGCCACTGGCACGTAAGCGTTCATAGGCCTCGCTCAGCGCCTCACCATCCAGCACGGTGACAGCCGGAACGCAGGCCAGCCCAGCACGCTCGGCTTCGGCGGTGAATCGGCTTTTGTCATCGACCAGGTCAAAGGTTTGCAGCGACAGGCCGCCAGTGACCAGATCCAGGCCCCGGGCCTCGAATCGTTGTCGCTGGGCTTCGAAGACACGGCCTTCGCGGCCGGCAACGACAACCTTGATGCCCTGACTGACCGCTGTCTCGATTATCCAGTCGAGCCGCGCTCCGGCATCCGCGGGCTCCATGAGGCTGACATCCGCACCGCCGGTGACTTCTGGCCGGCTCTGCCTGTGGGAGGCAAAGACCCGCACCTCGGATGCAAGCGCTTGCTTTGCCCCAGCGACTACATCACGTTGACTCGACTGCCCTTCCAGAAACCAGATCACCCATTCATCCCTAAACTCAGTTGACGAGCTCCAGCAACGACTGGGTTGCGGAGGTCCATTCCATGCAAAGACTAAACGCGGCGAGATGGTCGCCCCCAGCTTTTCCACCACCATTCCGGGGAAAGGCCGGCGCATGATAGCCGCCCTTCGAAGTCGGAGAGGTTACCAAGCCAATTCAGCGTGTTTCAAAAAGACAATTACCAGTGGTTCGACGCGTGCACGCAGCAGGTCTAGCGCAACGCCCGCGGGTCACTCGGCCCCGTTAAAACCTAATGGCAACTTTTCAACCGACAAAAGAAAAAGGGCATCTCATTCGAGATGCCCTTTTTACATGGTGGGTCGTGTAGGATTCGAACCTACGACCAATTGGTTAAAAGCCAACTGCTCTACCAACTGAGCTAACGACCCGGAAAATGGTCGGGGTGAGGGGATTCGAACTCCTGACATCCTGCTCCCAAAGCAGGCGCGCTACCGGACTGCGCTACACCCCGAGATTGGCTCCGCGACCTGGACTCGAACCAGGGACCCAATGATTAACAGTCATTTGCTCTACCGACTGAGCTATCGCGGAACTGAACTTCGGTACAACTCCGAAGGCTGTGTTAGCTTCGAACTCTTTAGCTGCTTCGCTTTCGCGTTGTCGCTGCTGAGGCCGGCTATTCTACATTCTTCGTTTTGCTTGTCAACCACTTTTTTTCATTCAACTTACTGATTTGTAAGTTGTTTTGCGATCTCCGATGTTGCTGGTGATTCGCTCAGTGCCTGACAGCGGGGCGAATATTAGGGGCACTCTGAGTTTTGTGCAAGCTTTTTTTCAAAATTTTCAGCAAGTTATCTAACACCTTGAGTAAACGGGGCATTCTTCGCCGGCAAAGCTGGCTCCTACAGGGGTTATCGCCTGCTGTCGGAGGCCTGCCGCACATGAAAAAGCCCCGCTTGCGCGGGGCTCTTCGTGATGGCGGTGATCAGGCAAAGACGATCTCGTCGCCCTCCACCTTCGCGGTGATCGCCGCCCCCGGCAGGAACTCGCCCCCGAGGATCAACTGCGCCAGCGGGTTCTCGATCCAGCGCTGGATAGCACGCTTGAGCGGCCGCGCGCCATACACCGGGTCGTAACCCACGGCGATCAGCTTGTCCAACGCCTCCGGGCTCAGGCTCAGCGACAGCTCGCGCTCGGCCAGGCGGCCACGCAGGCGGCCGAGCTGGATCTCGGTGATGCCGGCGATCTGTTCGCGTCCCAGTGGCTCGAACACCACCACCTCGTCGATCCGGTTGATGAACTCCGGACGGAAGTGCGAACCCACCGCATCCATCACCGCCGCGCGCTGCGCCTCGCGATCACCGACCAGCTCCTGGATCTGCGCCGAGCCAAGGTTGGAGGTCATCACGATCACCGTGTTGCGGAAGTCCACGGTACGGCCGTGGCTGTCGGTCAGGCGACCGTCTTCCAGCACCTGCAGCAGCACGTTGAACACATCCGGGTGGGCCTTTTCCACCTCATCGAGCAGCACCACCGAATACGGCTTGCGGCGCACGGCCTCGGTCAGGTAACCGCCCTCTTCATAACCCACGTAGCCTGGCGGGGCGCCGATCAGGCGAGCCACGGAGTGCTTCTCCATGAACTCGGACATGTCGATGCGCACCATGGCCTCTTCGGTGTCGAACAGGAACTCGGCCAGCGCCTTGCACAGTTCGGTCTTGCCCACACCAGTGGGCCCGAGGAACAGGAACGAGCCGCTGGGACGGTTCGGGTCGGACAACCCCGCACGGGAACGGCGCACGGCATTGGCCACGGCGGTCACCGCCTCGTCCTGGCCAATCACCCGCTCATGCAGCAGCGCCTCCATCTTCAGCAGCTTCTCGCGCTCGCCTTCGAGCATCTTGGCTACCGGGATGCCGGTCCACTTGGAGACCACTTCGGCGATCTCTTCCTCGGTCACCTTGTTGCGCAGCAACTGGTTTTCGGTCTTGCCGTGCTGGTCGACCATCTGCAGGCTGCGCTCCAGGTCCGGGATCACCCCGTACTGCAGCTCGGCCATGCGGCTGAGGTCGCCCTTGCGACGGGCGGCTTCCAGCTCCTGGCGGGCCTGCTCGATCTTCTGCTGGATCTGCGCCGAGCCCTGCACCTCGGCTTTTTCCGAGGCCCAGATCTCTTCGAGGTCGGCGTACTCGCGTTCCAGGCGATCGATTTCCTCGGTCAGCTTCTCCAGACGCTTCTTCGCCGCTTCGTCCTCTTCTTTCTTCAGCGCCTGGGATTCCACCTTCAGTTGGATCAGGCGACGGTCGAGGCGGTCGAGCACTTCGGGCTTGGAGTCGATCTCCATGCGGATGCGGCTGGCGGCTTCGTCGATCAGGTCGATGGCCTTGTCCGGCAGCTGGCGGTCGGTGATGTAACGGTGGCTGAGCTTGGCTGCGGCAATGATCGCACCGTCGGTGATGGCCACCTTGTGGTGTACTTCATAGCGCTCTTTCAGGCCACGCAGGATGGCGATGGTGTCTTCCTCGCTTGGCTCTTCGACCAGCACCTTCTGGAAGCGGCGCTCGAGGGCGGCGTCCTTCTCGATGAACTGGCGGTACTCGTTGAGCGTGGTGGCGCCGACGCAGTGCAGCTCGCCACGGGCCAGGGCCGGCTTGAGCATGTTGCCGGCGTCCATGGCACCTTCGCCCTTGCCGGCGCCGACCATGGTGTGCAGTTCGTCGATGAACAGGATGATCTGGCCTTCCTGCTTGCTCAGTTCGTTGAGCAGCGCCTTTAGGCGCTCTTCGAACTCGCCGCGGTACTTGGCGCCAGCGATCAGCGCGCCCATGTCCAGGGCCAGCAGGCGCTTGCCTTTGAGACCATCCGGCACTTCGCCGTTGATGATGCGCTGGGCCAGGCCTTCGGCGATGGCGGTCTTGCCCACGCCGGGCTCGCCGATCAGCACCGGGTTGTTCTTGGTACGGCGTTGCAGCACCTGGATGGTGCGGCGGATCTCGTCGTCACGGCCGATCACCGGATCCAGCTTGCCCTCTTCGGCGCGCTTGGTGAGGTCGACGGTGTACTTGTCCAGGGCCTGGCGCGACTCTTCGGCGTTGGCGTCGTTCACCGCCGCGCCGCCGCGCAGGTTGTTGATGGCGTTCTCCAGGGCCTTCTTGCTCACGCCCTGGCCAAGCAGCAGCTTGCCGACCTTGCTGTTCTCGTCCATGGCGGCGAGCAGCACCAGCTCGCTGGAGATGAACTGGTCGCCCTTCTGCTGGGCCAGGCGGTCGGCCTGGTTGAGCAGGCGTGCCAGGTCCTGGGACATGTTCACATCGCCAGTGGGGTTCTGGATTTTCGGCAGTTGGTCGAGCTCCTTGGTCAACGCCTTGCGCAGGCTGTTGATGTCGAAGCCGACCTGCATCAGCAGCGGCTTGATGGAGCCGCCCTGCTGGTCGATCAGCGCCTGCAGCAGGTGCAGGGGCTCGATGGCCGGGTGGTCCATGCCCACGGCCAGGGATTGGGAATCGGATAATGCCAGTTGCAGCTTGCTGGTCAGTCGGTCTATTCGCATGGGGGATACCTTCCTTTTAAAGGGCAGGCGGAGCGATGGACAGCACCTTTAATGATGAACCTGCCTGAGATGACCAATAGATAAGGCTGATTCTGGAAGATTCAAGCGTAGCGGGATTGACAAAGGTCAGGCGGTTGGTGATCGCCTGTCAGGCCCCTTTCGCCGGCAAGCCGGCTCCTACGGGGTTAGTGCGCGCAGGCTTGCCGGCGAACCCAGGCTCAGCGTGGCTGCAACCAGACCAGCGAAGCGAAACGCCCACCTTGCGGGGTGCGGCGATACGAGAAGAAGCGCGGGTCGCTGACGGTGCAGAACCCACCGCCATAAACAGCGGTGACGCCCCGCGCCGCCAGGCGAATCCGCGCCAGCATGTAGATGTCGGCCATCAGCTTGCCTGGGCGCTCGCCCGCCACGAAGGCATCGGCCGCTTCAGGGTGCACGGCCGTGAAAGCGTCGCGCACCTCCAAACCAACTTCGAACGCTTGTGGCCCGATCGCCGGCCCCAACCACACCAGCATGTCTTCAGGCGGCAGTGCCAAGCGATCCAGCGTGGCCTCCAGCACACCGCCCGCCAAACCGCGCCAGCCGGCATGGGCGGCGGCCACGCGGGTGCCGGCGCGGTCGCAGAACAACACTGGCAGGCAATCGGCGGTCATCACGGTGCAGGCGACGCTGGGCTGGTCGGTCCAGCTGGCGTCGGCCTCGGCGACCACGGCGGGGTCGGCATCCGCCACCACCAGGCCGTGCACCTGCTTGAGCCAGGCGGGCTGGATTGTGAACTCATCACTGAGGCGGCGACGGTTCTCGGCGACCGCCAGCGGGTCATCGCCCACATGGTCGCCAAGATTGAAGGAGGCGTAGGGCGGCTGGCTGACGCCGCCCTCGCGGGTGGTGACGCAGGCGCGAACCGAGGCCGGGGCCGGCCAGTCGGGGAAGATCAGCGACTGCGTCAGGCCACTCATCCGATAAAGCTCTCGCGGTCGTCATTGAGCAGCGACAGCAGCCAGAGGAAATCGTCCGGCAGCGGCGAGGCCCATTCCATGCGTTCGCCGGTGGTCGGGTGGTCCAATGCCAGGAAGCGCGCATGCAGCGCTTGGCGCGGGAAGTTCTTCACCGCCTCGACCATGGCCACGCTGGCGGCCGGTGGAATGCGGAAGCGCACGCCATACGTCTGGTCGCCGACCAGCGGATAACCGACATGCGCCATGTGCACGCGGATCTGGTGGGTGCGGCCGGTTTCCAGCTTGACCCGCACATGGGTGTGCGACCGGAAACGCTTGAGCACGCGGTAGTGGCTGACGGCCGGCTTGCCGCCGTCAGTGACCGCCATGCGCTGGCGCTCGCCACCATGGCGGCCGATCGGGGCGTCGATCTTGCCACCGGCGATCACCACGCCCACCACGATGCATTCATAGATACGGCTGACCGAACGCTTCTGCAGCTGGTCGACCAGGTTCGTTTGCGCCTGCAGGGTCTTGGCCACCACCATCAGGCCGGTGGTGTCCTTGTCCAGACGGTGCACGATACCGGCACGCGGCACGTTGACGATGTCCGGTACATGGTGCAGCAGGGCATTGAGCAGGGTGCCGTCGGGGTGACCGGCCGCCGGGTGGACCACCAGCCCGGCGGGCTTGTTGATCACCAGGATCTGGTCGTCCTCGTAGACGATGTCCAGCTCGATGTCCTGAGCCACCCATTCGCCCTGGGCTTCCTGCTCGGCCTCGAGGGCCAGGATGGAGCCACTGTGGACGGTGTCGCGCGGCCGCAGCACCGCGCCATCGACGGTCAGGCGGCCATCTTTGATCCACGAGGACAGGCGCGAGCGCGAGTACTCGGAGAACAATTGGGCGGCGACCTGGTCGAGGCGTTGGCCGCCCAGTTCGGACGGGACCTCTGCGCTAAGTTGAATGATCTCGGACATGCTCGAATCGACGGGCGTTCAGCCTTTGGTTTCGGCTGCGCGCTTGTGGTTAAATACGGCTTCTTTTGCCCCGGGGTTTGGCCGGGGGCGCTCATCATAACAGGACGGCACCGCCCAAGACAGCGGCCGTCAAAGGGACGCAAGCCGCCATGCAAGTGAAACACCTGCTGCTGATCGCCATCCTCGGGCTCACCGCTGCCTGTTCCTCGAACAAGGAAGTCATTGACGAGAACCTCAGCGAGGCCGAGCTGTACCAGCAGGCGCAGGCCGACCTGGACAACTCCAGCTACACCAGCGCCGTGAACAAGCTCAAGGCCCTGGAGTCGCGCTACCCGTTCGGCCGTTACGCCGACCAGGCCCAGCTCGAGCTGATCTACGCCAACTACAAGAATTCCGAGCCCGAGGCCGCCAAGTCCGCCGCCGAGCGCTTCATCCGCCTGCACCCGCAGCACCCGAACGTCGACTACGCCTACTATCTCAAAGGCCTGACCTCGTTCGACCAGGACCGCGGCCTGCTGGCGCGCTTCCTGCCGCTGGACATGACCAAGCGCGACCCGGGCGCGGCCCGCGACTCGTACAACGAGTTCGCCCAGCTCACCAGCCGCTTCCCCAACAGCCGTTACTCGCCGGACGCCAAGCAGCGCATGATCTACCTGCGCAACCTGCTGGCCTCCTACGAAATCCACGTGGCCAACTACTACCTCAGCCGTGAGGCTTATGTAGCCGCCGCCAACCGTGGCCGCTACGTGGTCGAGAACTTCCAGGAAACCCCGTCGGTGGGCGACGGCCTGGCGGTGATGGTCGAGTCGTACCAGCACATGCACCTGGACGAGCTGGCCGCCACCAGCCTCGAGACCCTCAAGCTCAACTACCCGGACCACCCGAGCCTGGTCGATGGCCAGTTCGTCGTCAAACAGGACGAGAACGGCAACCGCTCCTGGCTGTCGAAAGCCACTCTAGGCCTGATCGATACCAAGACCCCGCTGCCGCCGGGCGAGACCCGCGCCAACCAGGATGTGGTCAAGCAGTTCCAGGACGCCCGCTCCGAGATGCCGGAAGAGCTGCTGCCCAAAGACGAAAACGGCGACCCGATCCTGCCGGCAGGTCCGAAGGAAGCTGAGCAGGACCGTTCGTGGTTCAGCTACATGACCTTCGGTCTGTTCGACTGATCACCAGCGCAAAAAAGAAAGGGAGGCCTGAGGCCTCCCTTTTTTATTGCCCGCATCCTAGACTGTCGGCTTCTTTTCTCGACAAGCTGGACACCATGGTTCGCCTACTTTTCTGGATCGCCCTGATCGCCGCCGCGTTCTGGCTGTGGCGCAAGTTCAAGACCAGCCAGCAGTCCCCCGCCGAACCACGGCTGGAGGACCCACTGAAGATGGTGCGTTGCGCCCACTGCGGCGTGCACCTGCCCAATGACCGGGCGTTGCAGCAGGGCAAGGAATGGTATTGCAGCCAGCAGCATTTGCAGCAAGGGCCGGGCCAGCAACGCTGACCCCATGAAACCCGCCCAGGCCCTGTAGAAGCGGGTTTACCCGCGATCACCAGCAAAGCTGGCGCCAGGTACCGCGGTGCCTGCTTCGCGGCTGAAGCCGCTCCTGCAGAGCGCGCGCAGTATCGTCCGAAGGCCTCAGCCCAGACGACCTTCAGGCGCATAAGGCGCAGGGTCGATGATCGGCTCACGCCCCAGCAACAGGTCGCTGAACAGCTGGCACGACGCCGGCGCCAGCACCAGGCCATTGCGGTAATGGCCGCAGTTCAGCCACAGGCCTTCCTGCCCCGGCACAGCGCCGATGTACGGGATACCTTCAGGCGATCCCGGACGCAGACCGGCCCAATGCCCCACCACCTCGGCATCCGCCAACGCAGGCAACAGCTCGATGGCCGACGCCTTGAGGCTCTCCAGTGCATCTTCGGTTGGGGTCTTGTCATAACCGGCGTGTTCCAGGGTGCTGCCCACCAGGATATGCCCATCACGGCGCGGGATGGCGTAGCGCCCCTTGGCCAGGACCATGCTGGGGAGGAAGTCCTCGGCGCACTTGAACAGGATCATCTGGCCCTTCACCGGCTCCACCGGCAGTTCCAGCCCCAGCGTTTTCAGCAGATCGCCGCTCCAGGCACCCGCACTGAGCACCACCTCATCGGCGGCCAGCACGCCATCACCGGTCCGTACGCCCGTGACACGCCCGCCATTCTGCTCGAAACCGGTGACCTGGCAGTGCTCGCGCAGGGTGACGTTGGGTAGCGCCTGCAACGCGGCCTTGAGCGACTTGACCAGGCGCGGGTTACGCACATTGGCCACTCCGGCCATGTAGATCGCGTGCTGGTAGCCCGCCCCGAGCACCGGTACCGCATCGTAGGCCGCCGAAATATCCACCGCGCTCAGCGGGCGCTGCTCCCGCGCGGCCCAGGCCAGCGCCTCGGCCTCATCGTCCAGGTCCAGCCAGTAGAGCCCGGTGGTGTGTACTTCGGGGTCGACCCCGGTGCTGGCGAACAGGCACTCGCCCAGCTGTGGATAAAAGTCCTGCGACCAATGCGCAAGCGCGGTCACCGCCGGGCTGTAGCGCCACGGATAAAGGGGCGAGACAATGCCACCACCCGCCCACGAAGATTCCCGGCCCACCTCACCCTGGTCACACACCACCACCCGGTCGACCTCAGCCGCCAGGTTGAACGCCGTCAGCAGGCCGATGACACCCCCGCCGACAATCACTACTTGCTTGCTCATCGTTCGATCCAACACCTGAAGTAAATCCACGGTGCACGGGCACCTTCTGATCTTCAGCTTCCCCAGCAGGCCACGGTGTCTTCACCACCGCCTGGATTGCCGCGCATGCCCGTATGCTCGAGCTGGAAATCGCCACAGCGATCGTGTGCCATAAGCGAATCCGGCAGGCGAATTGCTAGCAACGTGAACGTCTCGCTGTCGCGCCGGGCCTGCAGGCGGTAATAGCGATTGCCGGCTGGCAGTGGCGTGGTCAACTGCTCGTTGTCCACGTACTCACCGACGCGCGCACGGTGCTGCTCCAGACGCAAGGCAACATCCTGCAGCAGGCCGGCCACCTCAATGCGCGCGGCGCGCCGAAGCTGGTCGCTGTAACTGGGGTAGGCAATGGCTGCCAGCATGCCGGTCAGCGCCACGACAATCAATAACTCGATCAGACCAAGGCCACGCTGCATCTCAATGCTCCGCGAGGCGTTGGCGCCAGCTGACCCGTCCCGAGAGCAGCCGGCCGTCCACGGCATATACAGCCTCGAGGAATTGCCGGCCCCGTGATTGTCGGCTGAAGGCCGTTACCCGGAACAGGGTGACCCCCTCCGCCTGGGGCCTCCCGGCTGCGCGCGTACTCTCCCCCAGCGCCTGCAGCAGCACGAACCCGCTCGCTGTAGGCAACCAAGGCAGGCCAGGCTCGCCCTCGGGCAAATCCGGTGGCAGACAGGCCTGGCATAAGGCCGGTGGTACATCGAGCAGCAACCAGCTCCCTTCGACCAGGCTCGCTTCTGCCTGCTCGAAGGCCCGCGCCGCGCTCCGCTGTTCGCCCGCCAGGCGCTGCTGCAATAGCGCCTCCTGCAACGCCATGGCACTGAGCAGGCCAAGCAACAGGCTCAGGGTCAGCGCCGTCAACAGGACCACGCCTCGCTGCCCGCTCATGCGCCGCCCCACGGATTGCGCACGGCCACACTCATTTCATGGCGCTGTTCCAGCCCGTACCGCCTATCGTGCAGGATCAGCCGGATATCCACACGCAGCCCCTCCCCGGTTTCGACTTCACTCACCTCAAACGCCCGCACGTTGTCGATCAGGCTGACATGCTGGGCGTTGGTGGTGAACATGAGGCTGCCATTTCGCAGGCGATAACCTATTCGACGGACGGGTATCGCAAGGACCTGCGGGCCTGCGAAATGAGGCCCGGCCTCGACCCTCGCCCAGGTGCGGCAATCGGTCAGCACGGTCCAGTCCGCAACCCCGAGCACACCGGGCAGCTCGGCCCCCACCAGCGTCAGGCTGTCGCTGGTGATCTCGATGGGCCTGGCAAAAGCCCTGGCGGCAAGCGGGTCGGCAAAGTCCTCGGGGTCCAGGCGCAAGCAGCCGAACATGCCCGCCATGCGGACATCCTCCGACAGGCGCTGCAAGACAAGCCGGGCATCATCCTGCAGACGTGCCTTCACACCTTGCAGCTGCCAAGCCTGGTGGGCGGATCCGAACAGCTGGCCTGCCACTGTCAGCAAAAGCAGCCCCAGTGCAAGGGCCAGCAAGACCTCGATCAGGCCAAGCCCGTTCTGGCGCCTTCTCACGGCCACACCTTGCCCTGCAGGCTCAGCGAGGGGCGCTGCGCGTCACCGGGTGCCGACCAGTCAAGCTCCAGCGTCAGTTCGCCCGCCGCCCGCTTCACCCGCCCTTCGGCCGACGGGCCCAACACGTCCACCACCTGGGACCGCCAGGCGGCTTCTTCACCCGCCGTCAGCGAACCGACAGCCCTCGCCCGCTCCAGTATGTTCTGGGCAATCTGCACAGCCTGGCCATCGAGGTGCGCGCTATCGCTTACCTGCAGGCTGCGCAGTTGCAGGGCCGCCGATGCAAATACCCCTAGCGCCAGCACGGCCATCGCCAGCAACACCTCCAGCAGTGTCATGCCCGCTTCCCTCACCTGCATTCCCTGCCCTCCCGGGAGCTTTCCTCGCCATTTGCCTGAACCGGCTGACTGGCGTCCTTGGCCATGTAGCCGGAAGCTTCAGCGAAGCAGGTCCAGAGAGGAATGCACGGTGAGGCAACAGGGAGTAACACTGATACAAATGATGTGCGCACTGGCGGTGGCAAGCCTTCTGACGCATCTCGGTACGTCGGCCTACAGGGCTTTCAGCGAAACACTTCATCAAGCGGCCACGGCCCGGGAGTTGGCACAAGCACTACGTTCCGCTCGCAACCAAGCCACGTTGCGGCAACAGGCGGTGCGGGTCAGACCATTGGAAGGCGACTGGAGCAAGGGGTGGCGTGTGTCGCTGGAGCACAACGGGCAACTGCTGCGCGAGCATCGGCTGGCACGGTCACTGAGGATATCCGCGAGTTCAGCCAGGGAGGTGAGATTCAGCAGGCGCGGCGCACCGCTAGGGGAAGGGTTCGGTGGTACCACGCTGGACATCTGCCAGCGTGCCACCCTGCTCAGCCGCCACCAGGTGGTGCTGAGCCCCAGTGGCAGAGTCAGCCTGCGCAGCGACGAGGGCCGCCGCTGCACAGGCCCCTGAGTCAGATCAGCGAGCGCACCCGCAGCTCCTTGGGCATGGAGAAGGTGATGTTCTCCTCGCGCCCATCGAGCTCTTCGGCGCCGGTCGCGCCCCAGGCCTTGAGCTGGTCGATCACGCCGCGCACCAGCACCTCGGGGGCGGAGGCCCCAGCGGTGATGCCGATCCGCTGGACGCCATCGAACCAACTGCGTTGCAGGTCCTCGGCGCCGTCGATCAGGTAGGCCGGCGTGCTCATGCGCTCGGCCAGCTCGCGCAGGCGGTTGGAGTTGGAGCTGTTGGGGCTGCCGACCACCAGTACCACGTCGCACTCGTCGGCCAGTTGCTTGACGGCGTCCTGGCGGTTTTGCGTGGCGTAGCAGATATCATCCTTGCGCGGGCCACCGATGTTCGGGAAGCGTTCGCGCAGGGCGTCGATCACCCGGCTGGTGTCATCCATCGACAGGGTGGTCTGGGTGACGAAGGCCAAGTGGTCCGGGTTACGCACCTGCAAGGCGGCGACGTCCTTCTCGTCCTCGACGAGGTAAATGGCGCCGCCGTTGCTAGCGTCGTACTGGCCCATGGTGCCTTCGACTTCCGGGTGCCCTTCGTGGCCGATGAGAATGGTCTCACGGCCGTCGCGGCTGTACTTGGCCACCTCGATATGCACCTTGGTCACCAGCGGGCAGGTGGCGTCGAACACCTTCAGGCCGCGGCCGGCGGCTTCCTGGCGCACGGCTTGCGAAACGCCATGGGCGCTGAAGATGACGATGACGTCGTCCGGCACCTGGTCCAGCTCTTCGACGAACACCGCGCCACGGTTGCGCAGGTCTTCGACCACGAACTTGTTGTGCACCACTTCGTGGCGCACATAGATCGGCGGGCCGAAGACTTCCAGGGCGCGGTTGACGATCTCGATCGCCCGGTCGACCCCCGCGCAGAAGCCGCGCGGGTTGGCGAGTTTGATTTGCATGCTCGGCTCCCGCCTCACAAGGCCTTCACGTCGAGGATCTGCACCTCGAAGTTCAGGGTCTTGCCGGCCAGTGGATGGTTGAAGTCGATGGTCACCTGGTTGTCGTCGAACACCTTCACCACGCCTGGCAGCTCGGTGTTGGCGGCGTCGTTGAAGATCACCAGCAGCCCTTCGGACAGCTCCATGCCTTCGAACTGCGAGCGCGGCATCACCTGCACGTTCTGCGGGTTGTGCTGGCCGAAGGCGTTCTCCGGGGCGATGGTCAGCTTGCGCTGGTCACCGGCCTTGAAGCCGAACAGGGCGCTCTCGAAGCCCGGCAGCAAGTTGCCGTCGCCGACCTTGAACGTGGCCGGGGCCTTGTCGAAGGTGCTGTCGACGGTATCGCCGTTTTCCAGGTGCAGCGCGAAGTGCAAGGTGACTTCGGTGTTCTGGCCGATACGGGTCTCAGTCATGGACGGCTTCCTCGGACTTCTTGCTTTTGAACATGTCCAGCGCCAGCATCACCGCACCCACGGTAATGGCGCTGTCGGCCAGGTTGAAGGCCGGGAAGTAGTGACGGTTCTGCCAGTGCACCAGAATGAAGTCGACCACGTGGCCCAGCACGACGCGGTCATACAGGTTGCCCAGCGCGCCACCCAGCACCAGTGCCAGGGCCACGGCCAGCCAGGTCTCGTTGCGCCCCAGGCGCTTGAGCCAGACCACCAGCACGGCGCTGACCACGATGGCGATCAGCGCGAACAGCCAGCGCTGCCAGCCGGAGCTGTCAGCGAGGAAGCTGAACGCCGCGCCGGTGTTGTAGGCCAGGGTCCAGCTGAAGTAGTCGGGGATGACCACGATCTGCTGGTACAGGCTCAGCGCGCCCTCGAAGTAGACCTTGGTGGCCTGGTCGAGGACCAGGACCACCAGGCTCAGCCAGAGCCAGGCAAGGCGCCCGAAGCGCCCCGCGGAAGCATTAGGCATAGTGGCGCACCTCACCGGAGCCATTCAGGTTGTCGACGCAACGCGCGCAGATTTCCGGGTGCTCCGGGTGGCTGCCGACGTCGGCGCGGAAGTGCCAGCAACGGCCGCACTTGGCGTGGCCGGACTTGACGACTTTCAGCTTGAGGCCTTCGACTTCGGTTGTCACGGCGTCGGCTGGTGCCTGGACGAACGGCACGACGCTGGCGGCCGAGGTGATCAGCACGAAGCGCAGTTCGTCACCCAGCTTGCCCAGGTCGGCGGTGAGGCCTTCCTCAGCGAACAGGGTGACTTCGGCCTGCAGGTTGCCACCGATGACCTTGGCGGTGCGCTGGTTCTCCAGCTCCTTGTTGACCGCCGCCTTGACCGCCATCACGCGGTCCCAGTAGGCGCGGTCCAGCTCGGAATCGGCTGGCAGTTCGCTCAGGCCTTGGTACCAGGTGTTGAGCATCACCGATTCGTTGCGCTCGCCCGGCAGGTACTGCCAGATCTCGTCGGCGGTGAACGCCAGGATCGGCGCGATCCAACGCACCAGGGCCTCGCTGATATGGTACAGCGCGGTCTGGCAGGAACGGCGAGCGACACTGTTGGCGCCGGTGGTGTACTGGCGGTCCTTGATGATGTCGAGGTAGAAGCCGCCCAGCTCCTGCACGCAGAAGTTGTGGATCTTCGAGTAGACGTTCCAGAAACGGTACTCGCTGTAGTGCTCTTCCAGCTCGCGCTGCAGCAGCAAGGTGCGGTCGACCGCCCAGCGGTCCAGGGCCAGCATGTCCTCTGCCGGCAGCAGGTCGCGGGCCGGGTCGAAGCCGGACAGGTTGGAGAGCAGGAAGCGCGCGGTGTTGCGGATGCGGCGGTAGGCGTCGGCGCTGCGTTGCAGGATCTGCTCGGAAACGGCCATTTCGCCGGAGTAGTCGGTGGCCGAGACCCACAGGCGCAGGATGTCGGCGCCCAACGTGTCGTTGACTTTCTGAGGTTCGATGGTGTTGCCCAGCGACTTGGACATCTTGCGGCCGTTCTCGTCCACAGTGAAGCCGTGGGTCAGCAGCTCGCGGTACGGCGCGTGGCCGTCGATGGCGCAGCCGGTCAGCAGCGAGGAGTGGAACCAGCCGCGGTGCTGGTCGGAGCCTTCCAGGTACAGGTCGGCGCGCGGGCCAGTGGCGTGGCCGATGTCGTGGGAGCCACGCAGCACGTGCCAATGAGTAGTACCAGAGTCGAACCACACGTCCAGGGTGTCGGTGATCTTGTCGTACTGGCCGGCTTCGTCACCGAGCAGTTCCTGGGCGTCCAGCTTGAACCAGGCTTCGATACCTTCCTGCTCGACGCGCTTGGCGACTTCTTCCATCAGCTCGACGGTACGTGGGTGCAGCTCGCCGGTCTGCTTGTCGAGGAAGAACGGGATCGGCACGCCCCAGTTACGCTGACGCGAGATGCACCAGTCCGGGCGGTTGGCGATCATCGAGTGCAGGCGCGCCTGGCCCCAGGCCGGGACGAACTTGGTCTCTTCGATGGCCTTGAGCGCACGCTCACGCAGAGGCTCGCCGGTGCTGGGTTGCTTGTCCATACCGACGAACCACTGCGCGGTGGCGCGGTAGATCAGCGGGGTCTTGTGGCGCCAGCAGTGCATGTAGCTATGGCTGATGGTTTCGGTGTGCATCAGCGCGCCGACTTCGCTGAGCTTGTCGACGATAGCCGGGTTGGCCTTCCAGATGAACTGGCCGCCGAAGAACGGCAGCGACTCGACGTACACGCCGTTGCTCTGCACCGGGGTGAGGATGTCGTCGTTGACCATGCCGTAGCGCTTGCAGGTAACGAAGTCGTCTTCACCGTAGGCCGGCGAGGAGTGAACCACGCCGGTACCGGCGCCCAGCTCGACGTATTCGGCCAGGTAGATCGGCGACAGGCGGTCGTAGAACGGGTGGCGGAAGTTGATCAGTTCCAACGCCGAACCCGGAGCGGTGGCGATGACCGAGCCTTCCAGCGAGTAACGCTTCAGGCACGACTCGACCAGCTCTTCGGCCAGCACCAGCAGGCGCTCGCCGGTGTCGACCAGGGCGTACTTGAAGTCCGGGTGGATGTTCAGCGCCTGGTTGGCCGGGATGGTCCACGGGGTGGTGGTCCAGATCACGATGGCGGCGGGCTTGGCCAGCGCGGCCAGGCCAAAGGCCGATGCCAGCTTGTCGGCATCGGCGACCGGGAAGGCGACGTCGATGGTCTGGGATTTCTTGTCGGCGTACTCGACCTCGGCTTCGGCCAGCGCGGAACCGCAATCGAAGCACCAGTTCACCGGCTTGAGGCCCTTGAACACGAAGCCTTGCTTGACCATTTCAGCCAGGGCGCGAATCTCGCCAGCCTCGTTGGCGAAGTTCATGGTCTTGTACGGGTTGTCCCAGTCACCCAGCACACCCAGGCGAATGAACTCGGTCTTCTGCCCTTCGATCTGCTCGGCGGCGTATTCGCGGCACAGCTCGCGGGTACGGTCGGCGGTGAGGTGCTTGCCGTGGGTGACCTCGACCTTGTGTTCGATTGGTAGACCGTGGCAGTCCCAGCCCGGTACATACGGCGCGTCGAAGCCGGACAGGGTCTTGGAGCGGACGATCATGTCCTTGAGAATCTTGTTCAGCGCATGACCGATGTGGATCTTGCCGTTGGCATAGGGCGGGCCGTCGTGCAGGACGAACTTCGGACGATCCTTGCCAATCTCGCGCAGCTTCCGGTACAGGCCAATGCTGTCCCAGCGCTGCAGGATCTGCGGTTCGCGCTGAGGCAGGCCGGCCTTCATGGGGAAGGCGGTGTCCGGAAGGTTAAGCGTGGCTTTGTAGTCGGTCATTTCAGGCTCTTCGTTAGCGGTTGAGCGTGCCAGTGGGCACGTGCGGCGGCGATGTCCGCGTCGATCGCCGACTTCAGCGCCTCCAGGGAGGCGAAACGCTGCTCTTCACGCAGCTTGTGGTGGAATTCCACCGTCAGGCGCCGGCCGTACAGGTCGCCGGCGAAGTCCAGGAGATGAATCTCCAGGTGAGGCCGCCCGTCACCGCTGACGGTGGGGCGCACTCCGATATTGCCGACACCCGGCCAGGCCTTGCCGTCGATCTCGATGCTAGCCAGGTAGACCCCGGCCAGCGGCACACGACGGCGCTTGAGCTGGATGTTGGCAGTGGGTGTTCCAAGCTGGCGGGCCAGCTTCTGGCCGTGCAATACCCGGCCGGTGATGCGATAGGGGCGACCCAGCAGGTGCTCGGCCAGTTCGAAGTCGCCATCGGCCAGGGCTTTGCGCACTTCGGTGCTGCTGACCCGCAGGCCGTCCTGGATCACGGTGTTGGCGGCCTCGACGGTGAAGCCGTGTTGCTTGCCGGATTCGACCAAGAAGCCAAAGTCGCCGGCGCGATCACAGCCGAAGCGAAAATCGTCACCCACCTCGAGATGGCGCACGCCCAGGCCGTCGGCCAGGATCTGCTCGACGAACTCGCAGGCGCTGAGCTTGCTCAGGCGCTGGTTGAAGGCCAGGCACAGCACCCGGTCGATACCTTCGCCGGCCAGCAGCTCGACCTTGTCGCGCAGGCGCGCCAGGCGGGCCGGTGCGGTGTCGGGGGCGAAATACTCACGCGGCTGGGGCTCGAAGATCACCACGCAGGTGGGCAGGCCCAGCGCCTGGCCGCGTTCGCGCAGGCGCGCGAGGATCGCCTGGTGGCCCCGGTGGACCCCGTCGAAGTTGCCAATGGTGGCGACACAGCCCCGGTGCTCGGGGCGCAGGTTGTGAAGACCTCGAACCAGCTGCATAACGCGCTTCTTGCTCATAAAGTGGCCGATTATAACCACACCCGGGCGCTGGCGACAGGCGGCAGCGCCACCACGGGGCATGGAATGCGAAAAACCGACGCCTGACCCTTTTTACCGCCTCAGTGCATCGCCTTGCGGGCGAAATGCCGTGGGCGGAAACCACATAGGAACAAGCAGCCGAAATAGGTCAGCACGCCCGCCGCGATCAGGCCGCCCAGGCGCAGGAAACGGGCCAGCATGTCGCCCTGCGCCCAGGCTGGCAGGTAATGCATGCCCAACAGCAGCACACCGGACATCAACGTGACCGCCAGCACCAGCTTGAGCAGGAACAGCGTCCAGCCCGGCTGCGGCTGATACAGCCGCTGGCTGCGCAGTTTCCAGAACAGCAAGCCGGCATTGAGGCAGGCACCCAGGCTGATCGCCAAGGCCAGGCCGGCGTGGGCCAGCGGGCCGACCAGGGCCAGGTTGAACAGTTGAGTGCAGACCAGGGTGAAGATCGCGATCCTCACCGGCGTGCGGATATTCTGCTGCGCATAGAAGCCAGGTGCCAGTACCTTGACCAGGATGATCGCCAGCAGGCCCACCGAGTAGGCGATCAGGGCACGCTGGGTCATGGCGGCGTCGAAGGCGGTGAACTTGCCGTACTGGAACAACGCCACGGTCAGCGGCTCGGCGAGGATCGCCAGGGCCAGTGTGCAGGGCAGCACCAGCAGGAAGCACAGGCGCAGGCCCCAGTCGAGGATGCGCGAGTACTCCTCGCGGTCCTTGTTGGCGTAGGTCTTGGCCAAGGTGGGCAGCAAGATGGTGCCCAGGGCCACGCCGAGCACGCCGGAGGGCAGCTCCATCAGGCGGTCGGCGTAGTACATCCATGACACCGAACCCGCCACCAGGAAGGAGGCGAAGATGGTGTTGATGATCAGCGAGATCTGGCTCACCGAAACCCCGAGGATGGCTGGCAGCATCTGCTTGAGTACCCGCCATACACCGGCATCGCGCAGGTTCAGGCGCGGCAACACGAGCATGCCGATCTTCTTCAGTGCCGGCAGCTGGTACAGCAGCTGCGCCAGGCCACCGGCCAGCACGCCCCAGCCCAGGGCCATGATGGGTGGGTCGAAGTAGGGGGTGAGGAACACGGCGAAGGCGATCATCGCCACGTTGAGCAGGGTCGGGGTGAAGGCCGGCACGCTGAAGCGGTTCCAGGTGTTGAGGATGGCCCCGGCCAGCGACGACAGCGAGATCAGCAATATATAAGGAAAGGTCACCCGCAGCAGCGAGGTGGTCAGCTCGTACTTTTCGGTGCTGTCGACAAAGCCGGGCGCGGTAGCCCAGACCACCCAGGGGGCGGCGAGGATGCCGATCACGGTGACCAAGGCCAGGGCCAGGGTCAGCAAGCCGCTCACGTAGGCGATGAAGGTGCGGGTGGCCTCCTCGCCCTGTTGGGTCTTGTACTCGGCCAGGATGGGCACGAACGCCTGGGAGAACGCCCCCTCGGCGAAGATGCGCCGCAGCAGGTTGGGTAGCTTGAAGGCGATGAAGAAGGCGTCGGTGGCGACGCCGGCACCGAAAATCCGTGCCAGGATGGTGTCGCGCACGAAGCCGAGCACCCGGGAAATCATGGTAATCGAGCTGACTGCGGCCAGGGATTTGAGCAGGTTCATCGAAAAGTTTCACGCCAAGGGCAGAGGGCGCTGCCAGACAGCGTCCGAATGTGCGATACTCCCGCGCCTTCGCAGGGGAGCCAAAAATTCCCGAGTTTACAGGTCGCGCCGCAGAAAGGAATCTTTCCGCTCATCGACCCACCACTCGGCGGAACCTTGCAGGTGGCCTTGACATCCGTTCGACTCGTCGGCATGATTCGCGGCCTATTTTGTTTGCTATTTACCTAAAGTCTTTCGAGGAGCTCGACGGTGGCCAACACACCTTCCGCCAAGAAACGTGCAAAACAGGCTGAGAAGCGTCGCAGCCACAACGCCAGCCTGCGTTCCATGGTCCGCACCTACATCAAGAATGTAGTCAAAGCCATCGACGCAAAAGACGCCGAAAAAGCGCAAGCCGCTTACGTTCTGGCTGTGCCTGTAATCGACCGTATGGCCGACAAGGGCATCATCCACAAGAACAAAGCTGCTCGCCACAAAGGCCGTCTGAATGGCCACATCAAGGCGCTGAAAGAAGCTGCAGCTGCCTAAGCGACGTTCTTGTCGAAAAAACCGACCCTAGGGTCGGTTTTTTTATGCCTGTGATTTATCTCCCTCGACGCCAAATTCCGTAGCGGCTTTAGCCGCGATCACCCGCAAAGCGGGTGCCACAGACCGCAGTGCCTGTTTCGCGGCTGAAGCCGCTCCTACAGATGCCAGGAAGAAGGCCGCTCTAGGCGGCCTTTTCTCGAATCACTTACCGATCTGAATCTTCGGCGCCCACTCCAACCATGCATCCTCGGGCTTGTCGAACAAGGCAAAGGTCTGCTGCGGCCGCGCCGGGTTGCCCATCTGTTCGCCGTCCGGGGTAGCGAAAGCAATGCCACCCGCGATCAGCGTTTCGACGGACTCGGTACGCACCGTGGCGCCCTTGAACAGGCCCCAGTCGAAGCCAAACCCGCTACTGTTCCAGAACCGGCTGCCACCGCGCACCAGGCCCGCATAACGCGGCTCGATAAGGATGTGGATAAGTACCCGGTCGGCAGTCTGCCCCAGCTCGAAGCCAACGACCTTGCCCACGGTGACCTCGCGATACGTCACCGGCACGCCCGGCTTGATCGAGCCACGCCGTGGCGCACTCAGGGTCAGCGGCAGGCCGACTTCTTCGCCTTTCACTTCGGGTGCATCGGCAAGTGCAATGAAATCGCGCTGCGGCCCCTTGTCCTTGAGTGCCGGAAGCACTTCCAGGTACTGGCCACCAACCAATGTGTCGAGGTTCTCGGTGCGTACCAGGCCCAACGCAGGCTTGACCACCCAGAATTGCGTCCCGGCACGGGCGATACGCTCCGCCGACTGTGTAATGCGCGCCCTGAGCAATACGGCCTGTAGGTCGCTCGTCAGGTCGACACTTTCGACACTGCCCACATCGAGGCCGCGGAAGCGAATCGGCGTACCGGGCTTGAGCCCATCTGCGCGCTCGACGCGGATGGTAACCAGAGTACCAGCACGGTTGGCCGCATCCTGGCTTTCATGCAGACGGAAGCGCGGGATACGGCGCTTGAGCGGCACATCGGGCTTGGGGGTGTCGAAGGCGATACCGCCCGCCATGAGGGTCTGCAGCGACTCGCTCTTGACCTGGATGCCCGAAAGCCCGCCGGTCAGGGTAATGCCACTGGCATTCCAGAAGCGCGTGGAGCCATTGACCAGGTTGGCGTACTCCTTCTCGATGTGCACACCGATCAGGATTCGCTTGCTGTTGCGAGCAAATTGATAGCTCTGGACGCTACCGACTCGCACCTGGCGATACATCACTGGGCTACCCACCTCCAGCGAACCCAGGGTGTCAGCGAACAACACCATGTGCAGGCCCGGGGCCTTCAGGTCCAGGGGTGGCGCCTTGGCACGCGCTTCGAACTCGCGCAGAGGCTTGGCCCCTGGCTCGCCGGGACGAACGGCGATGTAATTGCCCTTTACCAACGCTTCGAGGCCGGTGATACCGGCAAGCGAGATGGACGGCTTGACCACCCAGAACTGCGTTCCTTCTACCAGATAGTCTTCCGCCAACGGATCCAGGGTCAGCTCGGCCGTGGCGCTGGAGAGGTCACCTTCGATCTTCAGGTCCTTCAGCGTGCCTACCTGGATGCCTTTATAAAGGACCGGTGTACGGCCCTTCTGCAGGCCCTCGAAATCACTCAGCTTCACTTTCACACGGATGCCCGCCTGAGCGGCGTCGAAGTCCTCGTACAAGCGGAACGGCAGGCTTGAGTCAGTGGGTGGGCTGTCCTTGCGGTTCTCGGGTGTGGCGAATGCGATCCCGCCGGCAACGATGCTCGACAGCGACTCGGTGCGCACTTTCACACCGGACAGGTCGGCGTCGATACTGACCCCGCTGGCATTCCAGAAACGCGTGTGCTTGCGCACCAGGCTCGCATAGGCCGGCGCGATGAACACCTTGATCTCCACCGTGCCCTGGTCCTCGGACAGGCGATAGCTCTTCACCCGCCCGACCTGGATCTGCTTGTAGAACACTGGACTGTCGCGGTTGAGCGAACCCAGCCGGTCGGCCTTGAGAGTCAGGTGCAGGCCTGGCTCCTCATCAGACAGGGGCGGCGCCTCTTTCAGCGCGGTATAGCGCTTGGTCAGCTCTCCCTCTCCTGGGTCCACGGCAATGTAGTTGCCGGAGACCAGCGTCTCCAGACCTGAGATGCCAGCCAGGCTGACGCTCGGCTTCACCAACCAGAAGCGCGTACCGGTGGTCAGGTGCGGCCCGGCCTCCTTTCTCATCTCGATGGTGGCGATGACGCCTCGGTTGTCACCTTTGTTGTCCAGCACCAGGGCGGTGACCTTGCCCACCGACATGCCCTTGTAGATAACCTCGGTCTTGTTGGCGACAATGCCCTCACCGGTCTCGAAGCGCACCTGGATCTCGATGCCGGCGTCGCGATAGGCCTGCCAGGCCAGCCAGCCACCAATGGCCAGGGCAATCAGCGGCAGGATCCAGATGGCCGACCAGTTTGAAGCGGGGCGGGTTTTAGCCGTAGGCAAGTCACTCATGGTCGTCATCCGACTCCGTGTTGTCCCAGATCAGTCGGGGATCGAAAGTTAAGGCGGCGAGCATCGTCAGGATCACCACGGTGGCGAAGGCGACGGCGCCCAGGTTGGCTTCGACACTGGCAATGCGACCGAAATTCACCACGGCCACGAGGATGGCGATGACGAAGATGTCGAGCATGGACCAGCGGCCGATGAATTCGATGAAGCGGTACATCAGGATGCGCTGACGCGCCGAGAGCGGCTGGTGACGCTGCACCGAGTACAGCAGAAGGGCGATGCCCACCAGCTTGAAAGTCGGCACCAGGATGCTGGCGATGAACACCACCGCGGCGATCGGCAGCATGCCGTGCTTGAGCAGGGTGATGACGCCGGACATGATCGTGTCGGGGCTGCCCTGGCCCAAGGCGCTGACGGTCATGATCGGTAGCACGTTGGCCGGGATGTAGAGCACCATCGCCGTGATCAGCAGCGCCCAGGTACGCACGATGCTGTTGGGCCTGCGCGCATGCACGACGGCACCGCAGCGGGTACACGACTGCGACGTGCTGTCGGGCTCGTGCCGGTTGAGTTCGTGGCACTCGTTGCAAACCAGGATTCCCGCATCAATCGCCCGCATGGGCATCCTCCCCGGACAACGCTACCCAGATCTGGTGGGGTGACATCACCACCTCCAGCCATACCTGGACCAGCAACAGGCTGATGAAGCAGAACAGGCCAAGGCCGATACTCAGCTCGGCCAGGTCGACCAGCTTGACGATGGCCACCAGCACGCCCATGAAATAGACCTCGAGCATCCCCCACTCACGCAAGTGGTGGTAGATACGATAGATCAGCAGGCCATAACTGCGGCCAATGTTCAGGCGAATGCTCAACAGCACAAACAGTTGGCACAACAGCTTGAGCAGTGGGATTGCCATGCTGCAGAGGAACACGACAACGGCAATGCCGCGCATCTGCGAGTTGTACAGCCCGAGCACGCCACTCCAGACCGTATCGTCGGAGGTCTGGCCCAGCAGATGCAGTTGCATGATAGGTAGGAAGTTGGCTGGCACATACAGCAGCAAGGCTGTCAGTACCAAGGCGAGGCTGCGATTGATCACATTGTGCCGATGAGCATAAAGCTCGTAGCCACAACGCGGGCAATGGGCCTTCTCGTCATTCTGTAGCGTCGCCTTGCGCATCAGCAGGTCGCACTCGTGGCAGGCCACGAGCTCGTCCAGCGGCAATTGTGCGAGCGCTTCGGGATCGGCAGGGTTGGGCATATGGAAGTTCTGAATGGATGCGTCGGCTCTATTCTAGTGTTCTGACTCGAATTATGGGAGACGACCATTGTGAGGATCTGTGCCGGCATTCGAGTCACAACGTCTGTAGGCGCCGGCCTTGCCGACAAGCCGGCGCCTACAGGGGGCTGCGTTTCGATCGCGCAAAGACAAAACCCCTACCTGCTCGCGCAGATAGGGGTTTTGCGAAATGAATCTTGACGATGACCTACTCTCACATGGGGAAACCCCACACTACCATCGGCGATGCATCGTTTCACTGCTGAGTTCGGGATGGGATCAGGTGGTTCCAATGCTCTATGGTCGTCAAGAAATTCTGTTGCCAGAAGATCCAGATGGATACTCCAGCCAATTCGGATATGTGATCTTGTGGTTCGTCGCGAACTTTCGGTTCGTTTCGTCTTCACCACCGCAATTCGCACGAGCAAATTGCTTGGGTGTTATATGGTCAAGCCTCACGGGCAATTAGTATTGGTTAGCTCAACGCCTCACAGCGCTTACACACCCAACCTATCAACGTCGTAGTCTTCGACGGCCCTTCAGGGAGCTCAAGGCTCCAGTGAGATCTCATCTTGAGGCAAGTTTCCCGCTTAGATGCTTTCAGCGGTTATCTCTTCCGAACATAGCTACCCGGCAATGCCACTGGCGTGACAACCGGAACACCAGAGGTTCGTCCACTCCGGTCCTCTCGTACTAGGAGCAGCCCCTCTCAAATCTCAAACGTCCACGGCAGATAGGGACCGAACTGTCTCACGACGTTCTAAACCCAGCTCGCGTACCACTTTAAATGGCGAACAGCCATACCCTTGGGACCGGCTTCAGCCCCAGGATGTGATGAGCCGACATCGAGGTGCCAAACACCGCCGTCGATATGAACTCTTGGGCGGTATCAGCCTGTTATCCCCGGAGTACCTTTTATCCGTTGAGCGATGGCCCTTCCATACAGAACCAC